>NZ_KV792994.1:154905-277229 GCF_001808325.1 Klebsiella sp. HMSC16C06
AATGCCGGGTGGCGCTACGCTTACCCGGCCTACAGAATTTGTGGCCGCCCGTCGGTCCGGTTAGCATAGCGCCACCGGGCAACCGGTGACCTAAAACAAGCGAGCAATTTGCATGTCTAAATCCGTACAGAGCAACAGCGCGGTACTGGTGCACTTCACACTGAAACTGGACGACGGCTCCACCGCCGAGTCCACCCGCAGCAACGGCAAACCGGCGCTGTTTCGCCTCGGCGACACCTCTCTGTCTGAAGGGCTGGAGCAACAGCTTCTCGGTTTGAAAGAGGGGGAGAAAAAGGCCTTTTCGCTGGAGCCTGACGCCGCCTTTGGCGTACCCAGCCCGGACCTGATTCAGTATTTCTCTCGCCGTGAGTTTATCGACGCTGGCGAACCGGAAATCGGCGCGATTATGCTCTTTACCGCAATGGATGGCAGCGAAATGCCTGGCGTGATCCGCGAAGTGAACGGCGATTCCATCACCGTCGACTTCAACCATCCGCTGGCCGGGCGCACCGTTCATTTTGATATTGAAGTGCTGGAGATCGATCCGGCGCTGGAGGAGTAACATGCAGATCCTGTTGGCTAACCCGCGCGGTTTTTGCGCTGGCGTTGACCGCGCTATCAGCATTGTAGAAAACGCGCTGACGCTGTATGGCGCACCGATCTATGTTCGCCATGAAGTGGTGCACAACCGCTATGTGGTGGATAGCCTGCGCAAGCGCGGCGCCATTTTTATCGAACAGATCAGCGAAGTGCCGGACGGCGCGATCCTGATTTTCTCCGCCCACGGTGTTTCGCAGGCGGTACGCAACGAAGCGAAGAGCCGCGACCTGACGGTGTTCGATGCCACCTGTCCGCTGGTGACCAAAGTCCATATGGAAGTCGCCCGCGCCAGCCGCCGCGGCGAAGAGTCGATTCTGATTGGCCATGCCGGCCACCCGGAAGTCGAAGGTACCATGGGACAGTACAACAACCCGCAAGGGGGCATGTACCTGGTCGAGTCGCCGGAAGACGTTCTCAAGCTGGAAGTCAAAAACGACGCCCGGCTGTCGTTTATGACCCAGACCACGCTCTCCGTCGACGATACGTCTGACGTTATTGACGCCCTGCGCGCGCGTTTCCCGAAAATCGTCGGCCCGCGCAAAGACGACATTTGCTATGCCACCACTAACCGTCAGGAAGCCGTGCGCGCGCTGGCGGAGCAGGCTGACGTGGTGCTGGTGGTCGGGTCGAAAAACTCCTCCAACTCTAACCGCCTCGCCGAGCTGGCGCAGCGAATGGGCAAAGCGGCTTACCTGATTGACGACGCCTCCGATATCCAGGAAGCCTGGGTCAAGGATGCGGCCTGTGTCGGCGTGACGGCGGGCGCATCGGCGCCGGATATTCTGGTGCAGAACGTCATTACCCGCCTGCAGGAGCTGGGCGGCGGCGAAGCCGTGCCACTGGAAGGCCGGGAAGAGAATATCGTCTTTGAAGTGCCGAAAGAGCTGCGTGTGGATGTCCGTGAAGTAGAGTAAGTTCTTTCCTCCAGCAGTATGAGAAGATGCCAGACTTAACGTCTGGCATTTTTTTTAGGGAGAAACCATGCGCTTACCGATCATTCTTGATACTGACCCGGGCATCGACGATGCTGCCGCCATTGCCGCGGCGCTGTTCGCGCCCGAGCTGGATCTGCAACTGATGACCACCGTGGCGGGCAACGTTTCGGTGGAGAAGACGACCCGTAACGCGCTGCAGCTGCTGCACTTCTGGAATGCCGATGTGCCGCTGGCGCAGGGGGCGTCGATGCCGCTGGTGCGTCCGTTGCGCGACGCCGCCTCGGTGCATGGCGAATCCGGCATGGAGGGGTATGACTTTGTTGAGCATCAACGTCAGCCGCTGGCGAAGCCGGCCTTCCAGGCGATCCGCGATGCATTGATGCACGCTGCCGAGCCGATTACTCTGGTGGCGATTGGCCCGCTGACCAATATAGCGCTGCTGCTGACCCAGTACCCGGAATGCGTGTTCAACATTCGCCGGCTGGTGATCATGGGCGGCTCGGCGGGCCGCGGCAACTTCACGCCGAATGCGGAATTCAATATTGCTATCGACCCGGAAGCCGCCGCGAAAGTCTTCCACAGCGGGCTGGAGATTGTGATGTGCGGGCTGGACGTCACCAACCGGGCGCTGCTGGCGGCAGATTACCTGGCGACCCTACCGACGCTGAACCAGACCGGTAAAATGCTTCATGCTCTGTTTAGCCACTATCGCAGCGGCAGCATGAGCAGTGGTTTGCGAATGCACGATCTCTGCGCTATTGCGTGGCTGGCGCGCCCGGAACTGTTCACTCTCCAGCCGTGTTTTGTGGCGGTGGAGACGCAGGGGACCTGGACCGCCGGCACCACGGTGGTGGATATCGAAGGACGACTGGGTCAGCCGGCGAACGCCCTGGTGGCGCTCGATATCGACGTGGAAGGGTTTCAGCGCTGGGCAGCGGAGGTGATTGCCCTGGCGCCGTGATAAATCACTCGATTTTCAAGGAAAGAAGCAATGACCTATGGACAGGCGTATTTGAGCGGCTGGAAAGAGACCTTTAATTTTAGTGGCCGCGCCAGCCGGCAGCAGTTCTGGACGTTTTTTCTCATCAATGTATTGATCGCCACCATGCCGCTGGCGGCCTGGTGTCTGGCAACCAGCGTTAACCCTCAATACGGTATCCTCAGTTTTGTTGTCATTCCCTTTGCCGCGCTCTGGCTGCTGCTGATGGCGCTCCCCTTGCTGGCTGTTGGCTGCCGGCGAATGCATGATATCGGCCGCTCCGGGATCTGGTTTGTGTTGGGGGTTATCATTCCGTGGTTTGCAATTATTTCGCTGGCTCTGTGCTGCCTGCGTTCAACGCCGGCACCGTCTCGCTGAGATAATCAATCATCACCCGCATCCTGGCGGGCATATGCTTATCTCCCGCCCACAGTAGCCACAGGTCGCCGGAGTAGCTGCTGATGAATTCCCACTCGGGCAGCACCTGCACGATATCGCCCTTCGCCAGCGCCTCGCGAGCGGTAAACAGCGGCAGGCTGCCAATGCCCAGATGCTGCTTAACCGCGTCGAGGCGGACGGCGGTATGGTTGGCGGCGTACCGCCCGTAGGTTTGCACTGTTTCGCTTTTCCCTTCCCGGCGGAACTTCCAGCGCGCGTCGGCGGGCGTTTCGCCAAGACTAATGCAGCAATGCGCGCGCAGATCCTGCGGGGTGTACGGCGTACCGTGCTGCTGTAAATAGGCCTCAGTGGTGCAGATAACGTGCCTGATTGGCATCAGCGGTTTGCCATGCAGGCCGGGGGAGGGGGTATCGGTGATGCGTAGCGCCAGATCAATACCGTCATCGATAAAATCGAGAGGGCGATCTTCCAGCCGCAGGCAGACGTCCACCTGCGGGTAGCGGTGGAAAAACGCCATCATCAGCGGGTGGATCACAAAGCGGCCGACGGCTTTCGGGACGCTGAGCGTCAGCTTTCCCTGGGCGACCGTTTGGCGACTGCCTGCGGAATCCATTGCCTGTCGCGCCGCTTCCAGCATCTGCTGGGCATGCTGATATATCGTTTCCCCGGCATCGCTAAGACGCAGCTTGCGGGTGGTACGCTGCAGCAGTTTGCAGCCCATCTCTCGCTCCAGCCGTGACACGCTGCGGCTAACGGCTGAAGGGGTAATGCCGTTCTGGCGGGCGACGGCGGAGAAGCTGCCCTGGTCGACTATCTGAACGAAAAGAGCGAGGTCGGGCAGGAGGTTCAGATTCATTTGTGCTCCCGGGGCAAAAGTGCATTGGCGGGTGGTGGGATTATCGCTGTCGATATTATCAATATACTGGTCGGACAGAGAGGAGAATCACCATGACTGAACGAGTTTATTACACCAGCGATGCTACCGACGGGCGCGCCCAGATCATCGCCTGCACCGCAGAAGCGGATGGCCGTTACGCCATCGAACTGGATCGGACGTTGTTTCACCCGCAAGGAGGCGGTCAACCGGCAGACCGCGGCTGGATAGCCGGGCAGGTGGTTGAGACGGTTATTGTGCGCGGCGACAGCGTGCTGCATATCCTGTCGCAACCGCTTCCCCTCGGTGACGTGGAGATGAAAATTGATGCCTCCGCGAGACAGCTGCATGCCCGTCTGCATTCTGCCGGCCACCTGCTTGGCCTGGCGGGCGAACAGCTTGGCTGGCAACCGGTGAAAGCGCACCACTGGCCCGGCGAAGGGCGGATAACCTTTACCAGCAGGAACAATGCCGCGCTGCCGGACGCCAGTGCGCTACTGGCGCCGGTGAAGGCCTGGCAGGCGCAGGACTTACCGCGTCAGGTGACGTTCGCTGATGGCTTGCGCCAGGTGGGCTTCGGCGAACTGCCCGCTTATCCCTGCGGTGGCACCCACGTCGCCCGTCTGGCGGAGCTGGGCGACATTGTTATCAGTCAGATAAAGATGAAGAAGGGGCAGCTGGTGGTCAGCTATATCCTGGCATAAGGCTTTCTGCTCTACCGAAAGTATAATGTTTCCACAGCATTTCAATGCTGGTCGGTCGAGTTTGCCAGATTTAGTGCATCTTATTTCTTGAAACCGACAGATGACGAAAACGTCGATTATTGTCTCCGAGAGAGCACCCGCAAAGCACGCATTTCAGCACAATCGTATAGTTTTTACTGATATCGTCCGCCGTTTGTCATAAATTTCTAATTATCGGCGTTTTTGAGTAGCGGCCCGCTGACGGGCTGGTTACTCTGAAAACAATTTACGTAATGTTAACAAAAGAGAATAGCTATGCATGATGCACAAATCCGCGTGGCCATCGCCGGCGCGGGCGGCCGGATGGGACGCCAGTTAATTCAGGCTGCATTGCAGATGGAAGGCGTGGCGCTGGGCGCGGCGCTGGAGCGCGAAGGGTCAAGCCTGGTGGGCAGCGACGCCGGGGAGCTGGCGGGCGCCGGCAAAGCGGGCGTCGCGGTGCAGAGCAGCCTGACGGCGGTAAAAGATGATTTCGACGTGTTGATCGATTTTACCCGCCCGGAAGGCACGCTGAATCATCTGGCGTTTTGCCGCGAGCACGGCAAAGGGATGGTCATCGGCACCACCGGTTTTGACGACGCTGGCAAGCAGGCGATTCGCGACGCCGCGCAGGAGATTGCCATTGTCTTCGCCGCTAACTTTAGCGTCGGCGTCAACGTCCTGTTAAAGCTGCTGGAGAAGGCGGCAAAGGTGATGGGCGACTACACCGACATCGAAATTATCGAAGCGCACCACCGGCATAAAGTGGATGCGCCGTCAGGCACCGCGCTGGCGATGGGCGAAGCGATCGCCGGAGCATTGAACAAAGATCTGAAGGAATGCGCCGTCTACAGTCGTGAAGGTCATACCGGCGAACGCGTTCCGGGCACCATTGGCTTCGCCACCGTCCGTGCGGGCGATATCGTCGGCGAACATACGGCGATGTTTGCTGATATCGGTGAGCGTATTGAAATCACCCATAAAGCCTCCAGCCGGATGACCTTTGCTAATGGCGCGGTTCGCTCTGCATTATGGCTGAAAGACAAGAAAAATGGTCTGTTTGACATGCGTGATGTGCTGGATTTGAACAGTTTATAACGATTATTACCCATCGTGATGTGGTTATTGCAATCAATAAGTTATTGATGCAAGGGGCAATATATTGTTGCCCTTTTTTATTTTTATGGGTTTGGTGTGTGTTTTACGTTGTGATAGATATAAATAATAATATTAATGATGTTTTTGGTGAATGAAATGTAAATTTTGACCATTTGGTCCACTTTTTAGCGCTTCGTCGCCAGGTTTTACACTCTTTCCCGTCCGCAAGCGTTTTCTCAGCCAGGTTTGTTGATCTTTTTGGCGTAAAAATCACATGTTATGCGCCAGTGGCGTAAAATGACATTAAAAATCTCCGCTTTAAGTTGACTTTTATCCGACATCTCTCCAGAATGCCGCCGTTTGCCAAAAATCTGCGGGCAACAGATTTGCATTGATTCAGATCGTGTTTATGAATTAATATGCAAATAAAGTGAGTGGATATTCTCTGGAGGGTGTTTTGATTAAGTCAGCGCTATTGGTTCTGGAAGACGGAACCCAGTTTCACGGTCGGGCCATCGGGGCAACCGGCACGGCGGTTGGGGAAGTCGTTTTCAATACTTCAATGACCGGTTATCAAGAAATCCTCACTGATCCTTCCTATTCCCGCCAAATCGTCACTCTTACTTATCCTCATATTGGTAATGTCGGCACCAACGCCGCCGATGAAGAATCTTCTCAGGTACACGCGCAGGGTCTGGTGATCCGCGATCTGCCGCTGATTGCCAGCAACTTCCGCAATACTGAAGATCTTTCTTCTTATCTGAAGCGCCATAACATCGTGGCGATTGCCGATATCGATACCCGCAAGCTGACGCGTCTGCTGCGTGAGAAAGGGGCGCAGAACGGCTGCATCATCGCGGGCGACAGCCCGGATGCTCAGCTGGCGCTGGAGAAAGCGAAAGCGTTCCCGGGTCTGAACGGCATGGATCTGGCGAAGGAAGTGACCACCGCAGAAACCTACAGCTGGACGCAGGGCAGCTGGACTCTGGCGGGCGACCTGCCGGAAGCGAAAGCGGAAAGCGAGCTGCCGTTCCACGTTGTGGCGTATGACTTCGGCGCGAAACGCAACATCCTGCGCATGCTGGTGGACCGCGGCTGCCGCCTGACGGTGGTGCCGGCGCAGACCTCTGCCGAAGACGTGCTGAAAATGAATCCGGACGGTATTTTCCTCTCTAACGGCCCAGGCGACCCGGCGCCGTGCGATTACGCTATCGACGCGATTGAAAAATTCCTTGAGACCGATATTCCGGTATTCGGTATCTGCCTTGGCCATCAGCTGCTGGCGCTGGCGAGTGGTGCGAAGACCATTAAGATGAAGTTCGGCCACCACGGCGGCAACCATCCGGTGAAAGATATTGATAACAATGTGGTGATGATCACCGCGCAGAACCACGGTTTTGCGGTTGACGAAGCCACCTTGCCGGCCAACCTGCGCGTGACCCACAAGTCGCTGTTCGACGGCACCCTGCAGGGCATTCATCGTACCGACAAACCGGCGTTTAGCTTCCAGGGGCACCCTGAAGCGAGCCCGGGGCCGCACGATGCCGCGCCGCTGTTCGACCACTTTATCGAGTTAATTGAGCTCTACCGTCAGTCCGCGAAATAATCAGGAGTAAAAGAGCAATGCCAAAACGTACAGACATAAAAAGTATCCTGATTCTGGGCGCGGGCCCGATTGTTATCGGTCAGGCGTGTGAGTTTGACTACTCCGGCGCGCAGGCCTGTAAAGCCCTGCGTGAAGAGGGCTACCGCGTTATTCTGGTGAACTCCAACCCGGCGACCATCATGACCGACCCGGAAATGGCTGATGCGACCTACATCGAGCCGATTCACTGGGAAGTGGTACGTAAAATTATCGAAAAAGAGCGCCCGGATGCCGTGCTGCCGACCATGGGCGGCCAGACCGCGCTGAACTGTGCGCTGGAGCTGGAACGTCAGGGCGTGCTGGCAGAGTTCGGCGTGACCATGATCGGCGCCACTGCGGACGCGATTGATAAAGCGGAAGACCGTCGTCGCTTCGACGTGGCGATGAAGAAAATCGGCCTCGACACCGCGCGCTCCGGCATCGCCCACACCATGGAAGAAGCGCTGGCGGTTGCCGCCGACGTTGGCTTCCCGTGCATTATCCGTCCGTCCTTTACGATGGGCGGCACCGGCGGCGGTATCGCCTATAACCGCGAAGAGTTCGAAGAAATCTGCGAACGCGGCCTGGATCTCTCTCCGACCAACGAACTGCTGATCGATGAATCGCTGATCGGCTGGAAAGAGTACGAGATGGAAGTGGTGCGCGATAAGAACGACAACTGCATCATCGTCTGCTCGATTGAAAACTTCGATGCCATGGGGATCCATACCGGCGACTCCATCACCGTTGCCCCGGCGCAGACCCTGACCGACAAAGAATACCAAATCATGCGTAACGCCTCGATGGCGGTCCTGCGTGAAATCGGTGTGGAAACCGGCGGCTCTAACGTGCAGTTCTCGGTGAACCCGAAAGACGGTCGCCTGATCGTTATCGAAATGAACCCGCGCGTTTCCCGCTCTTCGGCGCTGGCCTCGAAAGCCACCGGCTTCCCGATTGCTAAAGTGGCGGCCAAGCTGGCAGTGGGCTACACCCTTGACGAGCTGATGAACGACATCACCGGCGGCCGCACTCCGGCTTCCTTCGAGCCGTCCATCGACTACGTGGTCACCAAAATTCCACGCTTCAACTTCGAAAAATTCGCTGGCGCGAACGACCGTCTGACCACCCAGATGAAATCCGTCGGCGAAGTGATGGCCATTGGCCGCACCCAGCAGGAATCGCTGCAGAAAGCGCTGCGCGGCCTGGAAGTGGGCGCCACCGGCTTCGACCCGAAAGTGAGCCTCGACGACCCGGAAGCGCTGACTAAAATTCGCCGCGAGCTGAAAGACGCTGGCGCCGAGCGTATCTGGTACATCGCGGATGCCTTCCGCGCCGGCCTCTCGGTAGACGGCGTCTTCAACCTGACCAATATCGACCGCTGGTTCCTGGTGCAGATTGAAGAGCTGGTGCGTCTGGAAGAGAAAGTGGTGGAAGTGGGCATCAACGGCCTCGACGCCGACTTCCTGCGTACCCTGAAGCGTAAAGGCTTTGCCGATGCGCGTCTGGCGAAACTGGCGGGCGTGCGGGAAGCGGAAATTCGCAAGCTGCGCGACCAGTATGACCTGCATCCGGTCTACAAGCGCGTGGACACCTGCGCCGCCGAATTCGCCACCGATACCGCCTACATGTACTCCACTTATGAAGAAGAGTGTGAGTCCAACCCGTCCGTTGACCGCGATAAAATCATGGTCCTCGGCGGCGGCCCGAACCGTATCGGCCAGGGTATCGAATTTGACTACTGCTGCGTACACGCCTCTCTGGCGCTGCGCGAAGACGGTTACGAGACCATCATGGTCAACTGTAACCCGGAAACCGTGTCTACCGACTATGACACCTCCGACCGTCTGTACTTCGAGCCGGTGACCCTGGAAGACGTGCTGGAAATCGTGCGCATCGAGAAGCCGAAGGGCGTTATCGTGCAGTACGGCGGCCAGACGCCGCTGAAGCTGGCGCGCGCCCTGGAAGCCGCAGGCGTACCGGTTATCGGCACCAGCCCGGACGCTATCGACCGCGCGGAAGACCGTGAGCGCTTCCAGCATGCGGTTGACCGTCTGAAGCTGAAGCAGCCGGCGAACGCCACCGTCACTGCCATTGAGCAGGCGGTAGAGAGAGCGAAAGAGATTGGCTACCCGCTGGTGGTTCGTCCATCTTACGTGCTTGGCGGCCGGGCGATGGAAATTGTTTACGACGAGCAGGATCTGCGCCGCTACTTCCAGACCGCGGTTAGCGTCTCCAACGATGCACCGGTACTGCTGGATCGCTTCCTCGACGACGCGATTGAAGTGGATGTCGATGCCATCTGCGACGGCGAAATGGTGCTGATTGGCGGCATCATGGAGCATATCGAGCAGGCGGGCGTACACTCCGGCGACTCAGCCTGTTCCCTGCCAGCGTATACGCTGAGCCAGGAAATTCAGGATGTGATGCGCGAGCAGGTGCAGAAGCTGGCTTTCGAGCTGCAGGTTCGTGGTCTGATGAACGTCCAGTTCGCGGTGAAAGATAACGAAGTTTATCTGATTGAAGTGAACCCGCGTGCGGCGCGTACCGTGCCGTTCGTCTCCAAAGCCACCGGCGTTCCGCTGGCGAAAGTCGCGGCGCGCGTAATGGCCGGTAAGACGCTGGCGCAGCAGGGCGTGACCAAAGAGATCATCCCGCCGTACTACTCGGTGAAAGAGGTGGTTCTGCCGTTCAACAAATTCCCGGGCGTTGACCCGCTGTTAGGGCCAGAAATGCGCTCTACCGGGGAAGTGATGGGCGTGGGCCGTACCTTCGCGGAAGCATTCGCCAAAGCGCAGCTGGGCAGCAACTCGACCATGAAGAAACAGGGCCGCGCGCTGCTCTCCGTTCGCGAAGGCGACAAAGAGCGCGTGGTCGACCTGGCGGCGAAGCTGCTGAAGTTTGGCTTTGAGCTGGATGCGACCCACGGTACGGCGATTGTGCTGGGCGAAGCCGGTATCAACCCGCGTCTGGTGAACAAGGTGCATGAAGGTCGTCCGCACATTCAGGACCGTATCAAGAATGGCGAATACACCTACATCATCAACACCACCGCAGGTCGCCAGGCGATTGAAGACTCCAAGCTGATTCGCCGCAGCGCGCTGCAGTACAAGGTGCATTACGACACCACCCTGAACGGCGGCTTTGCCACCGCGATGGCGCTGAACGCTGACGCCACCGAGAAGGTGATTTCGGTTCAGGAAATGCACGCGCAAATCACCAAATAAGCGCGCCGGCCTGGCCGGAGAGCAACAAACCAGGGCTGACGACATCGTCAGCCCTTTTTTTGGGCTGCAGTCATCTTCGGAGAGTTCTGCTTTTAACCACCTGTCGGGTCAGGCTAACTATAGTGAGCACCATAACGATACCTATTGATGAAAAGACAGGAGGATACAATGCGGAACAATATTCTGGTGGCATCCGCACTGGCAGCGACGGCAATCATGTTCGTGGCCGGCTGCTCATCGAATCAGTCGATCAAAACCACCGATGGCAAGACCATTGTCACCAGCGGCAAACCGCAGGTGGATGATCACACCGGCCTCGTCTCATACAAAAATGCCGAAACCGGCCGCGTGGAGCAGATTAACCGCGACCAGGTGAAGTCCATGGATGAGCTGGATAACTAATGGTTATCCCAGGCCCCGCGGGGAGTGTGCGGGGCCGAACGAGCGCGTTACAGTAGCGCGCGATCGATTTTAACCACGATTTTACGCAACGCTGCGCCTTGTTCGAGGCAGGCCATCGGGCGGTGTAATTCGCCAGGGAAGAGGATCGCCAGCTCTTCCGGGTAGAGATGAATCAGCGTTTCGCTGTCGATAGCCTGACAGAAACCGATATCCTGCGTCGTGTTGAAGTGACCATCTTCAACGACCGGCAGCCCTTTATTCCCGGCACCGATGATCTCTTCACCTTTCAGCACAATGTGAATGTCGAGATATTGACGATGATATTCCGGGCGTTGCTCGCTCAGCGGCCGGGTATGGCCTTCGACGACGGTAAAAAACACATTATCACTCTCGACGGTATATTTCCCCGGCGGCAGCGCGTGCGGTTGTTGCTGTAACACGGCCTGCAGCGCCTGGCGGATCACCGGCGGATAGAGCTCATTTTCGGCGGCGGCGGTTAAGGTATCGATAATCATGCCGGGATCCTCTGCGGTTGTTGCGAATGAAGTAACGTTAATGAGTGAGCGACAATACTGGCGACGTCGGGGGTAATATCGACGGCCAGAACATCGCTTTCACTGGCGTCTGGCGTCTCCAGGGCGGCAAACTGGCTACGCAGTAACGCTTCTGGCATAAAGTGGCCTTTACGCTGGCGCATTCGCTGCAAAATGCAGTCATAATCCCCGGTCAACCACAGGAAGCGTAGCTTCGCGTTCCCCTCACGCAGGCGGTCGCGATAGCGCTTTTTTAATGCGGAACAGACCAATACACCTGACTCGTTTTTCTGCTCAAGACTGAAAATGACGTCGGCGATACGCGTCAGCCACGGCTGACGATCCTCATCATTCAGCGGCTGGCTGGTGGCCATTTTGACGATATTGTTGCGTGGATGAAGGTCGTCGCCGTCGATAAATTTCGCTCCCAGCGCGTGGGCCAATGCCTGACCGACGGTGGATTTGCCGGTTCCGGAGACGCCCATCAAAATAATGCATTGTCCTGCCATCATGCGCTCCTTCTCTCAGACCGCGACCAGCATGCCGCCGTCAACGAACAGCAGATGGCCGTTGACGAAATTCGACGCGTTTGACGATAAAAAGACGGCAGCGCCGACCAGCTCCTGCGGATCGCCCCAGCGGGCGGCAGGGGTGCGTTTGCATAACCAGTCGGTAAACGCCTTATCCTCAACCAGCGTCCGGGTCATCGCCGTATTAAAGTAGCCCGGGGCAATGCCGTTGACCTGAATGTTGTGCCGCGCCAGCTCAACGCACATTCCGCGGGTTAGCATCTTCACCGCGCCTTTGGCGGCGGCGTAGGGGGTGATGGTGTCGCGCCCCAGCTCGCTCTGCATGGAGCAGATATTGATGATTTTTCCCTGCTGGCGGTCAACCATGCGCTTCGCGACGGCCTGAGAGACGAGAAATACCGCCGTCTGGTTAACTGAAATCACGTCATTCCATTCCTGCACCGGGAATTCGGTAAACGGGTGGCGGCGCTGGATCCCGGCGTTATTGAATAACACGTCAATCGGGCCAAGATGCGCTTCGATATTGGCAATGGCTTCTTCAACGGCCTCGGCATCGGTCACGTTAAATACCGCAGCATGGGCGGTGGCGCCTTCGTCGCGGAGCTTCATCACCGCATCGTCCGCTCGCGGGGCAGAAAGGTCATTAATAATGATTTCTGCGCCATATTGCGCCAGACCCTGAGCCATGACAAAACCGATCCCCTGTCCTGCGCCCGTAATTAAAATGCGTTTACCTTGTAAGCTGAAAAGATCGTTCATCTCGATATCCTGATTAGCGGCTGAAGAAAACCTGTGCCCTATCTCACGGATTTTTACCGGGGGAAACTGTGATGAAGATCACTCGGAACCGTGTTACAAAAAGGGGTTACTTTAAACGTGACGCTGCCGGTAAATCTCGCTGACTCAACAGGTTAACGGCTACGGACTGGCATTCTCTTTTGCCCCCCCGACAGGCATAATGGCCTGAAGCAGTCAGGTATTTGGCGGACACACAGATGAAAGCACAACGCATTACTCTCCATGATATTGCCGAGCTGGCTGGCGTAACCAAGATGACCGTTAGCCGCTATTTGCGCACCCCGGAAAAGGTGAAACCGGAGACGGCGGAGCGTATTGCTAGCGTGATAGCGGAGATCGGCTATCAGCCCGACCCGGATAATCCGGCGATGACCAGCGTCGCCGTGCCGCGGATTGGCGTACTCATTCCCTCCTTTCATAATCAAATTTTTGCCGATCTGCTGGCCGGCATCGAATCTGTCGCCGCCGGGCATGGTTACCAGACGCTGGTGGTGAATTACGACTACGATCGCCAGCGTGAAGAGGAGCAGATTGCCGCCGTGCTGGCGTTTAATGTGAAAGGACTGCTGCTGACCGAGTCGGTGCACTCCCTGCGGGCGGACAAGTATCTGAATGCCGCGAAGATCCCGATCGCCGAAGTGATGGGGCTGGCGGAGAATCCAGGACGCATCAACGTCGGATTCGATAACTTCCAGGCCGGCTTCGATATGACCACCATGCTGCTGGCCAGCGGTAAACGACGGATCATCTACTTCGGCTCGATGTCCGACGTCCGCGACGAGCAGCGTTATCTGGGCTACTGTCGGGCGATGGAGAATGCCGGGCTGGCGGTGGGGCGCATTGCGCCGAATAAAGTCTCGTCGGTTTCCATTGGCACCGGCATGATGACCCTGGCGCGGCAAATGTACGCCGATATGGACGGTATCCTGTGCACTAATGACGACCTGGCGGTGGGCGTGTTACAGGAGTGCCTGGCATCCGGTATCAGCGTGCCCCAGGAGCTGGCTATCGCGGGCTTTCATGGCCTGGAGATTGGCCAGATCGTCTCTCCCCGGCTGGCCAGCGTCCTGACGCCGCGCTTCGAGATGGGTAAGGTGGCGACAGAGATTTTAATAAAGAAAATCAAAGGACTGCCCACCATTGAAAAGGTGGATCTCCACTACCGCCTGTCGATGGGCGAAACGATTTAACGGCCACCAGCCAGCGCCTGTCGTGTGTTAGCGAAAGGTTAATGCGCGCGCAGTCCATCGCCTGTCTGGTCGCCGTTTTGTCTTCACGATCACGCGTCCGGTAACATGCATTTTTAACACGATTCAGCGTGATACAGATCGCAAAATCCCCCGATAAAAACCCGTTTGATAGTGGCTACCGTCGTAACCAAACGTCAAACAGGTGATCTGATGAAGAGTGTTATTCCCCGCGCCGTCCTTTTAGTGGCCCCCGTAATTGAAACCCTGCAGCTGCAGCTGGCGGAGCATTTCCCGCTGCTGCGTCTCTACGAGCAGGACGATCCGATCGCCTTTCTGCGTGAACAAGGAGAGAACATTGCCGTCGTGGTCACTCGCGGCGACGTCGGCGTAGCAAACAGCGTCCTTGAGTTGCTGCCTCAGGCTGGGCTGATTGCCATCTTCGGCGTCGGTACCGATGCGGTGGATCTGGCGTATGCCCGCTCGCGGCAAATTGCCGTCACCATCACCTCCGGGGTGTTGACGAATGATGTCGCTGACCTGGCGATGGGGCTGCTGCTGGCCGGTTCCCGTCAGCTCTGTCAGGGCGATCGCTTTGTCCGCGAGGGACGCTGGCTGAGCGGTGGTATGCCGTTGGCGACTCAGGTCAGCGGGAAGCGTATCGGCCTGCTGGGTATGGGGAATATTGGCCAGGCGATCGCCCGCCGGGCGCGGGGTTTTGATATGCAGGTGCTGTATACCGACCGTAAAAAGATAGCGGGCCTCGATTATCAGTGGTGTGCCGACCTGCATACCCTGGCGCATGAGAGCGATTTTCTGGTGATTGCCGCATCCGGCGGCGAGGCGAACCGCGGCATCATCGACGCCTCGGTGTTTAACGTGATGCCGGCGCATGCCTGGCTTATCAATATTGCCCGCGGTTCGCTGGTGGATGAAAAGGCGTTGATCCACGCGTTAC
The DNA here is from genome assembly GCF_001808325.1 of Klebsiella sp. HMSC16C06. Taxonomy (NCBI): domain Bacteria; kingdom Pseudomonadati; phylum Pseudomonadota; class Gammaproteobacteria; order Enterobacterales; family Enterobacteriaceae; genus Klebsiella; species Klebsiella sp. HMSC16C06. Next base: position 169,769 of record NZ_KV792994.1, read on the forward strand.
AAAACGGCGTTATCGCCGGGGCCGGGCTCGATGTTTTCGAACAGGAACCCCAGGTCCCGGCGGCGCTGATCGCCCTCGATAACGTGGTGCTGCAGCCGCATGTCGCCAGCGCCACGCAGGAAACACGACAGAAAATGAGCGAAGTGGTTTTTGCTAACGTCGCCGCCTGGTTTGCCGGCGCAGCGCTGCCAAACGCTATCGATTAATTAGCTTTTTATTTCTGTACCCGCGCGATCTCAATCAAAACAATAACCTCTGCATAGAGAGTGCAAATATATGAACGAGAAAATTCCCAGCACCCGTTGGCTGCGTATCATTGTGCCGGTGTTAATTGCCTGCATTATGTCATTTATGGACCGGGTTAATATTAGCTTTGCCCTGCCGGGCGGCATGGAGGCCGATTTAGGCATTACCAGCCAAATGGCTGGCGTGGCCAGCGGTATCTTTTTTATTGGTTATTTATTTTTGCAAATTCCCGGTGGGCGAATTGCGGTTAACGGCAGCGGTAAAAAATTTATTGCCTGGTCGCTGGTAGCCTGGGCTATCGTTTCCGTGGCGACAGGGTTTGTGACTCATCAATATCAACTGCTGGTGCTGCGATTTATTCTCGGGGTTTCGGAAGGGGGAATGCTGCCGGTAGTGCTGACCATGGTCAGCAATTGGTTTCCGGAAAAAGAGCTGGGTCGCGCGAACGCGTTTGTGATGATGTTTGCCCCGCTCGGCGGCATGCTCACCGCGCCGGTCTCCGGGGCCATTATTGCGGCGCTTGACTGGCGCTGGCTGTTTATCATCGAAGGGCTGTTGTCGCTGGTGGTGCTGGTCGTGTGGTGGTTTATGATCAGCGACCGTCCGCAAGAGGCCCACTGGTTGCCCGCCCGCGAGCGTGACTATCTGGTGACCACCCTGGCCGCCGAGCGTGCGGCGAAGCAGGCAGAAGCCCCTGTCAGCAAGGCCCCGGTGAAGGATGTGTTTGGTAATGCCGGACTGATGAAGCTGGTGATCCTCAATTTTTTCTACCAGACCGGGGATTATGGCTACACGCTGTGGCTGCCGACCATTCTGAAGGGGTTAACCGGCGGCAACATGGCCAGCGTTGGCTTCCTGGCGGTGCTGCCGTTTGTCGCCACGCTGGCCGGGATCTATGTGATTTCGTTGTTCAGCGACCACAGCGGTAAGCGTCGTCTGTGGGTTCGCTTCTCGCTCTACAGTTTTGCGGCAGCGCTGGTGGCGTCGGTAGTGCTGCGCGACCAGATGGTGGCGGCCTATATCGCGCTGGTGATCTGCGGCTTCTTTCTCAAATCGGCTACCAGTCCGTTCTGGTCGATGCCGGGGCGTATCGCTTCGCCGGAGGTGGCGGGCAGCGCACGCGGGGTGATCAATGGTCTGGGCAATCTCGGCGGATTCTGTGGCCCCTATCTGGTGGGCGTGATGATGTATCTCTACGGCCAGAATGTGGCGGTCTGCGCCCTGGCCGGTTCGTTGATTATCGCCGGCACAATGACCTTTCTGCTACCGAAGCAATGCGATCTGGTCGACAGCGATTCTGATGTGGCGATCAAGAAGCAACCCCGAAATGCGTAAACCCCCGCGACATAAATCACAGTTATCATTGTAAGCGGTTGGCTTAACTGTCTACACTCTTGCTGATTACGACAAGAGCAAACGCAGGCCAATCAATGATTCTGATAATTTATGCGCATCCTTATCCGCAGCATTCTCATGCGAATAAGCGAATGCTTGAACAGGCAGGGACGCTTGAAGGCGTAGAGATACGCTCCCTCTATCAACTCTATCCCGACTTTAATATCGATGTCGCCGCCGAGCAGGCGGCGCTGGCCCGTGCCGATCTGGTTATCTGGCAGCATCCTATGCAGTGGTATAGCGTACCGCCGCTGCTGAAGCTGTGGATGGACAAAGTGCTGGCGCACGGCTGGGCCTATGGTCACAACGGTATTGCCCTGCGCGGTAAATCGCTGATGTGGGCGGTGACCACCGGCGGCGGTGAAAGCCACTTCGACATCGGCTCATTCCCCGGTTTTCCGGTGCTGGCGCAGCCGTTGCAGGCAACCGCGCTTTACTGCGGAATGAAATGGCTGCCGCCGTTCGCCATGCACTGCACTTTTATCTGCGATGACGAAACGCTGCAGGCGCAGGCCCGCCATTATCGTCAACGCTTAATCGACTGGCAGGAGGCACACCAGAATGGATAGCCATACGCTGATACAAGCGCTGATTTACCTGGGCGCCGCGGCGCTGATTGTGCCCATCGCCGTCCGCCTGGGGCTGGGGTCGGTGCTGGGCTATCTGATCGCTGGCTGTATTATCGGCCCGTGGGGGCTGCGGCTGGTGACTGACGCCGAGGCGATTCTGCACTTTGCCGAGATCGGCGTGGTGCTGATGCTGTTCGTGATTGGTCTGGAGCTGGATCCGCAGCGGCTGTGGAAGCTACGCGCCTCGGTGTTCGGCGGCGGCGCGCTGCAGATGGTAGCCTGCGGGGTATTGATCGGTCTGTTCTGCATGCTGCTGGGCCTGCGCTGGCAGGTGGCCGAGCTGATAGGCATGACCCTGGCGCTCTCTTCCACAGCCATTGCGATGCAGGCGATGAATGAGCGCAATCTGACGGTGTCGCAGATGGGGCGGAGCGCCTTCGCGGTGCTGCTGTTCCAGGATATCGCGGCGATCCCATTGGTGGCGATGATCCCCCTGCTGGCGGCCAGCGGCGGCGCCACCTCGCTGGTGGCGTTTGCCCTCTCCGCGCTGAAGGTGGCCGCGGCGCTGGCGCTGGTGGTGGCCCTGGGGCGCTATCTGACCCGTCCGCTGCTGCGCTTTGTCGCCCGTTCCGGCCTGCGCGAAGTGTTCAGCGCCGTGGCGCTGTTCCTGGTCTTCGGCTTTGGATTGCTGCTGGAGGAAGTCGGGCTGTCGATGGCGATGGGGGCGTTTCTCGCCGGGGTGCTGCTGGCCAGCTCCGAGTATCGTCATGCGCTGGAGAGCGATATCGAGCCGTTTAAAGGGCTGCTGCTGGGGCTGTTCTTTATCGGCGTCGGCATGTCGATTGACTTCGGCACTCTCGTGACTCATCCGTTGCGTATCGTTATTTTGCTGGTCGGTTTCCTGGCGATAAAAATGCTGATGCTGTGGCTTATCGCCAGGCCGCTGGGCGTGCCGCGCGCCCAGCGCCGCTGGTTTGCAGTGTTGCTGGGGCAGGGAAGCGAGTTTGCGTTTGTGGTCTTTGGCGCCGCGCGGATGGCGGATGTACTGGACGGCGAATGGGCTAAGGCGCTGACCCTGGCGGTGGCGCTGTCGATGGCGGCGACGCCGGTCTTGCTGGTCCTGCTGACCCGTCTGGAGAAATCGGCCAGCGGCCAGGCGCGGGATGCTGATGAGATTGATGAAGAGCAGCCGCGGGTGATTGTTGCCGGCTTTGGCCGCTTCGGACAGATTGCCGGGCGACTGTTGCTCTCCAGCGGGGTGAAGATGGTGATCCTCGATCACGACCCGGATCATGTTGATACCCTGCGCAAATTTGATATGAAGGTTTTCTACGGCGATGCCACCCGGGTCGACCTGCTGGAATCGGCTGGCGCCGAAAAGGCGGAAGTACTGATCAATGCCATCGACGATCCGCACGTCAGCCTTGAGCTGGTGGAGAGGGTAAAAGAGCATTTTCCGCATCTGCAGATCATCTCCCGCGCCCGCGATGTCGATCATTACATTAAGCTGCGCCAGGCTGGCGTCGAGGCGCCGGAGCGTGAAACCTTCGAGGCGGCGCTGAAGTCCGGCCGAATGACGCTGGAGGCGCTGGGACTCGGCGCCTATGAAGCCCGCGAGCGGGCCGATCTGTTCCGTCGCTTCAACCTGCAGATGGTCGAAGAGATGGTGGCGATGGCGGAAAACGACGCGGCGTCGCGGGTGGCGGTCTTCAAGCGGACCAGCGATATGCTCACCGGCATCATCAACGAAGATCGTCATCATCTGTCGCTGGTGCAGCGTCACGGCTGGCAGGGGACGGAAGAGGGCAGGCACACCGGGGATATTGCCGATGAGCCGGAAAATAAGCCCTCAGCCTGACGCTCGTCAGTAACATTTTGTTTTCCGTTTAGAACCGGTTCTGGCGGCCCACGGTGTGAACGTGGGCTTGCCAGCAAATCAGAAAATTTTCTTATTCTTTACCTTCCGGCCAGTCGACGAAGTAGTACGCTTTCCGTATAGTGGCGACAATTTTTTGCACTCGGGAATGAATGAATGATCAGTCTGATTGCGGCGTTAGCGGTAGATCGCGTCATTGGTATGGAAAACGCCATGCCATGGAACCTGCCTGCCGATCTCGCCTGGTTCAAACGCAACACGTTAAATAAGCCGGTGGTGATGGGGCGTCTGACCTGGGAATCCATTGGGCGCCCGTTGCCGGGGCGTAAAAATATCGTGATCAGCAGCAAACCCGGCAGCGACGATCGCGTGCAGTGGGTCTCCTCAGTGGAGGAAGCGATTGCTGCCTGCGGCGATGTGGAAGAGATTATGGTGATTGGCGGCGGCCGCGTTTATGAGCAGTTCCTGCCGAAAGCGCATAAGCTCTATCTGACGCACATTGATGCGGAAGTGGAAGGCGATACCCATTTCCCGGATTACGACCCGGACGAGTGGGAGTCGGTGTTCAGCGAGTTTCATGACGCTGACGCGCAGAACTCCCACAGCTACTGCTTTGAGATCCTCGAACGCCGTTAAGCGGGAAGGATAGCAATGAAAAAACCCCGGTCGCGCCTGGCGTGACCGGGGTTTTCTTTTGCGTGAATTCCGCGACGAAGGCGCAATCAGTATCTCGTCATGTTCCCCGTCGCGGGCCTCGTCTTTCGGGAGCGCTGTCCGGGCGACAAATCGCACGGTAATGTAGGTCGGGTAAGGCGTTAGCCGCCACCCGACACAAAAGTGGCTCCGCGCCCGCCGTTCTTGCCCGGGGCGACAAATCGCAAGGCAATGTAGCCCGGATAAGGCGCAACGCGCCGCCATCCGGGAAGACTCAGGACGCGACGGCTTCGCCTTCGTCGAGGCTTTTCTGGCGGTTCGACGGCTGGGTGAAGTACTGCTTATCTTCCCAGCGCAGGCAGGTGAGTTCCCCGCCCCAGCAGCAGCCCGTATCCAGGGCGTAAATCCCCTCCGGCGTACCGCGTCCCTCCAGTGAAGCCCAGTGGCCAAAGGCAATGCTGTAGGCATTGCTGACCGGGCCAGGAATGGCAAACCACGGCTTCAGCGGCGCTGGGGCGTCCTCGGGCGCCTCTTTCGAATACATATCCAGCTGGCCGTTGGGGAAGCAGTAGCGCATGCGGGTAAAAGCATTAGAGATAAAGCGCAGGCGCGCCAGACCGCTCAGCTCGTTGCTCCAGTGATTCGGCATATCGCCATACATGGCATCGAGGAAGAAAGGGTAGGAGTCGCTGGAGAGCACTGCTTCTACATCGCGTGCGCACTGCTGGGCGGTCTCCAGATCCCACTGCGGCGTGATGCCCGCGTGGGCCATCACCAGCTTTTTCTCTTCATCCACCTGCAGCAGCGGCTGGCGACGCAACCAGTTGAGCAGCTCGTCGGCATCCGGGGCTTCCAGCAGGGATTTCAGACGATCCTTCGGCTTGTTACGGCTGATACCGGCGAAGACGGCCAGCAGGTGGAGATCATGGTTGCCCAGCACCAGTCGCACACTGTCGCCCAGAGATTTGACATAGCGCAGGACCTCCAGCGACCCCGGGCCACGGGCCACCAGATCGCCGGTCAGCCATAGCGTATCGGTGCTCGGGTCGAATTCAACCTGCGCTAATAATGCGATCAGTTCATCGTAGCAACCGTGAACGTCGCCAATAAGGTATGTTGACATTGTTTTAATGAATGAGCGTTGGAACTGCGAGACGGAACACAGGGATCTCGATACGGAACGGCGAGCCGTCGATATCGATCATCTCATAATGACCCTGCATGGTTCCCAGCGGCGTTTCGATGACCGCGCCGCTGGTATATTGATATTCACCGCCAGCGGGAATATGTGGTTGCTCGCCGACCACCCCTTCACCCTGAACTTCAGTCTCACGACCGTGGCCGTTAGTGATGAGCCAGTAGCGGCCAAGCAGCTGAACCTGACTCCGCCCCAGATTGCGAATGGTGACGGTATAAGCGAAGACGTAACGCTCTTCTTCCGGAGAAGACTGCGATTCGATATAGACGCTTTGCACCTGAACGCAAACACGAGGCGAATTAATCATGGTTAGCTCTCCTTCGAAGGCAGATTGTTGGATAACCAGTTGGCCATCTTACAGTACTGCTCTACAGAAATATTTTCCGCACGCACTGCCGGGTCGACGCCCAGCTCGGTCAACACTTCAACGCTAAACAGATTGCCGAGACTATTGCGGATGGTCTTACGGCGCTGGTTGAAGGCTTCGGTGGTGATGCGGCTCAGTACCCGGACCTCTTTTACCGGATACGGCATGGTGCGGTGCGGCACCAGGCGAACCACCGCGGAGTCAACCTTAGGCGGCGGGGTAAACGCGCTCGGCGGCACTTCGAGTACCGGGATCACCTGGCAATAATATTGCGCCATCACGCTTAACCGACCATACGCCTTACTGTTCGGCCCGGCAACCAGACGATTGACCACTTCTTTCTGCAGCATAAAGTGCATATCGGCAATGGCATCAGTATAGCTGAACAGATGGAACATTAGCGGCGTCGAGATATTGTACGGCAGGTTGCCGAAGACGCGCAGCGGCTGGCCCATTTTCTCCGCCAGTTCGCCGAAGTTCATGGTCATCGCATCCTGCTGATAGATGGTCAGCTTCGGTCCGAGGAACGGGTGCGTCTGCAGGCGAGCCGCCAGATCGCGGTCCAGTTCGATAACGGTCAGCTGGTCAAGACGTTCGCCGACCGGTTCGGTCAGCGCGGCGAGACCCGGGCCGATTTCAACCATCGCCTGGCCTTTCTGCGGATTAATCGCCGAGACGATGCTGTCGATCACAAACTGATCGTTGAGGAAGTTCTGCCCGAAGCGTTTACGGGCTAAATGGCCCTGATGGACTCGATTATTCATTGGGTATTAACAATCATTTTGATGGCGAGATTAAGCGCCGTGATAAAACTGCCGACGTCCGCTTTTCCCTGACCCGCTAATTCCAGTGCGGTGCCGTGGTCGACGGAGGTACGAATAAAAGGTAAACCGAGCGTAATGTTCACGCCACGGCCAAAGCCCTGGTATTTTAGCACGGGCAGGCCCTGATCGTGGTACATCGCGAGTACCGCATCGGCATGGTCAAGGTATTTGGGCTGAAAGAGGGTGTCTGCCGGCAGCGGACCGCTGAGGTTCATCCCCTTAGCACGCATCTCTTCCAGCACCGGAATGATGGTGTCTATCTCTTCTGTTCCCATATGGCCGCCTTCGCCAGCGTGCGGGTTAAGCCCGCAAACCAGTACATGCGGCTGGGCAATGCCAAATTTCGTGCGCAGGTCGTGATCGAGAATGGTGATGATCTCGCGCAGCAGCTCGGGCGTTATCGCTTCGCTGATGGCTTTCAACGGCAGATGGGTCGTCACCAGCGCCACCCGCAGCTCCTCGGTCGCCAGCATCATCACCACTTTGCTGGCCTTCGCGCGCTCTTCGAAGAACTCGGTATGACCGGTGAAGGCGATGCCGGCGTCGTTGATGTTGCCTTTGTGCACCGGGCCGGTCACTAACGCCGCAAATTCGCCGCTAAGGCAGCCGTCGCAAGCGCGCGCCAGCGTTTCCACGACATAGGCGCCGTTTTGCACGTTCAGCACGCCGGGTTCCGCCGGAACGTTCAGCGGTACGTTAAGCAGCGTCAGCGTACCGGCGCGCTGCGGAACGGGCGGTTGCGCAGGATCGTATGGGAGGAGAGATAAAGGAAGACCGAGCCGCTGGGCTCGGTCAGTTAACAGGGCGCCGTCGGCGCAGATCACCAGCTCAACTGGCCAGTCGCGCTGGGCAAGCTGCACGACCAGGTCAGGGCCAATCCCGGCGGGTTCGCCGGGAGTGATGACAACTTTACGGATTTCAGGCATCGATATTAGTTGCTCAGAATTTTAACATACGCACTGGCGCGCTGTTCCTGCATCCAGGTTGCCGCTTCTTCAGAGAATTTGCGGTTCATCAGCATGCGGTATGCACGATCTTTCTGCGCGGCGTCGGTTCTGTCGACCTGACGGCTATCCAGCAGTTCGATCAGATGCCAGCCGAAGGAGGAGTGCACCGGTCCGCTGGTCTGCCCTTTGTTCAAACGCATCAGCGCATCGCGGAATGCCGGATCGAAGATGTCCGGCGTCGCCCAACCTAAATCACCGCCCTGGTTTGCTGAACCCGGATCTTCAGAGAACGCTTTCGCCGCTTTGGCGAAGGTGGTTTTCCCGCTCTTAATGTCAGCCGCGATTTGTTCCAGTTTGGCCTGGGCCTGGGCATCATTCATGATCGGCGACGGCTTAAGCAGAATATGACGGGCATGCACTTCGGTGACGGAGATGTTCTGAGTCCCGCCGCGCAGGTCGTTGACTTTCAGAATGTGGAAGCCGACGCCAGAGCGGATCGGGCCGACGATATCCCCTTTTTTGGCGGTGCTTAATGCCTGGGCGAAAATACCTGGCAGCTCCTGGATACGACCCCAGCCCATCTGGCCTCCCTTCAGCGCCTGTTGGTCAGCGGAGTAGGTGATGGCCAGTTTACCGAAGTTAGCGCCGTTGCGCGCTTGTTCAACGATGGCATTCGCTTGCTCCTGAGCTGCGGCAACTTCATCCGCGGTCGGGTTTTCCGCCAGCGGGATCAGGATGTGGCTCAGGTTAAGCTCGGTGCTGGCATCGTTCTGGTCGCCAATCTGTTTTGCCAGCGCTTCGACTTCCTGCGGCAGCACGGTGATACGGCGACGCACTTCATTGTTACGCACTTCCGAAATCAGCATCTCTTTGCGGATCTGGCTACGGTAGGTGTTGTAGTTGATGCCTTCATAGGCCAGACGGCTGCGCATCTGATCCATGGTCATGTTGTTTTGTTTGGCGATGTTGGCGATGGCCTGATCGAGCTGGTCATCAGAGACCTTCACGCCCATCTTCTGCCCCAACTGCAATACGATCTGGTCCATGATCAGTCTTTCGAGGATTTGATGGCGCAGTGTCGCGTCATCCGGCAGCTGTTGGCCAGCCTGACCCGCATTGAGCTTAACTGATTGCATCAAACCATCGACGTCGCTTTCCAGCACGACGCCATTATTGACGACGGCCGCTACTTTATCGACCACCTGAGGGGCAGCGAAACTGGTATTCGCGATCATGGCGATACCGAGAAGCAGCGTTTTCCAGTTCTTCATACTTTTTCCATTTCAATTAACCGCAAATGCGGACGATGTTGTAAACCAGCCGCATCACAGGGAGCTCTGGTACGGTAAAATGTTCGAACGCAGCATCTGCTGGGTGCCGAGGCCGTAGTTAGAGCTCAGACCGCGCAATTCAATATTGATTCCGAAGGTGTTGTCGTATTTGCTCTCGCCGCCGTTGTTGTTGCTATCCCAGCCGTTGACTTTACGTTCGTAGCCAAGACGGATGGCGTAGCAGCAGGAGTTATACTGAACACCCAACATCTGGTTTGCTGCTTTCCGGGTATTGGTATCGAAGTAGTATGCCCCGACCACGGACCAGCGATCGACGATCGGCCAACTGGCGGTCATCCCCACCTGCGAAATACCCTGTTTATATTGTGCCGCCGTGGAATATGAAGGCAGTGTAGCCTGAATATATTCCGGGCTGGCGTAACGATAGTTAAGCTGGACTAAGCGGTTTTCATCGCGACGGTATTCAATGGTGCCGTTACCGGTGGCGACGTTATCCAGACGGGTGTCGTACTGGATCCCCCCGCGTAAACCCCAGTCATCGGCGATGCGCCAGTAGGTATCGCCGGCCCATACCAGTGAACCCGTGGTGTCGTTGTTCTCCCAGTTGATGTTGTCATCACCGGTGCGTGACTCGGTGAAATAGTAGATTTGACCAACGGAAATATTAAAACGTTCCACGGCGGCGGCATCATACACGCGAGAGGTGATGCCGGTAGTGACCTGGTTGGCTGACGCGATGCGGTCCAGACCGCTATAGGTACGGTCGCGGAACAGGCCGGTGTAGTCCGACTGCAATAGCGTGGAGTCGTAGCTACCGATTTCACTCTGATCGCGGTACGGCACGTACAGATACTGCATGCGCGGTTCCAGCGTTTGGGTGAATCCCTCCTGCAGGTCGCGTTCAAAGACCATTTTACCGTCGATTTTAAACTGCGGCATTACGCGGCTGACAGACTCTTTGTAGTCAGTGCCGTTGGCGGCGTTGTACTTATCGAGGTTGCTCTGCTGGTAGTGGGTCGCCAGCAGCTTGGCTTCAGTATTCAGACTGCCCCAGGCGTTGGACAGCGGCAGGTTGATCGTCGGTTCGAGGTGAACGCGGGTCGCTTCCGGCATGTTGTTATTCGAGTTAACAAAATGGGCGACCTGACCGTACAGATGGGTATCGAACGGACCGACATCGTTCTGGTAGTAGTTGATGTCGAGCTGCGGCTCAGCCGAGTAGGAGTTGCTCGATTCCCGGTCAAAGACCTGGAACTGCTTGGTCGATACCGTCGCGTCAAAGTTCTGATTGACGTAACCGGCGCTGAATTTCTGCGTCGCATAGCCGTCGGTACTGGAACCATATTTCGAGCTGAAATCGTTGAAGTAGTCAGGATCGCTGACCTTGGTGTAGTCAGCGTTCAGACGCCATACCTGATCGATAACCCCGGAGTGGTTCCAGTAGAACAGCCAGCGGCGGCTGTTGCTGTCGCTCGAGTGATCGTCTTCGTAGACTTTATCCGATGGCAGGTAGTCGAATTCAGTTAAGCCGCTGCCGAGCTGGGTCAGGTAGCGGAATTCGTTTTCCCACATCACGCCGCCGCGTTTGTTCATATAGTGCGGGGTGATAGTGGCATCGAAGTTCGGCGCAATGTTCCAGTAGTACGGCAGGGAGAATTCCACACCGTTTTTGGTACTGTATTTGGCGTTTGGGATCAGGAAACCGGAACGACGTTTGTCGCCCACCGGCAACTGCAGGTAAGGGCTGTAGAAAATCGGTACTGAGCCCAGCTTAAAGCGGGCGTTCCAGATCTCGGCAACCTGCTCTTCACGGTCGTGGATGACTTCGCTGCCCACGACGCTCCAGGTGTCGGAGCCCGGCAGACAGGAGGTAAAGCTGCCGTTTTCCAGAATGGTATAGCGGTTTTCGCCGCGCTGTTTCATCAGGTCCGCCGTGCCGCGTCCCTGGCGTCCGACCATTTGATAATCGCCCTGCCAGACGTTGGTATCTTTGGTGTTCAGGTTTGACCAGGCTTTAGGCCCTTTGAGGATCACCTGGTTATCGTCGTAATGGACGTTGCCCAGCGCATCCACCGTTCGCACCGGTTGCGCCTGGCCCGCGGCCTGCTGCTGATGCAGCTGCACTTCGTCGGCACGCAGGCGGCTGTTCCCCTGGTTAATATCGACGTTGCCGGTGAAGACGGCATTATCCGGGTAGTTGCCCTTCGCATGATCGGCGTTAATCGTCACCGGCAGATCGCCAGGCCGCCCTTCCACGAGCGGACGATCAAAGCTTGGCACGCCAAGCATACATTGCGTTGCGAGATCGGCAGCGAGGCCTTGTTGGCTATACAAGGCGCTGGCAATCATCGTAGCCAGGAGGCTGGGAATACGTTTTTTCATACGTTGTATTTATTGTTCCATCATCTTGTGGCAGCGGCTTGCAAACGGTCAGAGCCTAACTTACTCAACATTATCACGCTAGTGTTAATCCTGCCCGTTTCGAGCCCGAGCGTTAGGCACCCTGTTGAATGACGAGTATGATAAAGCAAATTATAGGCTATGTCCCACAATTGACCGAGGCGCGAGTGCCGGGTAACGTGCGGTCATATTCGAGCTTAACGGCGATAAACAGTTGGGGAGTCTATGCAGTATTTGGGTAAAGTGATTGGCGTGGCAGTGGCTTTGCTGATGGGCGGTGGGTTTTGGGGTGTCGTGCTCGGCTTCCTGGTGGGCCATATGTTTGACCGGGCGCGCAGTCGCCGGTTGAATCTCTTCGCCAATCAACAGGAACGCCAGTCGCTCTTCTTTTCCACCACCTTTGAAGTGATGGGGCATCTGACCAAATCCAAGGGTCGCGTCACCGAAGCTGATATTCATGTCGCCAATGTGCTGATGGATCGCATGAACCTGCACGGCGCATCGCGTACGGCGGCGCAGCAGGCGTTTCGCGACGGCAAGGCCGACAACTATCCGCTGCGCGAGAAGATGCGTCAGCTGCGCAGCGTCTGCTTTGGGCGCTTCGATCTGATTCGGATGTTTCTGGAAATTCAGCTGCAGGCGGCGTTCGCTGACGGCGAATTGCACCCCAACGAACGTGAAGTGCTGTTCGTCATCGCTGACGAGCTTGGCATCTCCCGCGCCCAGTTCGATCAATTCCTGCGGATGATGCAGGGCGGCGCCCAGTTTGGCGGCGGTTCGCAGCAGCAATCGTATGGTCAGCACGGCGGCAATGCCGGCTGGCAGCAGGCGCAGCGCGGGCCAACCCTCGAAGATGCCTGCAATGTGCTGGGGGTGAAACCGACCGATGACGCGGCGACGGTGAAGCGCGCCTATCGTAAGCTGATGAACGAACATCATCCGGACAAGCTGGTGGCGAAAGGGCTGCCGCCGGAGATGATGGAGATGGCCAAACAGAAAGCTCAGGAGATCCAGAAGGCCTGGGAGCTGATCAAAGAGCAGCGCGGCTTCTGAGTTTTCCCGCCCCTCCCGTCCGGCGAGGGGTTTTAGTTTTTAGGCTGTGCGCGTCGGTACAGCCGCCGCGGATGGCCGATTTTTCCATACAGCATCTCCACTTCCAGAAAGCCGGTCTCGACACCGTGTTCCAGATAGCGCCGGGCGGTGGTTTTGCTGAGCCCGGCGGCGCTGACCACCTCATCGACGGAAAAACAGTGTGCTTCCCGGCCGCTAAACAATCCCTGCACCAGCGCCAGCGTCTTCTCTTCAATGCCCTTACTACCGCTATCCACGCGGAAGTTCTTCGCCTGCAGTTGGTAGAGAGAATCGACGTTCTGCTGATCGACGATTTTCCATTCCCGCTGCTGATCGTAAAACTGGATAAAGCGCTCAAGCGACTGGCTCAGCCGCTTCCAGGAGACGGGCTTAAGGATATAGTCGAAGGCGCCGTTGCGGATGGCCAGGCTGCAGGTTTCCATATCGCTGGCGGCGGTGATAAAGATCACTGAGCAATGGGTGGTTGCCAGCACCGGGTCGGTCATCAGCGTGACGCCTTTGCCGTCCGGTAAATAGTTATCCAGCAGCACCAGCTGCGGCGGACTGGCGTGGAGCAACTGCCGCGCCTGAGCGAGGGAGGCCGCCATGCCTGCCAGCCGCAGTCGCGGGTGTTTTTGCACAAGCTCGGCGTGCAGGCGCGCCAGCTCGCTCTCATCTTCAATGATCAGCACATCGACCAGGTCATGATGCATTGTGGGCCTCCGTTTGCGGACAGGCGGGGGCGTCGGCCGGGATAAACAGGGTGAAGATGGTTCCCCGCGGCGCGTTGTCGGCGACTTCGATGGTGCCGCCCGCCTGAGTGACATAATGTTCAATAAGATACAGACCAATGCCGTGATCGCCACGGGTTTTGGTGGTCACGCCGCGTTCAAAAATGCGGTCGCGAATATCGGGACGAATGCCGACGCCGCGGTCAGCCACTTCGATGATCAGTTCCCGGGCGTTGAGCTGAATCAGCACTTCCACCGGCTCGTGCGGCAGCTCGGCGCGCTGCGTGGCTTCGATGGCGTTATCCAGCAGGTTGCCGATGATGGAGATCAGTTCGGATTCCTTTAGCGACGGCAGCGGACGATCGATACGACAGGCCGGGTCGAAGCTCAGGACCACGCCTTTTTCGCGGGCGCGGGTCGCTTTGCCCAACAGCAGGCCGCACAGCGTCGGCGAGTGGAAGTGCGAGGAGATGAAGTCCAGCAGCTCCTGGGCATGCTCCGACTGGGCCTGAATATAGCGGATCGCTTCGTCATAGTGACCCATATGCAGCAGACCGGAGAGGGTGGTCATCCGGTTGAGCTGCTCGTGGCGCATGATGCGCAGGTTGTCGACATAGCGCTTCACCTGGCTGAGCTGGGCGGTGAGGGCATTGATTTCGTTGCGGTCGCGGAAGGTGATCACCCAGCCCTGCAGCGTATTCTCCAGCATAATGCGCACCCGGCTGGCGAGCACGGTCAGCTGGTTGAAGCGGCACAGCTCGTCATGAGTGTCACGCTCGAGCATGTCGCCGCTGGCGAAAAACGGCTGCGGCGAAATGACGCTGTCGATTGACTGGCCGCGCAGCTGACGGGCAGGCTGGCTGAGCCCCAGCAGGCTGCGGGCGGCATGGTTAATCACCTCAATGCGCCGCTGGTGATCGATGACGATCACCCCTTCAAAGATCGACTCCATCATTGCCTTTTGCTGACGTACCAGCAGGCCTATCTCCCGCGGCTCGAGCGAAAAAATCTGCTTCTTGATGCTGCGGGTAAAGTACCAGGAGAAGATAAACAGGGCGATGAGCAGCAGGATGGCGGCGATAAAAATATTGATCACTTTGGTCAGCGTGATGCTGTCGAGATAGCTGGTGAGGTAGCCAACGGAGACAATGCCGATCACCTGCCCCTCGTCATCGACGATGGGCGTTTTGCTGCGCAGCGAGACGCCGAGGCCGCCTTTGCGAATGGTGGTGATGGAGTGCCCCTCCAGCACCGCCTGATTGTCGCCGCCGACCAGCCGCGTACCAACCCACTCCGGATGGACGGAGTGAAACAGATGCACGCCCTGCCGATCGCCGATGACGATAAAACTGGCGTCGCTATGGGCGGCGATTTGCTGCATAAACGCCCGGATCGCCTGCGGATCGTGCTGGCTGACCTGCTGACGCAAATTTGGCATCAGGGCTATCTCTTCAGCCTGAATTTTGGCCCGGCCACTCATCTCCTGATACAGCTGGCGGCTGGCGTCAAAATAATAATAAATGCCCAGCGCTATAAAGAGGACCGAGAAAAAGGCGACCAGCGAAATAAACAGCTTATATTGAAAAGAGAGCTTCATAGGTCCCGTACTGCGTATTCACCATACCGGCACTCTATCATTTTTCTGTCACGTGACGTAAATGTTAAGAAGAAGTTGTGATCGCCTGCGCAGGCGCTGGCTGTCGGCGGGGGACTCAGTGGAAATAACGCGTCAGGGAGAATAAAAACCATAAAAACCACAATAATAAATCAGAGATATATCACCCCTTAGCGGTTCCGTGAATAGAAACCATAAAAACCATAGTGACCATTAAAACTTCTTTTTTAATCTGGGGAGCTTCACATTAACGACGCCGCTGTCCCTTTACGCTGAAAATGAATAATAACGACAGGGCTGAATTTATGAGCACCACAGACAATGCATTCTCTGCAACCCTTGAACCGATCAATACGCCGAAAACCACGCTGAAGCAGCGCTGGTGGCACATCATGGATAACTGGAAGGTAGGGATCGTCCCGCTGCCGCTATTTTTGCTGGCCGGGGGGCTGATTGCCCTCGACTGCCTTGGCGGTAAACTGCCGAGCGATATCGTGGTGATGGTGGCCACCCTGGCTTTCTTTGGCTTCGCCTGCGGCGAGTTTGGTAAGCGCCTGCCGGTGCTGGGAAAACTCGGCGCGGCGGCGATCTGCGCCACTTTTATTCCTTCCGCGCTGGTCCACTACGGTCTGCTGCCGGATGTGGTCGTGGAATCCACCACCAAATTCTATAAATCCACCAATATCCTCTATCTCTACATCTGCTGCATCATCGTCGGCAGCATCATGAGTATGAACCGCACCACGCTGATTCAGGGCTTTCTGAAGATCTTCTTCCCGATGCTGTGTGGCGAAGTGGTTGGCATGCTGGTGGGCATCGGCGTCGGCACGCTGCTGGGCATGGAGCCGTTCCAGGTGTTCTTCTTTATCGTGCTGCCGATCATGGCCGGTGGCGTGGGGGAAGGGGCGATCCCGCTGTCAATGGGTTACGCCGCGCTGATGCATATGGAGCAGGGCGTGGCGCTGGGCCGGATATTGCCGATGGTGATGCTCGGCAGTCTGACGGCGATCGTTATCTCCGGCTGCCTCAACCAGCTCGGCAAGCGCTCCCCGCATCTCACCGGTGAAGGGCAACTGATGCCGAACCGCAGCAATGAAACCCGTAGCCTTGGCGAGAGCGAAGGCGTGAGCGGCAAAACCGACGTCGGGACCCTGGCCTCCGGCGCGCTGCTGGCGGTGCTGCTGTATATGATGGGGATGCTTGGCCACAAACTGATTGGCCTGCCGGCGCCGGTGGGCATGCTGTTCCTCGCGGTGCTGTTAAAGCTGGCTAACGTGGTTTCTCCACGCCTGCAGGAGGGATCGCAGATGGTGTATAAATTCTTCCGCACCGCGGTGACTTACCCGATCCTCTTTGCCGTCGGCGTGGCGATCACCCCGTGGCAGGAACTGGTAAACGCCTTCACGCTGACCAACCTTCTGGTGATCGTCAGTACCGTCTCGGCGCTGGTGGCGACCGGGTTCTTTGTGGGTAAAAAAATAGGGATGCACCCGATCGATGTGGCGATTGTCTCCTGTTGCCAGAGCGGGCAGGGCGGCACCGGCGATGTGGCGATCCTGACCGCCGGTAACCGCATGAGCCTGATGCCGTTCGCGCAGATCGCTACCCGCATCGGCGGGGCGATAAATGTCTCGCTGGGACTGCTGTTCCTCAGCCACTATCTGGCGTGATTAAACGCTGCGCTAAGCGATAAATCTGCCATTTTCCGCTACAGAACGCAGAAAATATCTGCGTTCTGTATCCTAAATGCTCCGCATTTAGCGTTACAATCAGCGCGCGATCGGCTATCGCATCCATCATCATGACAGCCCAGGCGCTGTCGCATTTATCATATGTAGGAGAGGAATTAATGTCAGTGGATACTCCCGCCCAGGCGGGCGTCAGCATCGATGCATTGCTGGCGGCGAAAGAGCAGCGTGCAGCCCGCCAGGCTGACTGGCTGGCCCATTATCAGCAGCCTGTTATTTCCCTGACCCTGGTGACCCCGGGGGCGGTGAAAGACAGCATTCGCTATCGCAACATGATGGGCGTTGCCCTCCAGGCCTGCGACCAGCTGCTGTGGAAGCACCGCTGGCAAGCGCTGGATCGTCAGGTGCTGTGGTTGCCGACCGGGCCCGAAGCGCTGTGGTGCGTGGCGCACCCGGCCAGCGAAATCAAAGCGATGTGCAGCACGCTGGAGCAGAGCCATCCGCTGGGACGCCTGTGGGATATCGATGTGATCTGTCCACAGAACGGGCAGGTGGGACGTCAGTCGCTGGGTGAGTCGCAGCGCCGCTGTCTGCTGTGTGATGAGCCGGCGCACGCCTGCGCGCGCAGCCGTCGCCACGACACCGATCTCGTCGTGGCGCGCGTTGAGCAGATGATTGATGCGTGGTTTGCCCGCGACTAACGGGTCAGTATTCCCCGGCGGCAAGGCGCTACCGGGGACATCCTAAAAGTCGACCGGCGCGCGAAAGGTCATCGCGTTGCCGTAGGCAGGGTGGGTGATGGTGAGCGTCTCGGCGTGCAGCAGCAGACGCGGGGCCATCGCCAGCGCCTCCGGCGTGGCGTAAAAGCGGTCGCCAAGGATCGGATGCCCCAGCGCCAGCATATGCACGCGCAGCTGATGCGAGCGCCCGGTAATCGGCTTCAGGCGTACGCGGGCGGTGTTGTCCTCCGCGTACTCCAGCACCTCATACTCGGTTTGCGCCGCTTTGCCGGTTTCGTAGCACACCTTCTGCTTTGGCCGGTTCGGCCAGTCGCAAATCAGCGGTAAATCCACCAGACCTTCCGCCGGCTGCGGATGGCCCCAGACGCGGGCGACGTACTGTTTTTTCGGCTCGCGCTCGCGGAACTGACGTTTCAGCTCACGCTCCGCGGCTTTATTCAGCGCCACCACAATCACGCCGCTGGTGGCCATATCCAGGCGATGCACCGATTCGGCCTGCGGGAAGTCGCGCTGAATGCGCGTCATCACGCTGTCTTTATGCTCCTCAAGACGACCGGGTACGGACAACAAGCCGCTCGGCTTGTTGACCACCATGATGTGCTCATCCTGATACAGGATCACCAGCCAGGGATCCTGCGGCGGATTGTAGTTTTCCATCGCCATGTTCGCGTTCCGTTACTGGTGGGTGACGACGATCAGACGCAGCGCGTCCAGACGCCATCCGGCCTGCGCCAGCGCATCCATCACCTGCTGACGGTTGCTTTCGATCGCCGCCAGTTCGTCGTCACGGATGTTCGGGTTCACCGCCTTCAGCGCTTCCAGACGCGACAGCTCCGCCGTCAGCTTTTCATCGGCTTCGTTACGCGCTGCGTCGATCAGCCCCTGCGCCGCTTTGGCGATCTGCGCTTCGCCCTGTTGCAGAATGGCGTGAACGTCCTGCTGCACCGCGTTGACCAGTTTGCTGCCGGTGTGGCGGTTGACCGCGCTCAGCTGGCGGTTGAAGCTTTCAAATTCCACCTGGCCGGCGAGGTTGTTGCCGTTTTTATCCAGCAGCAGGCGAACCGGGGTCGCCGGCAGGAAGCGGTTAAGCTGCAGCTGCTTCGGCGCCTGCGCTTCGACGACGTAGATCAGCTCCAGCAGCAGGGTGCCGACCGGCAGCGCCTTATTCTTCAGCAGGGAAATGGTGCTGCTGCCGGTATCGCCGGAGAGGATCAGATCCAGACCGTTGCGGATCAGCGGATGTTCCCAGGTGATGAACTGCGCATCTTCACGCGACAGCGCCACGTCACGCTCGAAGGTGATGGTGCAGCCGTCTTCCGGCAGGCCCGGGAAATCCGGGACCAGCATATGGTCGGACGGGGTGAGGACGATCAGGTTTTCACCGCGGTCGTCCTGGTTGATGCCGACGATATCGAACAGGTTCATCGAGAAGGCGATCAGACTGGTGTCGTCATCCTGCTCTTCGATGCTCTCCGCCAGCGCCTGCGCTTTCTCGCCGCCGTTGGAGTGGATCTCCAGCAGACGGTCGCGGCCCTGCTCCAGCTGCACCTTCAGGGCGTCATGCTGTTGGCGGCAGGATTTGATCAGATCGTCAAAGCCGTCGGTGGATTCTGGCGCCGCAAGATAGTTGATCAGTTCATCATGGACGCTGTCGTAGACGGTGCGGCCGGTCGGGCAGGTATGTTCGAAGGCATCGAGCCCTTCGTGATACCAGCGCACCAGCACCGACTGCGCGGTCTTTTCCAGGTATGGAACGTGGATCTGGATATCGTGCGCCTGACCGATACGGTCGAGACGGCCGATACGCTGCTCCAGCAGATCCGGGTTAAACGGCAGGTCGAACATCACCAGGTTGCTGGCGAACTGGAAGTTACGTCCTTCGGAGCCGATTTCGGAGCACAGCAACACCTGCGCGCCGGTGTCTTCTTCGGCAAACCACGCCGCGGCGCGGTCGCGTTCGATAATCGACATCCCTTCATGGAACACCGCGGCGCGGATGCCTTCGCGCTCGCGCAGCACCTGCTCCAGCTGTAGCGCGGTGGCGGCTTTGGCGCAAATCACCAGGACCTTCTGCGAGCGATGGCTGGTCAGGTAGCCCATCAGCCACTCGACGCGCGGGTCGAAGTTCCACCAGGTGCCGGTATCGCCTTCAAATTCCTGATAGATCTGCTCCGGATAGAGCATGTCGCGCGCGCGCTCTTCCGCGGTTTTGCGGGCGCCCATGATGCCAGAGACCTTGATGGCCGTCTGGTACTGGGTCGGCAGCGGCAGACGAATGGTGTGCAGCTCGCGCTTCGGGAAGCCTTTCACGCCGTTACGGGTGTTTCGGAACAGCACGCGGCTGGTGCCGTGGCGGTCCATCAGCATCGAGACCAGCTCCTGGCGCGCGGCCTGAGCGTCTTCGCGGTCGCTGTTGGCAGCCTGCAGCAGCGGCTCGATATCCTGCTCGCCGATCAGATCGCCAAGGGTATTGAGTTCGCTATCGCTCAGCGTGTTGCCCGCCAGCAGCAGGGCGACGGCATCGGCGACCGGGCGGTAGTTTTGTTGTTCTTCAACAAACTGGGCAAAATCGTGGAAGCGGTTTGGATCCAGCAGACGCAGGCGCGCAAAGTGGCTCTCCATCCCCAACTGTTCCGGCGTCGCGGTCAGCAGCAGGATGCCCGGCACGCGCTCGGCCAGCTGTTCAATGGCCTGATATTCACGGCTCGGCGCCTCTTCGCTCCACACCAGGTGGTGCGCTTCGTCGACCACCATCAGGTCCCATTCGGCATCGCACAGATGCTCCAGGCGCTGCTTGCTGCGACGTACGAAGTCTAAGGAGCAGATCACCAGCTGTTCGGTTTCGAACGGGTTGTAGGCATCGTGCTGCGCTTCGGCATAGCGTTCGTCGTCGAACAGCGAGAAGCGCAGGTTGAAGCGGCGCAGCATTTCCACCAGCCACTGGTGCTGGAGGGTTTCCGGGACCACAATCAGCACGCGCTCGGCGGCGCCGGAGAGCAGCTGCTGGTGGAGGATCATCCCGGCTTCGATGGTTTTACCTAAGCCCACTTCATCGGCCAGCAGTACGCGCGGCGCGTGACGACGGCCCACGTCATGGGCGATGTTCAGCTGATGCGGGATCAGGCTGGTGCGCTGGCCGCGCAGGCCGCTCCACGGCATGCGGTACTGCTCGCTCTGGAACTTACGCGCACGGTAGCGCAGGGCAAAGCGGTCCATACGGTCAATTTGACCGGCAAACAGGCGGTCCTGCGGCTTGCTGAACACCAGTTTGCTGTCGAGCAGCACTTCACGCAGAGTCACGTTCGCTTCCTGGGTGTCCAGGCGAGTACCGGTGTAGGACAGCAGCCCGTTCTCTTCATTCACTTTGTCAACGTGGAGCTGCCAGCCTTCATGGCTGGTAATGGTGTCGCCCGGGTTAAACATCACGCGGGTGATCGGGGAATCGTTGCGAGAGTACAGACGGTTTTCGCCGATGGCGGGGAAAAGGAGAGTGACCATGCGCGCATCCAGCGCTACCACCGTCCCTAATCCTAGTTCGCTCTCTGTGTCGCTAATCCAGCGTTGACCAAGTGTAAAAGGCATATGTGTTCGGCTCTTTGTTCTTTAATTGCAGGCAATAGTTGATCATCTCCATGAATAATCGGAGATGCGTCAAAATTGGGGCCAGGAATGGAAAGGGCGCTATATTACTGGATGGAGGAACGTTCGTCACCTCCTCCGCACCCTTCATTTTTCGGCTTTTGTGCCTGCGGAATGAGTGAGAAAAAATTAAAATAGCCCCAGCTGTCCTGTCACTATTGTAGCAAAGTCATCGTTGACGAAGGGCAGTATCCCTTCCGCCACCGGCTGCAACTGCTTTGTTAAATAGTGATCGTAATCGAGCGGCGACTGCTGGTAATCCACCGGCTCCGGGCCGCTGGTGGTCCAGACGTATTTGATGGTGCCGCGCTGCTGATACTGCTGCGCCCGCCCAAGCTTCACGTTGTGTTCATCCGCCAGCCTCGCGGCGCGCACGTGCGGCGGCACGTTACGTTGATACTCGGCCAGCGGTCGGCGCAGGCGCTTGCGATAAACCAGCTGCTTGTCGAGTTCGCCATTCATCAGTCTGGCGATAGTCTCCCGCACATAATCCTGATACGGCTGGTTGCGGAAGATGCGCAGGTACAGCTCCTGTTGAAACTGCTGGGCTAGCGGCGTCCAGTCGGTGCGTACCGTCTCCAGCCCCTTGAACACCATGCGCTGGGCATCGCCCTCCTGAATCATCCCGGCATAGCGCTTCTTGCTGCCGGTATCGGCGCCGCGGATCGTCGGCATTAAAAAGCGGCAGAAGTGGGTTTCATACTCCAGCTCCAGGGCGCTGGTCAGCTGGCTTTTACCAAGCTCCTGCGCCCACCAGGCATTGACGTCGCTGACCAGCTCGCGGCCGATCTCCGCTGCCTGTGCTTCGCTATGCGGGCGTTTCAGCCAGACGAAGGTGGAATCGGTATCGCCGTAGATAACGTCGTAGCCTTTGGCTTCAATTAGCGCTTTGGTCTGGCGCATGATCGCGTGACCGCGCATGGTAATCGACGAGGCGAGACGCGGGTCGAAGAAGCGGCAGGCGCTGGTGCCCAGCACGCCGTAGAAGGCGTTCATGATAATCTTCAGCGCCTGGGAGAGCGGCTTATTATGCTGGCGTTTGGCTTCATCGCGGCCGTGCCAGATCTGGCTGACAATGCCGGGCAGGCAGTGTTTGTCGCGCGAAAAGCGGGCGCCGAGGAAGCCCTCGATGCTGTGCTGATCATCGGGCTGCGCCAGGCCTTCCACCAGGCCGACCGGATCGATTAGAAAGGTACGAATAATCGACGGATACAGGCTTTTGTAGTCCAGCACCAGCACCGAGTCATACAGACCGGGGCGGGAGTCCATCACGTAGCCGCCGGGGCTGGCCTGCGGGGGGACGTCGCCGAGGTTCGGCGCCACGTAGCCCAGGCGGTGCATGCGTGGGAAATAGAGATGGCTGAAGGCGGCCACCGATCCGCCGTGGCGATCGGCGGGCAGACCGTTAACCGTCGCCCGTTCGAGCAGAAACGGCATGATCTCCGTTTTGTGGAAGATCCGCGTGACCAGCTCGCAATCCTGCAGGTTATAGATCGCCAGCGCCGGTTTGTCTTCATGGAAGCGGCGATCGATCTCGTCCATCCGATCCCACGGGTTGTCAATGGCTTTACCTTCACCCAGCAGTTCGCGGGCCACGGCCTCCAGTGAAAAGGAGGAGAAGTTCCAGAACGCGGATTTTAGCGCGTCGATGCCGTCGATAATTAGCCGCCCGTTGGCTTGGGCGAAAAAGACGCCGTTCTTAAAACCGTGCTCACGCCACTCCAGCTCGCTGTTGCCGCGGCCGAGACGCAGCGGGATACGATAGCGCTCGGCGTGCTTTTGCAGGACCCGCAGATCGAACTGCACCACGTTCCAGCCGATCAGCACGTCAGGGTCGTGTTCGGCAAACCAGGCGTTGAGCTTTTCCAGCAGCAGGGGACGGCTGGCGATGAAGACCAGCTCGAAGTCGACGTCTGGCGGCGTTTCCGGTTCGGGGCCCAGCATGTAGACCACCCGCTGGCCGCAGCCTTCCAGACCGATGCAGTACAGCTCGCCGTGGCGGCTGGTTTCGATATCCAGCGACACCCATTTCAGCGGCGGGCGATAGTCAGGGTTCGGTTTCATGCGCGCGTTGACCAGCTGTGAGCCGCGCGTTTCGCCTTCTACCCACACCGGGGCGGTGATAAAGCGCTCCATCAGGTAGCGCTCCGGCGGACGGATATCACCCTCGTAGACGGTGACGCCGCTGTCGCGGAGCATCTTCTCCAGACGCATCAATTGACGATGGGCGCGACAGTAAAGGCCGACAACCGGCTGCCGGTGGAAATCTCTCAGGGTCAGTGGAGCGAAGCGGAAGCCTTTCTCCCCCTGCAGCAGCCGTTCAGCCTGCGCCTGCTGCGCTTCGGGGATAAAGGCAACGGACTCCTGCGGCGGCAGCGTGACCTGCAGCGGGCCGTCGTCGGTGGCCAGCCAGAAGGAGAGCTCGCTGCCCTGCGGGGTGTCCCGCCAGTGACGGGTGAGTAAAAAACCTGCTCGTGGCTGGGTCACGGGTATTCTCGCCGATAAAAAACCAGGCCTGATTATAGCCTGGTTTCATGATGGATGCTGGGGTTTTATACAGGTATTCGGCGCTAAGGTGGCCCCGGATTGCGGCTTGCGCCTTATCCGGGCTACCAGACGGTGGCGAGCAGGGTGATTATTGGCCGTAGTAGGCTTTGGCCCCGTGCTTACGCAGATAATGCTTATCTAGCAGCGTCTGCTGCATATCCGGCAGCTGCGGCGCCAGCTGGCGACAGAAGATGCCCATATAGGCGATCTCTTCCAGCACGATGGCGTTATGCACCGCGTCTTCGGCATTCTTACCCCAGGCAAACGGGCCGTGGGAATGCACCAGCACGCCGGGCATCTGCGCCGGGTCGATTCCCTGCTGACGGAAAGTTTCGACAATCACGTTGCCGGTTTCCCACTCATATTCGCCGTTGATCTCCGCATCGGTCATCAACCGGGTGCAGGGAACCGGGCCATAGAAATAGTCAGCGTGGGTGGTGCCGGTCGCTGGAATGGATTGCCCGGCCTGCGCCCAGATGGTGGCGTGGCGCGAATGGGTATGCACAATACCGCCCAGCGTCGGGAAGGCCTGATACAGCAGGCGATGAGTAGGGGTATCCGACGAGGGCTTCTTGTTGCCTTCCACCACCTCGCCAGTCTCCAGACTGACCACCACCATATCGTCGGCGGTCATCACGCGGTAATCCACGCCGGAGGGTTTGATAACCAGAACGCCCTGGTCGCGGTCGACGGCGCTGACGTTGCCCCAGGTTAAGGTCACCAGATTATGCTGCGGCAGCGCTAAGTTGGCTTCCAGAACCTGGCGTTTAAGATCTTCTAACATAGTGTGCTCCGAATAGCAGGCGAGTCGGGTATCCCTCACCCCGACCCTCTCCCGGCGGGAGAGGGAAAAAGGCGGCATGGCGCCCTGACGGTATCCTCTCCCCAACGGGGAGAGGGAAAGGGTGAGGGGACGGCCTCTTAGCGTTTTGAACCGTAATACACTTCATTCCAGCGCAGCGCGTCCTTGAAGGACGGCAGACGGGTATCGTTGTCGATGACCGTCAGCTCGATATTGTGCAGCTCGGCGAACTGGCGCATATCGTCGAGGTTCAGCGCATGGCTGAAGACGGTATGGTGCGCGCCACCGGCGATGATCCAGGCTTCCGAAGCGGTACGCAGATCCGGCTGCGCTTTCCACAGAGCGTTGGCCACCGGCAGCTTCGGCAGATCGTGCGGCGTCGGGACGGTTTCAATGGTATTGACCAGCAGACGGAAGCGATCTCCCAGATCGATCAGGCTGGCGACAATCGCCGGGCCGGTCTGGGTATTGAAGATCAAACGCGCCGGATCCGCTTTGCCGCCGATACCCAGCGGCTGGACGTCGAGGATCGGTTTCTCAGCGGTAGCGATCGTCGGGCACACTTCCAGCATATGCGAACCGAGCACCAGATCGTTGCCGTTGTCGAAGTGGTAGGTGTAATCCTCCATAAAGGAGGTGCCGCCCTGCAGACCGGTTGACATCACCTTCATGATGCGAAGCAGAGCGGCGGTTTTCCAGTCGCCTTCACCGGCAAAGCCGTAGCCCTGCTGCATCAGGCGCTGCACGGCGAGACCCGGAAGCTGTTTCAGGCCGTGGAGATCTTCAAAGGTGGTGGTAAAGGCGTGGAACCCGCCCTGCTCGAGAAAGCGTTTCATCCCCAGCTCAATGCGCGCGGCGTCCAGCACGTTCTGGCGCTTCTCGCCGTGAACCTGCGCCGCCGGGGTCAGACGGTAGCTGCTTTCATATTCATCGACCAGCGCGCTGATATCGCCGTCGCTGATGCTGTTGACCACCTGCACCAGATCGCCGACCGCCCAGGTGTTCACTGAGAAGCCAAACTTGATCTGCGCCGCGACTTTATCGCCGTCGGTCACCGCCACTTCGCGCATGTTATCGCCGAAACGGCACACTTTCAGATGGCGAGTATCCTGTTTGGAGACCGCCTGGCGCATCCAGCCGCCGATGCGCTGGTGGGCTTCTTTATCCTGCCAGTGGCCGGTGACCACGCTGTGTTGCTGGCGCATACGGGCGCCGATGAAACCGAACTCGCGGCCGCCGTGCGCGGTCTGGTTCAGGTTCATAAAGTCCATATCGATGCTGTCCCACGGCAGCGCGGCATTGTATTGCGTATGGAACTGCAGCAGCGGCTTGTTGAGGATGGTCAGGCCGTTGATCCACATTTTTGCCGGCGAGAAGGTATGCAACCAGACCACTAACCCGGCGCATTTGTCATCGTAGTTGGCGTCGCGGCAGATATGAGTGATCTCGTCCGGGGTGGTGCCCAGCGGCTTAAGGACCAGTTTGCAAGGCAGTTTGGCTTCCGCATTCAGGCTGTTCACCACATGTTCGGCATGCTTCGTCACCTGGCGCAGGGCTTCCGGGCCGTACAGATGTTGGCTGCCAATAACGAACCATACTTCATAGTTATCAAAAATCGTCATTTTCGTATCCTTAATGGGTGAGCGCTGCCTGAGATTGCGGGGCTTTTTCCGCCTTTGCAGCCGAAGGGAGATAGTGTTGTTCAGCGCTGACCGACCACTGCTGGTAGCGCTGATAGAGTTGTTCGAAACGTTGTGCCTGCGCCGGGCGTGGCTGCAGGGTGGTTTCCACCTGGCTTGCCATCCGCTGCTGGGCGGCGGGAATATCGTCATAGACGCCGGCGGCGACGGCGGCGAAGATAGCCGCCCCCAGCGCACAGCACTGATCGGAGGCGACAATCTGCAGCGGGCGGTTCAGCACATCGCAGCAGGCCTGCATGATGACCTGGTTTTTCCGTGCGATACCGCCGAGGGCCATCACGTTGTTAACCGGGATCCCCTGCTCGGTGAAGCACTCCATAATGGCGCGGGCGCCAAAGGCGGTGGCGGCGATGAGGCCACCGAACAGCGCCGGCGCGTCGGTCGCCAGGTTAAGATCGGTGATCACCCCTTTCAGACGCTGGTTGGCATTCGGCGTGCGGCGGCCGTTGAACCAGTCGAGCACCACCGGCAGGTGATCGAGGGACGGATTATTGGCCCAGGCTTCGGTGAGCGCCGGCAGTAACTGTTTTTGGCTGGCTTTGATTTGCTCGCGCAACGCCGGCTGCTGCTGAGCCAGTTGTTCCAGCGGCCAGCCGAGAATGCGGCCAAACCAGGCGTAAATATCGCCGAAGGCGGACTGGCCTGCCTCCATGCCGATAAAGTGCGGAACCACGCTGCCGTCAACCTGCCCGCAGATGCCTTTTACCGTGCGCTCGCCGACGCTCTCTTTATCGGCAATCAGGATGTCGCAGGTGGAGGTGCCGATGACTTTCACCAGCGCGTTAGGTTGCGCCCCGGCGCCAACGGCGCCCATATGGCAGTCGAAGGCGCCGCCGGAGATGGCCACGGTCTGCGACAGACCCAGACGCTGGGCCCACTCTGCGTTCAGCGTGCCGACCGGCACATCGGCCGTCCAGGTATCGGTGAACAGCGGCCAGGCCAGATGCTGGTTAATGATGGGATCAAGCTCATCGAAGAAGCTGGCCGGCGGCAGACCGCCCCAGCTTTCGTGCCACAGCGATTTATGTCCGGCGCTGCAGCGGCCGCGGCGCAGATCCTGCGGACGGGTGGTGCCGGAGAGCAGGGCGGGTACCCAGTCGCAAAGCTCTACCCACGAGGCGGCAGCCTGGGCGACGGCGCTATCTTCGCGGGTGACGTGAAGGATTTTGGCCCAGAACCATTCGCTGGAGTAGATACCGCCGATATAGCGCGAGTAATCCTCTTTGCCCGGCTGGTGACACAGGCGGGTGATCGCCTCGGCTTCCTCGACCGCGGTGTGATCCTTCCACAGGACAAACATGGCGTTAGGGTTGTCAGCGAATTCTTCGCGCAGCGCAAGCACGTTGCCCTCGGCATCAACGGGAGCCGGGGTTGAGCCGGTGCTGTCGACGCCAATGCCCACGACGTCGGCGCGCTGTTCGGCGCTCAGCGAAGCGAGCACGCTTTTCAGCGCCGCTTCCATGGACTCGATGTAATCTCGCGGGTGGTGGCGGAACCGGTTGTTAGCCCCATCGCAATACTGTCCTTCCCGCCAGCGCGGATACCACTCTACGCTTGCCGCCAGCTCTGCGCCGGACGCGCATTCCACCGCCAGGGCGCGGACTGAGTCACTACCAAAGTCGAGGCCAATCGCAATTGCCATCTTGTTACTCCATGCAGAAATCATTCATGCAGCAACAGTAGATATCCCCGGCAAAATCCGTCAGGCCGGATTCGCTAATCTTATGGATTATTTTGCTGTCACCTCGCAAAGTGTGACGCCGTGCAAATATTCGATGTGGACTTTCCTGCCGTATTTATAGACACTTTTGTTACCCGGTATATCACGGTGGAATGCACGCTGCTGGCGCTTTTTCGCTTACCGTGCGGCTTTTTAGCGAAATTCCCACCGCCGTCGCAGTCGCGACAGGGCCGAGAGCGATAAAATGATGAATATGGACAATTGGTGTCACTAATACCTTCGGGGAGAACCACGCGTATGGCCGAAACGCAAAACGATCCGCTGCTGCCGGGCTACTCTTTTAACGCTCATCTGGTCACCGGCCTCACGCCGATTGAGGCGCAGGGATACCTGGATTTCTTTATCGACCGCCCGCTGGGCATGAAAGGCTATATTCTCAACCTGACGATCCGCGGCGAGGGTGTTATCAACAACCACGGCGAGCAGTTCGTCTGCCGGCCGGGTGATATGCTGCTGTTCCCGCCAGGGGAAATCCATCACTACGGCCGCCATCCCGACGCCAGCGAGTGGTATCACCAGTGGGTCTACTTCCGGCCACGCGCCTACTGGCACGAGTGGCTCAACTGGCCGACGATCTTCGCCCAGACCGGCTTTTTCCGTCCGGATGAACAGTGGCAGGCGCGCTTTGGCGAACTGTTCGGCCAGATCGTCGATGCCGGGCAGGGGGCGGGGCGCTATTCCGAACTGCTGGCGATAAATCTGCTGGAACAGCTGCTGCTGCGGCGCATGGAGGCGATCAACGAATCGCTGCATCCGCCGCTGGATAACCGGGTGCGCGACGCCTGCCAGTACATCAGCGACCATCTGGCGGACAGCCATTTTGATATTGCCAGCGTCGCCCAGCACGTCTGCCTGTCGCCCTCGCGTCTGTCGCACCTGTTCCGCCAGCAGTTGGGGATCAGTGTGCTCGGCTGGCGGGAAGATCAGCGCATCAGCCAGGCCAAACTGCTGCTGAGCACGACACGGATGCCGATCGCCACCGTCGGGCGCAACGTTGGCTTTGAAGATCAGCTCTATTTTTCGCGCGTATTTAAAAAATGCACCGGCGCCAGCCCGAGCGAATTCCGTGCAGGATGTGAATAAAAAGTAAAGAAAGTGAAATGATGACCCGCTTAAATATCACAGCCAGTAAACTATTAAGACAATTGGTGGCTTGACGAGGGCGCGATGGCTCCGGAGAATCCGGGCTTCGTTTTTTAACCGGGTACATTATGCAAGCATTGCTGGAACACTTTATCACCCAATCCACGGTCTACTCGTTGTTAGCCGTGATGCTGGTGGCCTTTCTCGAGTCGCTGGCGCTGGTGGGGCTTATCTTACCCGGAACGGTGATGATGGCCGGCCTTGGGGCGCTTATCGGCAGCGGTGAGGTTAACTTCTGGCAGGCGTGGCTGGCGGGGATTGTCGGCTGTCTGCTGGGCGACTGGATCTCATTCTGGCTCGGCTGGCGCTTTAAAAAGCCGCTGCACCGCTGGTCGTTTATGAAGAAAAACCGTGCCCTGTTGGAGAAGACCGAGCATGCGTTGCATCAGCACAGCATGATCACCATTCTGATCGGCCGCTTTGTTGGGCCGACGCGACCGCTGGTGCCGATGGTCGCCGGGATGCTCGATCTGCCGGTGGCGAAGTTTGTGCTACCGAATATTATCGGCTGCCTGCTCTGGCCGCCGCTCTATTTCCTGCCCGGCATTCTCGCCGGGGCGGCGATTGATATTCCGGCCGATGAAAACAGCGCCAGCTTTAAATGGCTGCTGTTGGGGGCGGCGCTGCTGGCCTGGCTGGCAGGGTGGCTGTGCTGGCGGCTGTGGCGGAGCGCGAAAACCTCAGGCGATCGCCTGACCCGCTGGCTGCCGCGCGGCCGACTACTGTGGCTGTCACCGCTGATGGTGGTGGTCGCCGCGACGGCGCTGACTCTGGTCTGCCGCCATCCGCTGATGCCGGTCTATCTGGCGATCCTGCACAAGGTTATTGCGCGCTGATGCCCATCAGATGCGAGGCGCTGCTGTTGCCGCTTAACAGCTCGGCGGTGGCGCCATCCCAGACAATCCGCCCTTCGGCGACCACTATCGAGCGCGGCGCGATGCGCGCGGCATCTTCCACGCTGTGGGAGACCATCAGCAGAGTGAGCTGCTGCTGCTCGCAGACATCGGCGACCAGGGACAGCATCTCCTGACGCAGCGCCGGGTCAAGCGCTGAGAAGGGTTCATCCAGTAACAGCACCGGCTGCTGGCGCACCAGACAGCGGGCCAGCGCCGCGCGCTGCCGCTGACCGCCGGAAAGCTCGCCCGGCAGGCGTTCCAGCAGCGCATCAATTCCCATCTGTCCGGCCATCGCCGCCACCTGCGCCTGCTGCTCGCGGCTCAGTTTCAGGCCCGGGTGGATCCCGAGGCTGATATTCTGCCGAACCGTGAGATGGTTAAACAGGTTATTCTCCTGGAACAGCATCGAGACCGGACGCTGCGCCGGCGGCGTCGCGTTATGCGCCTCGCCATTGATCCGCAGGCTGCCGCTGGCGGGCGGTAGAAAACCGGCGATCAGATTCAGCAGGGTGCTCTTTCCGGCGCCGCTGGGGCCGAGCACCGCGATACGCTCGCCGCGCGCGACGTCGAGGGTAAAACGCATCGGCAGATGCTGGTACAGCCAGGTCACATCATTGAGTTTTAGCATCACGCCCCGGAAGTTTTTCAATCAGCGTAAATAATAAGAAACAGAGCAGCAGCAGGAGTAGGGCGGTGACGGCCCCGTCCTGGCTGCGGTAGGCGCCTATCTGCTGGTAGAGATAGAAAGGCAGGGTGCGGAACGCCTCGTTGCCGAACAGGGCCACCACGCCGAAGTCACCAATCGACAGCACGCAGGCAAAGGCGAGCGCCTGGGCCAGCGGGCGCCGGAGGGCGCGAAGCTCAACCACCCGCAGCCGCGTGAAGCCTTCAATCCCCAACGACTGGCACAGCATACTGTAGCGAGCGGTCACGTCGCGCATCGGGTTTTCCAGCACTTTGAGCGCGTAGGGGATCGCCATCAGGGCATTGGTGAAGATGACGATGCCGTCGGCGGACTCCGGCAGTCCGACGCTGTTACTGAGCAGCAGAAAAAAGCCAGTGGCCAGCACAATCCCCGGCATGGCAAGGATTAACATGCCGCTCAGCTCCATCGCCTGCCCGGCCAGCGGCCGCTGGCGGGCGCGCAGCTCCCGGCTGCTCCACAGCAGCATCATCGTCAGGGTTACGCTCAACAGCCCGGCGGCGATGGCGATGCGCAGAGAGGTACTCAATGCCTGCCAGAGCGCCGGCTGCGCCAGCACGTTCAGCATGTTGCGGTTGATCCCGTCGACGATGACCGCCAGCAGAGGCGGGAGCAGCAGCAGCAGGGCGGCGCCGATCAAGAGTCCGTCGCTCAGGCGGCTGTGCAGACGATCGTCAGGGTCGCGCCAGCCGCGGACATGGCTGACGCCGATAGCCACCGCTTTACTGAGGCGCTGGCTGAGCAGCACCAGCGCGAGGCAGCAAAGCATCTGGATCAGCGCCAGCATTGCCGCTCGCGCCGGATCGTAGTCAAAGCTCAGCGCCTGGTAGATAGCCAGCTCAATCGTGGTGGCCTTCGGGCCGCCGCCCAGCGACAGCACGGTGGCGAAGCTGGCGAAGCAGAGCATAAAAATCAGCGCAGCGACGGCGGGAATGTGCCGGCGCATCCACGGCCATTCGACGAGACGGAAGAAGGCATAGCCGCGCATGCCAAGCTGGGCGGCAATTTGCCGCTGTTCACCAGGGATACTCTCCAGCGCCTGCAGCAGCAGGCGGGTGGCCATCGGCATATTGAAAAAGACGTGCGCCAGCAGGATGCCCTGCAGACCGTAGGGCGAGAAATCCCACTGCCAGCCGAGCGCGTGAAACAGCGAGGCCAGCCAGCCCTGGCGGCCATAGACGCTGAGGATGCCGAACACCGCCACCAGCACCGGCAGGATCAGGGTCATCGCGCACAGGCGCAGCAGCAGTGTGCGGCCCGGGAAGCGACGCCGGTAAAGGGCGCGGGCGAGAAAGATGGCCGGCACCACCGAGAACAGCGCTGACAGCGACGCCTGCCAGAAGGAGAAGCGCACCACGTGCCACAGGTAGCTATCGCTGAAGACCGATTGCCAGCCCGCGCCGGGGGCGCTAAACCACAGCGCCAGAAACGCCGCCAGCGCGACGGCGCAGAGCAGGGTGGCGGCAAAAAGGCCCGGCAATAGCCCGCGAAGGTTTAGCGGCTGACGGCGCGTTGCCATGCGCTAATCCAGGTCTGACGCTCGCTGGCGACCTGCTGCGGGGTAAACGCCAGGGTGGTCTGCGGCTTCACCAGGGTATCAAACCCGGCCGGCAGCGCGACCTGAGTCACCGGATACATCCAGTTCCCGGTGGGGATGGCGTTCTGGAAGCCAGGCGAGACCATAAATTTGAGGAACTTCTCCGCCAGTGCCGGCTGCTTGCTGGCGGCGGTACGCGCGGCAACTTCGACCTGCAGATAATGGCCTTCGGCGAAGCTCGCCGCCGCATAGTTGTCTTTCTTCTCTTCAATAATGTGGTAAGCCGGCGAGGTGGTGTAGCTTAAGACCAGGTCGCTTTCCCCTTTCAGGAACAGACCGTAGGCTTCACTCCAGCCCTTGGTGACGGTGACCGTTTTCGCCGCCAGCTTCTGCCAGGCCTCGGGTGCTTTATCGCCATAGACCTTTTGCATCCACAGCAGCAGGCCCAGCCCCGGGGTACTGGTGCGGGGATCTTCGTAGATGACGCGCCATTTCTGCGGGCTCTCAACCAGCTCTTTCAGGCTTTTCGGCGGGTTAGCCAGTTTATTTTTGTCATAGACGAAGGCGAAATAGCCGTAATCGTAGGGGACAAAGGTGTCATTATCCCATCCGCCTGGCACGCTGACCGCGCTGGCAGGTACGTGGCTTTTGGCGAACAGTTTACTCTGCGCCGCGGCTTCCAGCAGGTTGTTATCCAGGCCAAGCACGATGTCGGCCTTGCTGTTCTTGCCTTCCATGCGCAGGCGATTCAGTAGCGAAACGCCATCTTCCAGGGCGACGAACTTCAGTTCGCAGCCGCAGTCCGCTTCAAAGGCTTTTTTGACCGCCGGGCCGGGGCCCCAGTCGGCAGAGAAGGAGTCATAGGTATAGACGGTGAGGACAGGCTTAGCCAGAGCGGGCATGGCGACCAGCGCCAGCAGCGGGAGTAATTTTTTCAACACTTTGCACCTCAGAAAAAAGGGGTGGCAAAGGATTTTGAGTGAGCCTCAAATCCCTTCGCCGGCGTTATCCGGATCAGGTTCGACGGGTATTTTCTCAGCCCATACGCTTCATCCTTCAAGCCGCATCTGCGTTAGCTTCGCGCGTTCACCCCAGTCACATAGTTATCTATGCTCCAGGGGATTCACCCGCTTGCTGCCTTGATGCAACGTGAATGATATTGCGTATGTTTATTAGCACCCCGTTGAGAACGGCCTTAGTGTAATGATTTTGTCAGATGACGGAAAGCGCTTACGGCTCCGGCGGCGCAAACCACGCGGATTTAAAGTCGAACCAGCCGAGGGTGTTCATCCGTACGCCGCGCATACTGCGCTGCCCCTGAATCATCAGCCAGTGGTGGATCAGCGGCACGATATGTTGCCCGGCCAGCAGCCGCTGGCTCCAGGTGGCCGGATTAAACTCTCCCGCGCGCCAGCGGCAGGCGTCTGCCTGCCAGTCAATGGGGATGCAGCGCTGAATGAGCGGGACTTCGTACAGATAGGCGAAGAGTGAGAATTCGATCGGTAAGGTGAAGTTAACGCTGTTAAGCCAGATATCGCTGACCACCTCGCCGCGATGCCAGGCATCATACTCCAGCTCCTGGATCTCCAGTTTTACCTGATGCGCTGCCAGCAGGTCGCGCATAATCCCGCCGATCACCCGATGTTCGACGTGATCGCGGTAATAGGTGAGGGTGACGGTCTCCAGCCCCGCCGGCTTCTCGCAGGCGTGGTTGCTGGCGTGATGCCAGCGCGGCAGCAGGCCGTAGGCGGGAAACCAGTTGCCCTGGTAGTGTTCGCCCGCATGGTAGAGCAGGTTGGCGGGCTGAAACAGATAGCTTAACCAGCGACGCACCGCGTCGTTGGCCCCCAGCGGGCTTCGCGAGTCGAACAGCAGGTAATAGCAGCCCTCTTCCAGGCGACTCTCCACCGCTTTTTCGCTTTCGGTATTGCCCTGCAGCGTCAGGCCGCCATTGGGCTCTTCACTAATTTCCGGCAGCACCCAGACGTTCACCTCATCGATCAGCGCCCGGTAGCCAAAATAGTCTTCAAAGGCATGGATCTTGAGCTGGTTCTGATTGTTACGCACCACAGCATAAGGGCCGGTGCCGACCGGCATGGAGGAAAAGTGGTTCATGGTCTGCCACTCCTGCGGCAGCACCATCGCCGGCACCTGGCCCAGCAGCCAGGGCAGCCAGCGGTCGGGCTGGCGCAGATGAATATCCAGGGTCCAGGCGGTGGGCGATTCGATGCGTTCGATATGTGAATAGAGCGGCAGGGCATTGCTGCGCTGCAGAGAGGCGATCACATCCGCCATCTCCAGCTCACGGCCGTGGTGAAAATGGATGCCCGGGCGGAGGAAAAAGCGCCAGTGGGTGGGGGTCAGCTGCTGCCAATGGTGGGCAATATCGGCTTCCAGTTCCCCATTTTCCTCATTTACCCGCGTCAGGGCGCTGAAAATTTGCCGGGCAATATGCGTTTCCGAACGCCGCAGCGCACTGCCGGGCAGTAAATTCTTCATCGGACGATAGTAGAGCACGCGCAGGATATGGCGTCCCTGGCGAAAGCTGCGGCCAAGATGAGAGATCAGCATCTGGCGGACGGCGGCCTTATCGCCGACCAGCTGCACCAGCTGATCGATGCGATCCTGCTCGAGGAGATCTTCGGCACGCTGCTGCTGCAGGGCGAGGCCGGTATAGAGAAAGGTTAGCCGTGAACGCTTGCCGCGGCCTGCCTCCGCCTCCCAGGCCAGCCAGCCGCGGGACTCCATCATATTGAGCAGGGTGCGCATATGGCGACGCGAGCAGCTCAGCATTTCCGCCAGCTCGTTGAGGGTGGTCTCCTGCGACTTGCCGTCGCAGCACTGCCATAAGCGGATGAACTGTTGTTGCAGACGGCTGGAAGACATAAAAGGGGAACTCCTGCGCAAAACTCAGCAATTTATTACTCCCCATATTAAGCCAATAATGAATCCCGATGAAGCGAGGAGGTGAATATGATGAGGTCTACCGCAAAATCGTTCTACCAGCGCTATTTTTCTGCGACGCAGGATGCGTCCTGGCTGGCCCGCCTGATGGCAGGACGACAACAGGAAATCCTGGGAGAACTGATGCAGTGGGGAGTGACGTCAAAGGCCTCTGATCATTGACTTGCAGACATCATGTGTGACTGAGTATTGGTGTTATACTCGTCGTTTTTCACGCTGCAGGGGCGTTGGCCGCGACCGCTCGTTTCGCTGTCGATGCGCTCAGGGCCTGACGTTCTGGCCACGCTCACCCTTTCAGGGCCAGCACAAGCGCTGTGCAAAACGGTTAACCGTTTTGTCCTGCAACATGAAACCCATAGAGTATAGAATCACCCGCCAGCAGAAATCCTCTGCTGGCTTTTTTCGTTTACTTCGCGTGTGTTAAGGACATTCCATGCTGTGGTTGATGACGATGGGACGACGGCTAAACGGCGTGTATGCCGCCTTTATGCTGGTTGCTTTTATGATGGGCGTGGCGGGCGCGTTGCAGGCGCCGACGTTGAGTTTGTTTCTCAGCCGCGAAGTAGGGGCGCAGCCGTTCTGGGTGGGCCTGTTCTACACGGTAAATGCCATTGCCGGGATCCTGGTGAGTCTGGCGTTGGCTAAGCGCTCTGATAGCCGCGGCGATCGGCGGCGGTTAATTATGCTCTGCTGCCTGATGGCGGTGGGCAATGCGCTGCTGTTTGCCTTCAACCGTCACTACCTGACGTTAATTACCTGCGGGGTGATGCTGGCGTCCATCGCCAATGCCGCCATGCCGCAGCTCTTCGCCCTGGCGCGGGAGTATGCCGACAGCTCGGCGCGGGAAGTGGTGATGTTCAGTTCGATCATGCGTGCCCAGCTGTCGCTGGCGTGGGTGATTGGCCCGCCGCTGGCCTTTATGCTGGCCCTCAATTATGGCTTTACCACCATGTTTTCCATTGCGGCGGGCATCTTTGTCATTAGCCTGGCGCTGATTGCCATCAAGCTGCCCTCGGTCCCGCGGGTGGAACAGCCTTCGGAAGAGGCGGCAGCGCTGGTGCAGGCCGGCGGCTGGCAGGATAAGAACGTGCGCATGCTGTTTATCGCCTCCACGCTGATGTGGACCTGCAACACGATGTATATCATTGATATGCCGCTGTGGATCAGTAGCGATCTCGGCCTTCCCGATAGCCTGGCCGGGATCCTGATGGGCACTGCCGCCGGACTGGAGATACCGGCGATGATCCTCGCCGGTTACTACGTGAAGCGCTTTGGTAAACGTAAAATGATGGTGGCGGCGGTCGCGGCCGGTGTGCTGTTTTATGCCGGGTTGATTCTGTTTCATGGCCGTACGGCGCTGCTGGCCCTGCAGCTATTTAACGCGGTCTTTATCGGTATTATCGCCGGGATCGGTATGCTGTGGTTCCAGGACTTAATGCCGGGTCGGGCGGGGGCGGCGACCACCCTGTTCACCAACAGTATTTCCACCGGCGTGATCCTCGCCGGCGTGATGCAGGGGGCGCTGTCGCAAAGTTATGGCCACGCCAGCGTCTACTGGACGATCGCCGCGATTTCGCTGGTGACGCTGTTTTTGACCAGCAAGGTGAAGGATAACTGACAATCTGCCTTGCCCCGGCGAGCCGCGTCGCCGGGGCAAGCTGACTACTCCAGGACGATACGCTTGATATCGCCGATGATAAAAATGTAGGCAATCACGCCGATCAGCGCCGTCAGGCCGACGTAGATCAGCGCGTAAAAGAAATTACCCGTTGCGGAGATAATCACGCCAATTATCAGTGGCGCAATAATGGATGCCATATTGGCGCAAAAATTAAATATGCCGCCGGTGAGGCCTGCCATATTTTCCGGGGCAATATCAGAAATTAAGGTCCAGCCCAGACCGACCATTCCCTGGCCAAAAAACGCCACCGACATAATAATGATTACGGTGCTGTTAGCGCTTACCCAGTTTGCCGCAATAATACAGCTGGACAGTAGTAAACCGGAAATTATTGGTAACTTTCGACTGATGTTGACGGAGC
Source organism: Klebsiella sp. HMSC16C06 (assembly GCF_001808325.1). Taxonomy (NCBI): domain Bacteria; kingdom Pseudomonadati; phylum Pseudomonadota; class Gammaproteobacteria; order Enterobacterales; family Enterobacteriaceae; genus Klebsiella; species Klebsiella sp. HMSC16C06. The sequence goes on from NZ_KV792994.1 coordinate 207,096, forward strand.
CGGTTCGCTTCAGCAACCGGTCCGAGATCCAGCCGCCGAAGAGGATGCCGATCGCGGCGGCGAGGAAGGGCCAGGTGGCGAAAAATCCGACGTGAAGCCAGGGAAGATGGCGCTCGTTGGCAAGATAGCTGGGAAACCACGTCAGAAAAAACACCAGCGTGGTGTTCCCGGCAAACTGGCCCAGACTGGCGCCTACGATCTGACGACAGCCCAGCAGACGCCTGGCGTCACGCCAGTTAAATGGAACGTTCTGGATTTTATTGTTAATGTTGTTTGCGCCGATGTAATCCAACTCTGATTTATTAGCCGTGCGTGATTCATGCGGTTCGTGATAAAAACGCCACCACACCAACGTAAATAAAATACCTAATCCGCCGGTGAGAAAAAACAGCGTTCTCCAGCCATGGTGTTCGAGGATTAAAAATAACAGCGGCGAGAAAGCGGCCAGCCCTATATATTCGCCAACTGTATATGTTGCCGTCGCCCGCGCGCGCTCATGCTGGGGAAACCAGGTGCTGACGATGCGGCTGTTGGCCGGAAAGCAGGGCGCTTCGCTGACGCCAAGCCCCAGGCGCAGGAGGAGCAGGGTTTTCAGCCCGAGGGTAAAACTTTGCAGCAGAGTAAACAGCGACCAGAAGAAAATAGACAGGGCATAGGTGAGCTTGTTACCAAAACGGTCTAAAAATACCCCGCCAGGGATCTGCGCCAGCGCATAGGTCCAGGCAAAGGCGGAGAAAATGATGCCCATCATCGCTGGATCGATATGAATTTCCTGGGTTAATTGTGGGGCGACAATACCCAGGATGGTGCGATCGAGATAATTGATCATCGTTCCGACGGACAACAGCAGTAAAATAACTATCCGAACGCGGCTTCTTTTTTTCGTCCCCGATGAGGAAGTGAGGACTTCCTGAGAGTTTGACATACTCATAGCGAGTTCCTTTAAAGTTTAAAATATTTTTGCATATATTCGCACATGCAAAAACATCTCCAGGAACTATAGATAGTATCTATGAATGGCAACGCTTTGTTGCACATTCATACGCTTCACAAAAGAATATTTGATGTAACGCCGATATTTACCCGCTCCCGCACATTATTGGTGGCTTGCATGGTATATTAGCGTCAGTGCATTTATTCTTATATTATACGGGCAAAAATAATGAACCTAAAGCAACTTTATTATTTTAAACGTCTGTCTGAAACCGAACATTACACCGAAGCCGCCTCCAGTCTGTGCATCACCCAGCCCTCGCTAAGCCATGCGATATCGGAGCTGGAGAAGGAGTTAGGGGTCGCGCTGTTCGCCAGACAGGGACGGAACGTTAAAATTACGCAAAACGGCAAGCGTTTTTTGCCGTATGTCGAAGATGCGCTGGCTTCGCTGGAGAATGGCCGGATGACATTACAAAAAAATGGCGCCGAGAATAAAGAGAATATTCGCATCGCCTTTATTTACACGATGGGCGAATATGTTGTTCCGCAGTTAATTAATCAATATTCTCTTTCACCTGAATGTCACAACGTTACTTTTTCTTTTACTCAGGGGACATCGCTGACCCTATTGCAGGAGCTGAAAGCTGGCAAAGTCGATCTGGCGATTTGCTCTTATATTGCGGATGAGCCGGATATCGATTTTATTCCTGTTATTCAGCAGGAGCTGGTGGTGGTCACGGCGAAGGATCATCCGTTGGCCCGCCTGTATGAACATGAGGTCGATCTGGTAGAGACGATTCATTATCCCTATATCTATTTTTCAGAGAATAGCGGTTTACGTCCATTTATCGATAATGTGTTTATGCAGCAAAAGCTGGTGCCGGAGATCGCCTGCTACGTGGATGAGGATACCGCGATGGCCGGGTTGGTCAGTATTGACTATGGGATCGCGATTATGCCGCGGATCTCCGCGCTCTCCTATTACAACGTTCACATCCTGAAGATTAAAAACACCATCCCCCCACGCTATATCTATCTGGCGACAATGAAAGATCGGTTACTTTCCCCGGCGCTACAGTCATTTAAAAATGTGGTTATCCACGACAGCCAGAATCTCTGTTAGCGGATGGCCCGGAGATCGCCTCCGGGCCATTCGGGCATCAGGAGAGAATATCCATCACTTCACGTAGTTTGGCGATGGCGATCTGTCCTGGCGCAGAAGCCTGTCCTACGGTACCGAAGGTCATCGCCGAGCCGAATAAGCGCCCGGTAACCCGGCTAACGCCACCGGATTTGCCCATCGACATGGTAATCAGCGGGCGAGTGGCATATTTTTCTTTCATGGTCAGCGTAGCGGCAAGCAAGGTCAGAACGTCCTGCGGCGACTGCGGCATCACCGCGATCTTCGGCAGGTCGGCGCCCAGATCCTGCATGCGGCGCAGGCGATAGATAATATCTTCCTGAGCGGGAGTCTTGTGGAAATCATGATTACTCATGATCACCTTGACGCCCGCGGCATGCGCATCGTCAACCAGCGCGCGGATCTGCGCTTCATCATTGAATAGCTCGATATCGATAACATCAACCAGTCCGCTGCGCGCGGCTTCGCGATTGAGCGCGAAGTACGCTTCGTCGCTGATCTCGGTTTCGCCACCTTCTTTCTTGCTGCGGAAGGTGAACAGCAGCGGGAGCGCTTTCAGCGCGCCACGGATTTCCGCCAGCGCGGCCATCACCTGGGTCATGTCTCTGACCTGGGTAAAGTGGTCAACGCGCCATTCGATAATATCGGCGCCGGCATCGACCAGACCATGGGCGTTACCCAGTATCTCATCGAGGGTTTTGCCGATCAGCGGTACACAAATGAGGGTTTCCCCTTCCTGAAAGGTGATGTTCTTTACGGTTACTGCATTTGTCATGTAGGTATCCATTATTGTTCGCGTTGAACCTCAGGCGGTGACTGCGGTGCGGGACACTTTTTGCGCCGCCCGAGCCTGCAGTTGACGATAGCCGATGTACAGGGCGATCACAAAGCCGATCACGGCGATTGCAAAATCAAACCACATAATGCTGGCAATACTGATCTGCGAAAGCTTTGCGGTGATCAGGGGGATCGTGAAGCTGGCGATACTGCCGGCGGTGTAGAAGATCCCGGTTGCTTTGCCTTTTCCGTTCGGGAAACTCATTGCCATGATTGTTGCTCCCAACTGCAGTACCCCGCCGGCGGCGGCAAAGCCGATGATAAAGGCGAAGCCGGTGACCATCATCGGCGTCGGGAACAGGCACACCAGCAGCAGCGAAATCATCGACAGGCCAGTATAGATGATCATGGCGATGGCTGAGCTGAACACCTCTTTGACGAAGGCGGCGGTCACGAAGACGCAGACCAGCGAACCGACGGTATAGATGCTAAGCAGTTTAATCGCCGAGGCGTAGGGCAGGCCGACCACGAATTGACCGTACTGCGCCAGCCACTGGCTGACCAGATAGAAGGTTGCCATGCCAATGTAGCCGTACAGGGTGAAGATCACCATATCCAGCTTATTAGCCTGCGGCCGGGCAGTTGCTTCCGCCTGCGCCGTAGGGGCCTCCTCTTTTTTCGCCGACTGGCTATCCGGGAATGGCATTTTGAGCAGGTAGATGCCGCTCAGGACAAACAGTCCCGCCGCAATGACGAACGACCAGCCGAACCACAGATTCGCCCAGATCAGGAAGCTGATAATGAACGGCAGCAGGAACTGCCCGGCGGAAACGAAGGCTTTGATCAGCACGTTGGCCCGGCTGGCGGAGTGCGGGAAAGACTCCATTAGCGCCGGATAGGTTCCGGAGTCGAGGAAGCTATTCGCCAGGCCCGCCATAATGCCGAAGGCGTAGGCCAGATAGATATTTTTAGTCAGCAGGATGCCGACGAAGAAGATCAGATAGCTGAGGATCCCCAGATAAATAAAAGGCTTACGGCCAAAGCGATCCGACAAAAAGCCGGTCACAATGGTCGCCAGCTTGCCGATACCTAACGAGGAGATAACGATGGATACGCCAGCAGCGTCTGTTCCCCACTGTTCCTGAAGATGGGCCATGTTGAGGGTGATTAAGAGCACCCCCATGCCGTGAATCAGGTAGTTGAGATACAGCCCTGCCGCAGTAGGGATGTATTTATTTTTCATCATTCGCCTCTTAGAACAGAATGCTCTTGATGTAATCAACCGGCATCTGTTTACCCGTCCAGATTTCGAACGCGCGCGCGCCTTGCCACAGCATCATCCCCAGACCGTTCAGGGTGCGGCAGCCTTTTTTCTCCGCCACTTCCAGCAGGTGGGTTTTACGCGGGTTGTAGACGACGTCAGAGACGATCAGATCCGGGCGCAGGAAGCTGTCGTTCGGCAGCAACATTTGGCCTTCGAACGGCTTCATGCCAACGCCGGTGGCATTGGTCAGGATCACGCTGCTGTCGATTTCGGCGCGCAGCTTGTCATGATCGTCGAGATCGAACAGATGGATCTCGCAGTTGGTGTTGTTGCGGATCTTAGCTACCGTTTCTTCGGCGTTGGCGAAGAATTTATCGCGGCGGTTAAAGATGGAGATCGCCTTCACGCCATCCAGAGCCGCCTGGACGCAGAGCGCGGTCGCCGCGCCGCCGGCGCCGAGGACGGTCATCTTCTTGCCGATGATATCGATACCCGCTTCGCTAAGGGCGCGCATATAGCCGGTGCCGTCGGTGATATGTCCGGTCAGTACGCCATCGTCGTTGACCACGGTGTTGACCGCCCCGACCAGCTGCGCCGCCGGCGACAGCTTATCGAGATACTGGCAAATTTCGGTTTTGTTCGGCATAGAGACATTAAAGCCGCGCAGCTTCATTGCCCGAAAGCCCTGCACAACGTCCTTCAACTCCTGATTACCGACTTCAAAAGCCAGATAAACATAGTCCAGCCCGAGATGGGCGAAAGCCTCGTTATGCATGGTGGGTGACATGCTGTGGCGAATCGGGGTGGCGATCAGGCCAATCAGCTCAGTGTGTCCAGTAATACGTTCTGCCATGACAAAAATCCTCAATAAGTTAGAAAGGGAATTCGTTGTGCTTCGCGACTGCCCAGCGCACCCATGTCTTCCAGGGTATCCAGCACGTTGCGGCCTTCGCGGATGCCGTCGATAATGCGCCGCGCCATCAGGCTGTCGCCGATATTCATGATTTTGACGTTATTGGCATTGGCCCAGCGCTCGATCTCGTCGAGACCCGTCCGGTTGGCGCGCATCCCCAGGCAGACAAAGCCGTAGTCAAAGGGGATATCGAAGGTTTGCTGTGTATTTTTCACCCGGAAATGGTCGGCAGCGACTGCCATCAGTTGGGTATTCATGTGCTGTTCGACCTGGTGCTCGTCGAGCATGGTCAACATGGCATTTTTGGTAATGATGTCGAGGTCGCGACCGGCGGCGTCCTGCATTTCGATTAATACCGCCTGCGCGCCGCGCGCCGTAAAGTATTCGATAACGTCGAGGCCAACGGCGCCTGCGCCGACGACGGCGATACGTTTACCCTCGATATCGGTAAATTTCGCCAGGTTGTCGATCATGCCGGTAATGGAAAAGACTTTGCCGTCCGCGGTATCAATGTTTTCCCGCAAGCCCTCAATGGGCGGCAGCAGCGGCGTTGAGCCGGTGGCGTTGACAATCAGATGCGGATGCAGGGCGGAAACTGAGGCCACGTCGGCACATTTGCCGACCTGCAGCATCAGGTTGTCCAGCGAGGCGATGCGATTTTTCATAAACTGCGGGAAATCAGCGATGCGTTTTTTCTCCGGCAGGCGGGAGATTTCGCTGGCGAGGCCGCCGACGTGGTTTTTCGCCTCCAGCAGCCAGGTATGGCAACCGACTTCCGCCGCCGTGCAGGCGGCTTCCATCCCGGCGGTGCCAGCGCCGATGACCACCACGTTCGTTTCGCGACTGACGCGGCGCATTTTGTAGGCATCGCCGTGGATGATGTCCGGGTTAATCGAACAGCGCAGCGGGCGCGAGCGGGCGATACGATGGTCAGCGCAACCGATATTGCAGGAGATGCATTTGCGCATCAGGCGCTCTTTACCGCCTTGCACCTTCTGCACCCACTCCGGCTCGGCAATCAGGCCGCGGCCAATGGCAATAAGGTCGGCATCGCCGCTGGCGAGAATATCCTCGGCCACCTGTGGTGAGCGAATATTGCCGGCGATGACCGTGGGCTTATGGAATTTATCGCGCACCGCGCGGGAGAGGTAGCGCTTCCAGCCATCCTCCAGCGACATCTGGTCGATTTGCAGATTCAGGTTGTCATTCTGCGCCGCAGAGACGTTGATGATATCGACCTTATCCTGGCAGAGTTCAAGGATGCGCAGGGAATCTTCGAGGGTATTGCCCCCCTTGAGGAAGTCGTCGGCGCTGATGCGCAGGCTGACCGGAAAACGCGGCCCCACGCAGGCGCGCACTTTATCGATAATCAGACTTAATATCCGGGTGCGGTTTTCGACGCTGCCGCCAAATTCATCGGTGCGCTTATTAAATAATGGCGATAAAAACTGGCTAATTAAATAGGAATGACCGGCATGAATTTCAACGCTGTCAAAACCCGCGCGACGAACGCGCTCCGCGGCATCACCAAATTTTTCTACCGCATGATAAATTTCCTCATGCGTCATCGGGCGTGGAATATTTCCGTGCTTTTTCGAGGGCGTCGTGGAGGAAGAGAGTGGCGTCTGGCCGTCAAGGCGGTAGGCGTACGCCGAAGCGCCGGCATGATTTAACTGAATGGATACGCAGGCGCCATGTTTATGCAGGGTCTCGGTTAATTTAAACAGTCGCGGAATATATTGATCGTTATCGATGCGTAACTGCGTGGTGCCGTTGGAAGCAAAGGGAAAATCAATACAGATGTTTTCGATGGTGATAAGTCCGGTGCCGCCTTTGGCCCGCAGTTCATAGTATTCCAGCTGTTCCTGCGAGACCTCGCCGTTGAGCGTGGCCATATTGGTGCCCATAGGGGGCATGATAATGCGGTTTTTTAGCGTCATGCCGTTGATGGTCAACGGACTGAAAAGGTGCGGATAGTGGCTCATCTCTTCTCTCCACAGGAGGCCGGGAGGCCGATATGCGGGGGCCCGGGCGTGTCCTTAGTTAATATTTCTCTGTGGGCAAAGATAGCGAGGGGAAAAATCGAAAAATAATGTTTTTTTTTGTTCTGAGCTATAGGGGTTCTCTATGAGATTAACGCTTCTTTCACATTCTTATATTTTTATATTAAACACTCGTGCCTTATTTTTACTTGCAGTGAAGGGATAATACATAAACAACGAAGAGGAAGAGAAGGAAAGCGGAATGATTCTTCTTTATGGTGTGGGGCAGGGTGGGGTCAAGGCCTGACAATCAGCGAATCAATATTGGTTTTTGTGCGTGAGATCGCAATTTCCGCCGCGATAAAATTAAAAAGCCCGGTCAAATGACCGGGCCCGAAGGTTAATTCATAAACGCCGGCAGCTTGCGTTCATAGTCGGAAATCGCCTCTCCGTGCTGCAGCGTCAGGCCGATGCTATCCAGGCCGTTGAGCATACAGTGGCGGCGGAAGTCGTCGATCTTAAAGCTGTAGGTTTTATCCCCAGCTTTAACCACCTGCGCTTCCAGATCCACTTCAAACGTCATGCCCGGGTTGGCCTGCACCAGCTTGAACAGCTCGTCGACCTGCTCGTCGCTCAGGGTCACCGGCAGCAGCTGGTTATTGAAGCTGTTGCCGTAAAAGATATCGGCAAAGCTTGGCGCAATCACGACCTTAAAGCCGTAATCGGTCAACGCCCACGGCGCGTGCTCGCGCGAGGAGCCGCAGCCGAAGTTTTCACGTGCCAGCAGGATTGACGCCCCTTTGTATTGCGGGAAATTCAGCACAAAATCCGGGTTCGGCTGCTGGCCTTTATCGTCGAGAAAGCGCCAGTCGTTAAACAGGTGGGCGCCGAAGCCGGTGCGAGTCACTTTCTGCAAAAACTGCTTGGGAATAATCGCGTCGGTATCGACGTTTGCAGCATCCAGCGGAACCACCAGGCCGGTATGTTGGGTAAATTTCTCTGCCATGATGGTCTCCTTACTTCAGATTACGGATATCGGCGAAATGACCGGTAACAGCTGCCGCTGCGGCCATTGCCGGGCTCACCAGGTGCGTGCGTCCGCCGCGGCCCTGACGGCCTTCAAAATTACGGTTGCTGGTGGAGGCACAGCGCTCGCCCGGATTCAGGCGGTCATTGTTCATTGCCAGACACATCGAGCAACCCGGTAAGCGCCACTCAAAGCCGGCTTCGATGAAGATCTTATCCAGGCCTTCCGCTTCCGCCTGCGCTTTCACCGGACCGGAACCCGGCACCACCAGCGCCTGGACACCCGGCGCCACTTTACGCCCTTTAGCGATTTCCGCCGCGGCGCGTAAATCTTCGATTCGCGAGTTGGTGCAGGAGCCGATAAACACTTTATCGATAGCCACATCCGTCAGCGGGATCCCGGATTTCAGGCCCATGTAGGCCAGCGCTTTTTCGGCGCTGGCGCGTTCCACTGGATCGCTGAATGACGCCGGATCGGGGATATTATCCGTCACTGAGATCACCTGGCCCGGGTTGGTGCCCCAGGTCACCTGCGGGGCAATCTCCGCCGCCTGCAGCGTCACCACGGTATCATACGTCGCGCCATCGTCGGTTTTCAGGGTTTTCCAGTACGCGACGGCATCGTCAAAATCTTTGCCTTTCGGCGCATGCAGACGGCCGCGTACGTAATTGAAGGTGGTTTCGTCCGGCGCGACCAGGCCCGCTTTGGCGCCCATCTCGATCGCCATGTTGCACAGGGTCATACGCCCTTCCATGCTCAGATCGCGGATCGCTTCGCCGCAGAACTCAACCACATGGCCGGTGCCGCCGGCGCTACCGGTTTTACCAATGATGGCCAGCACGATATCTTTAGCGGTAATACCCGGCGCCGCTTTGCCTTGCACGTCGATTTTCATGGTCTTCGCGCGGCCCTGTTTCAGGGTCTGGGTCGCCAGCACATGCTCCACTTCGGAGGTGCCGATACCGAACGCCAGGGCCCCGAACGCGCCGTGGGTGGCGGTATGGGAGTCACCGCAAACAATGGTCATCCCCGGCAGGGTGACGCCCTGCTCCGGGCCCATGACGTGGACGATACCCTGGTATGGGTGATTTAAGTCATACAGCTCAACGCCAAACTCTTTACAGTTCTTAATCAGCTCCTGCATCTGGATACGGGCCATCTCGCCGGACGCGTTGATATCTTTGGTCTGCGTCGAGACGTTGTGATCCATGGTCGCGAAGGTTTTACCCGGCTGGCGCACCTGGCGGCCATGCGCGCGCAGGCCGTCAAACGCCTGCGGGGAGGTCACTTCGTGCACCAGATGGCGGTCGATGTACAGCAGCGGGGTTTCGTTCTGCGCCTCATACACTACGTGCGCATCAAATAATTTTTCGTATAACGTCTTCGCCATGATTACACCCCTTCTGCGACATAGCGGGCAATGATATCGCCCATTTCATCAGTACTGACCGCCGCCGTTCCGCGCGCCAGGTCGCCAGTACGAACCCCTTCCTCTAAGGCACGGTTGATGGCGCTTTCAATGGCGGTCGCCGCTTCGTCAGCGTCGAGGCTGTAGCGCAGCAGCAGGGCCAGAGAGAGGATCTGCGCGATCGGGTTAGCGATATTTTTGCCCGCGATGTCCGGCGCCGAGCCGCCCGCTGGTTCATACAGGCCAAAACCTTGTTCGTTAAGGCTCGCGGATGGCAGCATACCCATCGAGCCGGTGATCATCGCGCACTCGTCGGAGAGGATGTCGCCAAACAGGTTGGAGCACAGCAGCACGTCGAACTGGGACGGATCTTTAATCAGTTGCATGGTGGCGTTATCGATATACATATGCGCCAGCTCAACGTCCGGATACTCCTTGCCGATCTCGGTGACGATTTCGCGCCACAGAATGGACGACTGCAGGACGTTGGCCTTATCGATGGAGGTCACTTTGTGACGACGCTTACGAGCGGATTCAAAAGCGATGCGCGCGATACGTTCGATTTCAAAGCGGTGATACACCTCGGTATCAAAGGCTTTCTCATGCTGACCGCTGCCTTCGCGGCCTTTTGGCTGGCCGAAGTAGATGCCGCCGGTCAGTTCGCGAACGCAGAGAATGTCGAAGCCGTTGGCAGCGATGTCGGCGCGCAGCGGGCAGAACTCCTCCAGCCCCTGGTACAGTTTGGCCGGACGCAGGTTGCTGAACAGTTTGAAGTGCTTACGCAGCGGCAGCAGCGCACCGCGCTCTGGCTGCTCGGCGGGCGGCAGGTGTTCCCATTTCGGACCACCGACGGAGCCGAACAGGATCGCATCCGCCTGTTCGCATCCGGCGACGGTCGCCTGCGGCAGGGGAGTCCCCTGACGGTCAATAGCCGCCCCACCGACGTCATACTGGCTGGTGGTAATGTGCATGGCAAAACGTTGGCGCACGGCTTCCAGTACTTTCATCGCCTGGTTCATCACTTCCGGGCCAATGCCATCACCCGGCAAAACGGCAATATGGTAATTCTTCGACATTACACGGTTTCCTTATTGTTCTCTTTATTCTGAGCTTTGCGTTGCAATTCTTTTTCGACTTCGGCGGCGCGCCAGATGTTGTTCAGCACGTGAACCATGGCTTTTGCTGACGACTCAACGATATCTGTGGCCAGACCAACACCGTGGAAACGGCGGCCGTTGTAGTCAACGACGATATCCACCTGGCCCAGGGCGTCTTTGCCGTGGCCTTTCGCACTTAAGCCATACTTCACTAAATCAATGTTGTAGTTTGTCACGCGGTTAATAGCCTGGTAGATGGCGTCGACCGGACCGTTGCCATTAGCGGCTTCGGTTTTGATTTCATCCCCGCAGACCAGCTTGATTGAAGCAGTGGCGATATCGCTGGAGCCAGACTGGACGCTGAAGTAGTCCAGGCGGAAATGCTCCGGCTCTTCCTGCTGCTTGTTGATAAACGCCAGCGCTTCCAGATCGTAATCGAAGACCTGGCCTTTTTTGTCCGCCAGCTTCAGGAACGCGTCGTACAGATGATCCAGGTTGTAATCGCTCTCCTGGTAACCCATCTCTTCCATCCGGTGTTTCACCGCCGCGCGACCGGAGCGGGAAGTCAGGTTCAGCTGTACCTGGTTCAGGCCGATGGATTCCGGAGTCATGATTTCGTAGTTTTCGCGGTTCTTCAGTACGCCGTCCTGGTGGATGCCGGAGGAGTGGGCGAAGGCGCCGGTGCCGACGATGGCTTTGTTGGCCGGGATAGGCATATTGCAGATCTGGCTGACGGTCTGGCTGGTGCGCCAGATTTCATGATGATTAATGTTGGTGTGCACGTTCATGATGTCTTTGCGCACTTTGATCGCCATGATCACTTCTTCCAGCGCACAGTTGCCAGCGCGTTCGCCGATACCGTTCATCGCGCCTTCTACCTGGCGCGCACCGGCGTGGACCGCGGCGAGGGCGTTACCGACGGCGATGCCCAGGTCATCATGGGTGTGGACGGAAATAATCGCTTTGTCGATATTCGGCACGCGATCATACAGGCCGCTGATAATGTTGGCGTATTCGAACGGCATGGTGTAGCCGACGGTGTCCGGGATATTAATGGTGGTGGCGCCAGCGTTGATCGCCGCTTCGACGACGCGAGCCAGATCGGCAATCGGCGTGCGGCCGGCGTCTTCACAAGAGAATTCGACATCGTCAGTGTAGTTGCGCGCCCGCTTCACCATATAGATCGCGCGCTCAATCACTTCATCCAGCGTGCTGCGCAGTTTGGTGGCGATATGCATCGGCGAGGTTGCAATAAAGGTATGGATGCGGAAAGCTTCAGCCACCTTTAAGGATTCTGCTGCCACATCGATATCTTTCTCAACGCAGCGCGCCAGAGCGCAAACACGACTGTTTTTGATGGTGCGCGCGATACTTTGCACCGATTCAAAATCGCCCGGGGAAGAGACCGGGAAACCGACTTCCATTACGTCGACCCCCATACGCTCAAGGGCCAGAGCGATCTGCAGCTTCTCTTTGACACTCAGGCTTGCCTGTAACGCTTGTTCGCCATCACGTAAGGTCGTATCGAAAATAATGACTTGCTGGCTCATGGTTTGGATCCTTAGTCTGTGTCCTGGCGCCTTGTTGACGAGCATAAAAAAACCCGCGCCAAGGCGCGGGTTTTATAGTCTTGCTGGAAGATGACTTAACGCTGAACGTCGCCCAACAGCCTACCGCGCAAATGGCATGCGTTTAGTAGTAGTAGGCTGGTGATACGAGCGGTGCGAATCATTGCGTCAAACTCCAGATGAAATCGTTATGCTTTTAGAGTTACTGGATAGCCGTTTTAAAGTCAACCCCTGGCACGGAAAAAGCGTTATTGGCTCTCGATGTGAATTAGCAAATTGTGCTGATGCAAGCCCTGTTTTGCCGAAGATCCTATTTTGGACAAAGGGAGGCGCGTCCTCAATTGTTTCATTTGAAAAAGTGCTTTGCATTCAACGCATCGGCCACGATGAACCGTGAACGAGGCGGCAAAAAAAGCTATCTGAATGAAAATATTATATTTATTTTCCTTATGAATGTATTTGCTCATTAGCGGATTATTTTTCAATGATAAGCAGTTGTTAATTTTATGAGGTTAAAAATAAAATACTTTATTATTGCTTAAGTTACAGTTAACTAGTGGTGTTGTTTTTATTTTTACGGATTATGGGTACACTCATCATCATTAAGTAACCGGTATGGTTTGAGCGGTTCATTTTCCTGGTAGTCCCGCTTTTTCACTGCCACTCATAGCCTTGATATATTCCTAAAAATCTCCTTTGCTATTTTGCAAATGTCATTTGCATGATAAATGATATTTTCGACGCTAATTATAGCGGTTTAGTAAAGGGAATTCATCGTGACGGCGGAATTAGATATGTTAATTGACACTCCAGAATATAAATCAGCCCCCGGACAGGAAGTCGTTAAACCTCAACTACGGATGGTTGATCTCAATCTGCTCACCGTTTTTGATGCGGTTATGCAAGAGCAGAATATCACCCGTGCCGCCCATACGCTCGGCATGTCTCAACCCGCGGTGAGTAACGCGGTTTCACGTCTGAAAGTGATGTTTAATGATGAGCTGTTTGTGCGCTATGGCCGCGGTATTCAGCCGACGGCGCGGGCCTATCAGCTTTTTGGTTCTGTGCGCCAGGCGCTGCAGCTGGTCCAAAACGAATTGCCGGGCTCCGGTTTTGAACCGCTAAGCAGTGAGCGCGTTTTCCATCTGTGCGTCTGCAGCCCGCTGGATAACATCCTGACGTCGGTTATTTTTAATAAAGTTGCGGAGATCGCACCCAATATTCATTTGGTCTTTAAATCCGCGCTGAATCAAAATACGGAACATCAGTTACGTTATCAGGAAACGGAATTTGTGATCGGTTATGAAGAGTTCCGTCGCCCTGAGTTTGCCTGCGTCCCGTTATTCAAAGACGAAATGGTTTTGGTGGCCAGTCGCAACCATCCCCGTATTTCCGGGCCGGTGATGGAGGCGGATATTTATCGTGAGGAGCATGCTACGGTGGCTCTCGATCGGTATGCCTCATTCAGTTTACCGTGGTATGACACGGCCGATAAACAGGCGCGTATCGCCTATCAGGGTAATGCGATGGTCAGCGTATTAAACGTGGTATCGCAAACTCAGATGGTGGCGATTGCCCCGCGCTGGCTGGCCAATGAGTTTGCCGATAAATTAGCCCTGCAAATATTACCTTTGCCGTTGAAGGTTAACAGCCGGACCTGCTATCTCTCGTGGCATGAAGCGGCTGGCCGCGATAAAGGCCATCAGTGGATGGAAGAGCTGCTGGTGGATATTTGCAAGCGCTGAGCCGATGGCAACGAGGGTAAAAGGAGCTTCGGCTCCTTTTTTTATATGATGTAAATTCGATAATGCAGAATTTTGTTCTGTTTGACCTGTTCGAGGCATTCGTTGGGTTCGTGAAAAATGGATCAATTCCTGCTATCACGCCTTTTCTCCGAGTATTTACCATTCCCTTTTCTTATCTCTGAAGCAATCCACCATATTTTCACTTCTCCGCTTTCTTTTCTTCTTATTACGGGGATAACACATCCCCTGCGGCGAATTGCCTGCCTGCTGGCGAGCAGTTATGGTAGTGGCATGCAGTCCATTCACCTCAGTGCGGAGGGTCTCTCCTCCGCATCGTGCGAGCGCGCGGAAATTGAGTTCCGCTGTCGTAAAACAATAAGCCTGGAGGCAAACCATGGAGATGTTGTCAGGAGCCGAGATGGTCGTCCAATCGCTTGTCGATCAGGGCGTCAAGCAAGTATTCGGCTATCCCGGAGGCGCAGTCCTCGATATCTATGATGCGTTACATACCCTTGGCGGTATCGATCATGTGCTGGTTCGCCACGAGCAGGCGGCAGTGCATATGGCGGATGGCCTGGCGCGGGCGACCGGCGAGGTTGGCGTCGTGCTGGTCACCTCTGGACCAGGGGCGACGAACGCCATCACCGGTATCGCGACGGCCTATATGGATTCCATTCCGCTGGTGATCCTCTCCGGGCAGGTGGCGACATCGCTGATCGGCTACGATGCCTTCCAGGAGTGCGACATGGTGGGGATTTCCCGTCCGGTGGTGAAGCACAGTTTCCTGGTGAAGCAGACCGAAGATATTCCCGGTGTCCTGAAGAAAGCCTTCTGGCTGGCGGCCAGCGGTCGCCCCGGACCGGTGGTGGTCGATCTACCGAAAGATATTCTCAATCCGGCGAAAAAGCTGCCGTACGCCTGGCCGGAGGCGGTGAGTATGCGTTCGTATAACCCGACCACCAGCGGTCATAAGGGACAGATTAAACGCGCCCTGCAGACCCTGGTGGCGGCGAGTAAGCCGGTCGTTTACGTCGGCGGCGGGGCGATCAATGCGCATTGCGAACCCCAGCTGCGTGAACTGGTGGAAAAGCTGAAGCTGCCGGTTGCTTCCTCCCTGATGGGGCTTGGCGCTTTCCCGGCGACGCACCCGCAGGCGCTGGGGATGCTGGGTATGCACGGCACCTATGAAGCCAACATGACCATGCACCATTCGGACGTCATTTTCGCCGTCGGCGTCCGCTTTGACGATCGGACCACCAACAATCTGGCCAAGTACTGTCCGAACGCGACGGTGCTGCATATTGATATCGATCCGACCTCGATCTCGAAAACCGTGCCGGCAGATGTGCCGATCGTCGGCGATGCCCGGCTGGTACTGGAGCAGATGCTGGAGCTACTGGACCAGGAAGAGACGCAGCAGCCGCTGGACGACATTCGCGACTGGTGGCAACAGATCGAGCAGTGGCGTGCCCGCCATTGTCTGCGCTACGACGACCAGAGCGATAAAATCAAACCGCAGGCGGTGATTGAAACTATCTGGCGGTTGACCCAGGGCGATGCCTACGTCACTTCCGATGTGGGCCAGCACCAGATGTTCGCCGCCCTGTATTACCCCTTCGACAAACCACGGCGCTGGATTAACTCCGGTGGTCTCGGCACCATGGGCTTTGGCCTACCGGCTGCGCTGGGGGTCAAAATGGCTCTGCCGGACGAAATGGTGGTCTGCGTGACCGGTGACGGCAGTATCCAGATGAACATTCAGGAACTCTCTACTGCGCTGCAGTATGAGTTACCGGTCCTGGTGCTTAACCTCAACAACCGCTATCTCGGGATGGTGAAGCAGTGGCAGGATATGCTCTATTCCGGGCGCCACTCCCAGTCCTATATGGAATCGCTGCCGGACTTTGTGCGTCTGGCGGAAGCCTACGGTCACGTCGGGATCCGCATCAGCGAGCCGCAGGAGCTGGAGTCAAAGCTTGCTGAAGCGCTGGAGCAGGTGCGTCAGCGCCGGCTGGTGTTTGTCGATGTCACCGTCGACGGCAGTGAGCATGTGTACCCCATGCAGATCCGCGGCGGCGGCATGGATGAGATGTGGTTGAGCAAAACGGAGAGGACCTGATTATGCGCCGGATATTATCGGTATTACTGGAAAACGAATCGGGCGCATTGTCCCGCGTTATCGGCCTCTTTTCCCAGCGTGGCTATAATATAGAAAGCCTGACTGTGGCGCCGACGGACGACCCTACGCTCTCCAGAATGACCATCCAGACCGTGGGCGATGAAAAAGCGATCGAGCAGATTGAAAAGCAGCTGCA
Source organism: Klebsiella sp. HMSC16C06 (assembly GCF_001808325.1). Taxonomy (NCBI): domain Bacteria; kingdom Pseudomonadati; phylum Pseudomonadota; class Gammaproteobacteria; order Enterobacterales; family Enterobacteriaceae; genus Klebsiella; species Klebsiella sp. HMSC16C06. Next base: position 223,269 of record NZ_KV792994.1, read on the forward strand.
CAAGCTGGTGGATGTGCTGCGGGTCAGCGAATTGGGGCAGGGGGCCCATGTCGAACGCGAAATCATGCTGGTGAAGGTTCAGGCCAGCGGCTATGGCCGTGAAGAAGTGAAACGCAACACCGAAATTTTTCGCGGACAGATTATCGATGTGACGCCTTCTATCTATACCGTTCAGCTCGCCGGAACCAGTGATAAGCTTGATGCTTTCCTGGCTTCGCTGCGCGATGTCGCTCGGATCGTGGAAGTGGCTCGCTCCGGAGTGGTCGGCCTGTCTCGCGGTGATAAAATCATGCGCTGAGGATCGGGAACTGATGCAAAAATAGCCCGGCAGCGACTGTCGGGCTTTTTTTTTGCGAAATCAGTAGGAACTGTAAGCGAAAGCGGTTGCTGCGCTAACTATTCTGCGCTTAGATGTTATAAAAAGGGTTCCATACCTGAATAATGGTTATGTTTGGCACTTCTTACCCAAGGGGCAATTGTGAAACTGGATGAAATCGCCCGGCTGGCCGGTGTTTCAAGAACCACCGCGAGCTATGTGATTAATGGCAAAGCGAAGCAGTACCGCGTAAGCGATAAAACGGTCGAAAAGGTGATGGCTGTGGTGCGAGAGTACAACTATCATCCGAATGCGGTCGCCGCTGGCCTGCGTGCAGGACGCACACGATCTATCGGTCTGGTGATCCCGGATCTCGAAAATACCAGCTATACCCGCATTGCAAATTATCTCGAACGTCAGGCGCGTCAGCGCGGCTATCAGCTGCTGATTGCCTGTTCTGAGGATCAACCCGATAACGAGATGCGCTGCATTGAGCATCTGCTGCAGCGCCAGGTGGACGCTATCATTGTCTCTACCTCGCTGCCGCCGGAGCACCCTTTCTATCAACGCTGGGCTAACGATCCGTTTCCGATTGTCGCGCTTGACCGCGCCCTTGACCGCGAGCATTTCACCAGTGTGGTCGGCGCTGATCAGGATGACGCTGAAATGCTCGCTGCCGAGCTGCGGACCTTCCCTGGCGAAACGGTACTTTATCTCGGCGCGCTGCCGGAACTGTCGGTGAGCTTCCTGCGCGAGCAGGGCTTCCGCAAAGCCTGGCAGGACGATCCGCGCGAGGTGCATTATCTCTATGCCAACAGCTATGAGCGCGAAGCGGCGGCTCAGCTGTTTGAGAAATGGCTTGAAACCCATCCGATGCCTCAGGCGCTGTTTACTACCTCTTTCCCGTTGCTGCAGGGCGTGATGGATGTGACGCTGCGCCGTGAGGGCAAACTGCCCTCCGAGCTGGCGATCGCCACCTTCGGCGATAATGAGCTGCTCGATTTTCTGCAGTGCCCGGTGCTGGCGGTGGCTCAGCGCCATCGCGATGTCGCTGAGCGGGTGCTGGAGATCGTCCTCGCCAGCCTCGATGAACCGCGCAAGCCAAAGCCGGGCCTGAGCCGTATTCGCCGTAATCTCTATCGTCGTGGTAGCCTGAATCGCCGCTAAGCGCGCAATATCGCCAGAGCCCAGGAATATTCCTGGCGGGCCTGCCGGAAAGCAGGCCTTTGGCGATTAATCAGGCAATTGACGTCCAAAATGCAAAACTGAATATATTTCAGACAAATCCCTAAACTTCTTTACGTGTTATTTTGTTTAATTCGCTGGCAATCGTTTTGTTACTCAAAACGGGACACAAAAAATGATTGCGCAGGCTTTAATTGTATTATTTTGTTACATTCACCAGGTTAATTGCTGAATTAACACTCATTTTGTACGCCCCAGCCTTTCTCTTCTGCCCTATCCCGCGTCTGGTCCGCCCCTCAGCCAGCAACAGGTACTGTTAACGACCGGCATAATGGCCTAAAATGCCGCTCGCGTCGCAAACTGACACTTTATATTTTCCCGCCGAAGATATTTTGTTGTTTATAACTGTTACGAGTTTGTTGGTTATTTTCTTACACGTATTCATAACGTTAATTTGCCTCGCCTGTTGATGATTTTTTCATCAGGGCTAATGTCGGCTGTAAATAATGGGTTTTTGAGCTCTGTTGGCATCCGTGCTGGCTTGACAAGCTTTTCCTCCGCTCCGTAAACTCCTTCTGGTGGGAATTTGTGGGATAAAGTGGCGAAAAGGGGTGAGGCTGGCATGTTCCGTGGAGCAACGTTGGTCAATCTCGACAGCAAAGGCCGCCTGGCCGTGCCAACGCGCTATCGCGATGGGCTGATCGAGGACGCTGCCGGTCAATTGGTATGCACCATTGACATTCATCACCCGTGCCTGCTGCTTTATCCATTGCCTGAATGGGAAATCATCGAGCAGAAATTGTCGCGTTTATCGAGCATGAATCCCGTTGAGCGGCGCGTACAGCGTTTGCTTCTGGGTCATGCCAGCGAATGTCAGATGGATAATGCCGGACGATTGCTCATTGCGCCGGTGTTACGGCAGCATGCCGGGCTGACAAAAGAAGTGATGCTGGTCGGGCAGTTTAATAAGTTTGAACTGTGGGATGAAACGACCTGGTATCAACGGGTCAAGGAAGATATCGACGCTGAGCAGTCCGCGACCGGTGAACTGTCGGAGCGCCTGCAGGATTTGTCCTTATAAAAATGATGGAAAATTATAAACATACTACGGTACTTCTGGATGAAGCCGTCAACGGCCTCAATATTCGTCCAGACGGTATCTATATTGATGGTACTTTTGGCCGCGGTGGTCACTCGCGCCTGATCCTCTCCCGGCTGGGAGCGGAAGGACGCTTGCTGGCAATCGATCGCGATCCACAGGCGATTGCCGTCGCGAAAACCATCGATGATCCCCGCTTTTCCATCGTACATGGTCCTTTTTCACAGCTCGCTGACTACGTCGACGAGCGTGATCTTACCGGTAAGATCGACGGCATTCTGCTCGATCTCGGCGTCTCTTCCCCGCAGCTTGACGATGCGGAACGCGGCTTTTCCTTTATGCGCGACGGGCCGCTGGACATGCGCATGGATCCGACGCGCGGTCAGTCCGCGGCCGAGTGGCTGCAGACGGCAGAAGAAGCCGATATCGCCTGGGTGATTAAAACCTTCGGCGAAGAGCGTTTCGGTAAACGTATCGCCCGCGCGATCGTCGAACGTAACCGTATTGAACCGATGACCCGCACCAAAGAGCTGGCGGAGGTCATTGCTGCGGCGATGCCGGTAAAAGATAAGCATAAACATCCCGCGACCCGTACCTTCCAGGCGGTGCGCATATGGGTAAACAGTGAACTGGAGGAGATAGAGCAGGCGCTAAAAAGCTCGCTCAGCGTGCTGGCCCCGGGTGGGCGGCTATCGATCATTAGTTTTCATTCGCTTGAAGATCGCATTGTGAAGCGCTTTATGCGTGAACAAAGCCGCGGTCCGCAGGTTCCGGCGGGAATACCGATGACCGAAGCGCAGCTCAAAAAACTGGGCGGCCGTGAGTTACGAGCACTAGGCAAGTTGATGCCGGGCGAAGAAGAGGTGGCAGAGAATCCACGTGCCCGTAGTTCAGTGCTGCGTATTGCAGAGAGGACGAACGCATGATCGGCAGAGTGACAGAGGCCTTAAGCAAGGTTAAAGGGTCGATTGGAAGCAACGAGCGCCATGCTTTGCCTGGCGTGATCGGGGACGACCTTCTGCGGTTTGGGAAACTGCCACTCTGCCTGTTCATTTGCATCATTATTACGGCGATTACCGTGGTCACCACCGCGCACCATACGCGCCTGCTGACCGCGCAGCGTGAACAACTGGTTCTGGAACGCGACGCCCTGGATATCGAGTGGCGCAACCTGATCCTCGAAGAGAACGCGCTCGGCGATCACAGTCGGGTTGAGCGGATCGCGACCGAGAAGTTGCAGATGCAACACGTCGATCCATCACAAGAAAATATCGTTGTACAGAAATAAGGATTATTGCGACGGATGAAAGCAGCGCCAAAAACGCCAAAAGCAAAGCGTCAGGAAGAACAGGCCAACTTTATCAGTTGGCGTTTTGCGTTGCTGTGCGGCTGTATTCTGCTGGCGCTGACTTTCCTGCTGGGTCGTGTCGCCTGGCTCCAGGTGGTCAGCCCCGACATGCTGGTGCGTCAGGGCGATATGCGCTCGCTGCGCGTCCAGGAAGTGTCTACCGCGCGCGGGATGATTACCGACCGCTCCGGGCGGCCGCTGGCGGTCAGCGTACCGGTGAAGGCTATCTGGGCCGATCCGAAGGAGCTGCATGATGCCGGGGGGGTCACCCTGGATACGCGCTGGAAGGCGCTGGCGGACGCCCTCAATATGCCGCTGGATCAGCTGGCAACGCGCATCAATACCAATCCGCGGATGCGTTTTATCTATCTGGCGCGTCAGGTAAACCCTGACATGGCCGACTACATCAAAAAGCTAAAGCTGCCGGGCATTCATCTGCGTGAAGAGTCCCGTCGTTATTACCCTTCCGGAGAAGTGACTGCTCACCTCATTGGCTTTACCAACGTCGACAGCCAGGGGATTGAAGGGGTCGAAAAAAGCTTTGATAAATGGCTTACCGGCCAGCCGGGCGAGCGTATCGTGCGTAAAGACCGCTATGGCCGGGTCATTGAAGATATCTCTTCTACCGACAGCCAGGCGGCGCACAACCTGGCGCTGAGCATCGACGAACGTCTGCAGGCGCTGGTCTATCGCGAGCTGAACAACGCCGTGGCCTTTAACAAAGCCGAGTCGGGCAGCGCCGTGTTAGTGGACGTTAACACCGGGGAAGTGCTGGCGATGGCCAACAGCCCCTCCTATAACCCGAACAACTTCGCCGGTACGGCGAAAGACACCATGCGTAACCGCGCTATCACCGACGTATTCGAACCGGGTTCGACGGTGAAACCGATGGTGGTGATGACGGCGCTGCAACGCGGTATCGTCAACGAAAATACCGTGCTGAATACCATTCCCTATCGAATTAACGGCCACGAAATCAAAGACGTGGCGCGTTATAGCGAATTGACCCTGACCGGGGTGCTACAGAAGTCGAGTAACGTCGGTGTTTCTAAACTGGCGTTAGCGATGCCGTCCTCAGCGTTAGTAGATACTTACTCACGTTTTGGGCTTGGAAAGGCGACCAATTTGGGGTTGGTCGGAGAACGCAGTGGCTTATATCCTCAAAAACAACGGTGGTCTGACATAGAGAGGGCCACCTTTTCTTTCGGCTACGGGCTAATGGTAACCCCGTTACAGTTAGCGCGAGTCTACGCAACGATTGGCAGCTATGGCATCTATCGCCCGCTGTCAATTACCAAGGTTGATCCACCGGTTCCGGGCGAGCGCGTCTTCCCGGAATCACTCGTTCGTACCGTCGTTCATATGATGGAAAGCGTGGCGCTGCCCGGCGGCGGCGGCGTGAAAGCGGCGATCAAAGGCTATCGCATCGCGATTAAAACCGGTACGGCGAAAAAAGTGGGGCCGGATGGCCGCTATATCAACAAATATATTGCTTACACCGCAGGCGTTGCGCCCGCCAGCCATCCGCGCTTCGCGCTGGTGGTGGTGATCAACGACCCGCAGGCAGGTAAATACTACGGTGGCGCCGTTTCCGCGCCGGTCTTCGGTGCCATCATGGGCGGCGTATTGCGCACCATGAACATTGAGCCGGATGCGCTGGCAACGGGCGAAAAAAGTGAATTTGTAATTAATCAAGGCGAGGGAACAGGTGGCAGATCGTAATTTGCGCGACCTACTCGCTCCGTGGGTGCCAAACGCACCGGAGCGCATTCTGCGAGAGATGACGCTGGACAGCCGGGTGGCTGCTTCCGGCGATCTCTTTATCGCGGTACAGGGTCATCAGGCGGACGGGCGTCGTTATATCCCGCAGGCGATAGCGCAAGGTGTGGCTGCCATTATTGCTGAAGCGCAGGGCGAGGCTGAAGACGGTGAGATCCGTGAAATGCACGGCGTGCCGGTTATTTACCTGAGCCAGCTTAACGAACGCTTATCGGCGCTGGCCGGGCGTTTTTATCATCAGCCGTCGCAGCAGCTGCGTCTGGTGGGCGTCACCGGTACTAACGGTAAAACGACCACCACTCAACTGCTGGCGCAGTGGGCGAAGCTGCTCGGCGAAACCAGCGCAGTGATGGGGACCGTTGGCAACGGCCTGCTGGATAAAGTCGTGCCGACCGAAAATACCACCGGTTCTGCGGTAGATGTTCAGCATGTGCTCTCCAGTCTGGTCGGGCAGGGGGCAACCTTCGGCGCGATGGAAGTCTCTTCCCACGGTCTGGTGCAACACCGCGTGGCGGCGCTGCAGTTTGCCGCCTCGGTGTTTACCAATCTGAGCCGCGACCACCTCGACTACCATGGCGACATGGAGCACTACGAAGCGGCGAAATGGCTGCTGTACTCGACCCACCATTGCGGCCAGGCCATCGTCAACGCTGACGATGAAGTGGGGCGTCGCTGGCTGGCGAAGCTGCCGGATGCGGTGGCGGTGTCGATGGAAGATCATATCAATCCGAACTGCCACGGCCGCTGGCTGAAGGCCACCGCGGTCAACTATCACGACAGCGGCGCGACCATTCAGTTTGACTCCAGCTGGGGCAACGGTGAAATCGAAAGCCGCCTGATGGGCGCCTTTAACGTCAGCAACCTGCTGCTGGCGCTGGCGACGCTGCTGGCGCTGGGCTATCCGCTGGCCGATCTGCTGAAAACCGCAGCGCGTTTACAGCCGGTATGCGGCCGTATGGAAGTGTTCAGCGCGCCCGGTAAACCGGCCGTGGTGGTGGATTACGCCCATACGCCTGACGCGCTGGAAAAAGCGCTGCAGGCCGCGCGCCTGCACTGCAGCGGCAAGCTGTGGTGCGTTTTCGGCTGCGGCGGCGACCGTGACAAAGGCAAGCGTCCGCTGATGGGCGCTATCGCTGAAGAATTTGCCGACATCGTGGTGGTCACTGATGACAACCCGCGCACCGAAGAGCCGCGGGCGATTATCAACGATATTCTGGCCGGCATGCTCGATGCGGGTCATGCGAAGGTGATGGAAGGCCGCGCGGAAGCGGTCACCAACGCCGTGATGCAGGCGAAAGAGAACGACGTGGTGCTGGTGGCGGGTAAAGGCCATGAAGATTACCAGATCGTCGGCAATCGCCGTCTGGATTATTCCGACCGCGTCACCGTCGCGCGTCTGCTGGGAGCGGTAGCATGATTCGCTTTACGTTAAGCCAGCTCGCCGCGATCGCCCATGGCGAACGGCAGGGTAGCGACATCGCTATCGACGAGGTGACCTCCGATACCCGTAAAGTGACGGCGGGCTGCCTGTTTGTGGCGCTGAAAGGCGAGCGTTTCGACGCTCATGATTTTGCCGAACAGGCGAAAGCAGCTGGCGCCGGCGCGCTGCTGGTGAGCCGTCCGCTGGCCTGCGATCTCCCGCAGGTGATCGTGAAAGATACCCGCCAGGCTTTCGGCGAGTTAGCCGCCTGGGTGCGTCAGCAGGTACCGACCCGCGTCGTCGCTCTGACCGGCTCGTCCGGTAAAACCTCGGTCAAAGAGATGACCGCGGCGATCCTTAGCCAGTGCGGCAACACACTGTATACCGCTGGCAACCTGAACAACGATATCGGTGTACCGATGACGCTGCTGCGCCTGACTAAAGAGCATCAGTACGCGGTGATCGAACTCGGCGCCAACCACCAGGGCGAAATCGCCTGGACCGTCAGCCTGACGCGTCCGGAAGCCGCGCTGGTCAACAACCTTGCTGCGGCGCACCTCGAAGGTTTCGGCTCGCTGGCGGGCGTGGCGAAGGCGAAGGGCGAAATCTATACCGGTCTGCCGGAAAACGGCATCGCCATTCTCAATGCTGATAACAACGACTGGCTGAACTGGCAGGCGGTGATTGGCGATCGCAAAGTGTGGCGCTTCTCACCGAATGCGGCCAACAGCGACTTCACGGCGACCAACGTGCAGATCACCAGCCACGGTACCGAATTTACGCTGCAGACCCCAACCGGCAACGTTGACGTCCTGCTGCCGCTGCCGGGACGCCATAACATCGCTAACGCGCTGGCGGCGACCTCGCTGGCGATGGCGGTAGGCGCCGATCTGGCGGCGGTAAAAGCCGGTCTGGCGCAGCTGAAGGCCGTTCCGGGGCGTCTGTTCCCGATCCGGCTGACGGAGAGCCAGCTGCTGCTGGATGACTCCTACAACGCCAACGTTGGTTCGATGACCGCGGCAGTGCAGGTACTGTCAGAGATGCCCGGCTTCCGGGCGATGGTGGTCGGCGATATGGCGGAGCTTGGCGCGGAAAGCGCGGCCTGCCATCGCGAAGTCGGCGAGGCAGCGAAAGCGGCGGGGCTGGATTGCGTCCTCAGCGTCGGCACCTTGAGCGCGGATATCAGCCGCGCCAGCGGCGTGGGCGAACATTTTAATGATAAAGCCGCAGTAGTGGCTCGCCTGCGCGAGCTGCTGGCGGAGCACAAGATAATGACCATTTTAGTGAAGGGTTCACGTAGTGCCGCCATGGAAGAGGTAGTACGCGCATTACAGGAGACTGGGACATGTTAGTATGGCTGGCCGAACATTTGGTCAAATATTATTCCGGCTTTAACGTCTTTTCTTATCTGACGTTTCGCGCCATCGTCAGCCTGCTGACCGCGCTGTTCATCTCGTTGTGGATGGGCCCGCGCATGATCGCCCGTCTGCAAAAACTCTCCTTCGGCCAGGTCGTACGTAACGACGGTCCGGAGTCCCATTTCAGCAAACGCGGCACGCCGACCATGGGGGGGATCATGATCCTCACTGCGATCACCGTCTCCGTTCTGCTGTGGGCTTACCCCTCCAACCCGTACGTCTGGTGCGTACTGACGGTATTAATCGGCTACGGGATCATCGGCTTTGTTGATGATTACCGTAAAGTCGTGCGCAAAGATACCAAAGGCCTGATCGCCCGCTGGAAGTATTTCTGGATGTCGGTGATCGCGCTGGGCGTGGCGTTCGCGCTCTATCTGGCCGGGAAAGACACCCCGGCGACCGAGCTGGTGGTGCCATTCTTTAAAGACGTGATGCCGCAGCTGGGCCTGCTCTATATCCTGCTGGCTTACTTCGTTATCGTCGGTACCGGCAACGCCGTCAACCTGACCGATGGCCTCGACGGCCTGGCGATTATGCCGACCGTCTTCGTCGCTGCCGGCTTTGCGCTGGTGGCATGGGCTACCGGCAACATGAACTTCGCCAACTACCTGCACATTCCCTATCTGCGCCATGCTGGCGAGCTGGTGATCGTCTGTACGGCGATTGTCGGCGCGGGTCTGGGCTTCCTGTGGTTTAACACCTATCCGGCGCAGGTCTTTATGGGCGACGTCGGTTCGCTGGCGCTCGGTGGCGCGCTGGGCATTATCGCCGTGCTGCTGCGTCAGGAATTCCTGCTGGTGATTATGGGCGGCGTTTTCGTCGTGGAGACTCTGTCGGTGATCCTGCAGGTTGGCTCCTTTAAGCTGCGCGGTCAGCGCATCTTCCGTATGGCGCCGATTCACCATCACTATGAACTGAAGGGCTGGCCGGAGCCGCGCGTTATCGTGCGCTTCTGGATTATTTCGCTGATGCTGGTGCTGATTGGCCTGGCGACGCTGAAGGTACGTTAATCATGGCAGATTATCAGGGTAAAAAAGTCGTCATTATTGGGCTGGGTATGACCGGCCTGTCATGCGTGGACTTTTTCATGGCGCGCGGCGTGACGCCGCGCGTGATGGACACCCGCGTCGCGCCTCCGGGGCTGGATAAATTACCCGAATCGGTCGAATGCCATGTCGGTGGACTCAATGATACCTGGCTGCTGGCGGCGGATCTGATTGTCGCCAGTCCCGGCATCGCGCTGGCCCATCCTTCACTGAGCGCGGCAGCCGATGCAGGCGTAGAGATCGTTGGTGATATCGAACTGTTCTGCCGCGAGGCGCAGGCGCCGATTATCGCCATTACCGGCTCTAACGGCAAAAGCACTGTCACTACTCTGGTGGGCGAGATGGCGAAAGCGGCCGGGGTTAACGTCGGCGTGGGCGGTAATATCGGCCTGCCGGCGCTGATGCTGCTGGACACCGATCGTGAGCTGTATGTGCTGGAGCTCTCCAGCTTCCAGCTGGAAACGACCTCCAGCCTGCAGGCGGTGGCGGCAACCATCCTCAACGTGACTGAGGACCATATGGACCGCTACCCGCTGGGGCTGCAGCAGTATCGCGCGGCGAAGCTGCGGATTTACGAGAATGCAAAAACCTGCGTGGTGAACGCGGACGATGCGCTCACGATGCCGGTACGCGGGGCGGACGATCGCTGCATCAGCTTTGGTGTCGATGTCGGTGACTACCACCTTAACCGTCAGCAGGGCGAAACCTGGCTGCGCGTTAAAGGTGAGAAAGTCCTCAATGTGAAAGAGATGCCTCTCACCGGTCAGCATAACTACAGCAACGCCCTGGCGGCACTGGCGCTGGCCGATGCCGCGGGCCTGCCGCGGGCCAGTAGCCTCAAGGCATTAACCACCTTTACTGGCCTGGCCCATCGCTTTCAGCTGGTGCTGGATCACAACGGCGTACGCTGGATTAACGACTCGAAGGCAACCAACGTCGGCAGCACCGAGGCGGCGCTGAACGGCCTGCAGCTGGATGGCACGCTGTATCTTCTGCTGGGCGGCGACGGCAAGTCCGCTGATTTCACCCCGCTGAAGCGCTACCTCGGCGGCGATCGTATCCGTCTGTACTGCTTTGGTCGCGACGGCGCCGAGCTCGCCGAGCTGCGTCCTGACGTGGCGGTACAAACTGAAACCATGGAACAGGCGATGCGTCAGATAGCGCCCCTGGTGAAAGCGGGCGACATGGTGCTCCTGTCGCCGGCGTGCGCCAGCCTGGATCAGTTTAAGAATTTTGAACAACGGGGCGATATGTTTGCCCGTCTGGCGAAGGAGTTAGGTTGATGCGTTTCTCTCTCCCACGCCTGAGAATGCCGCAGCTGAGCTTGCCTCGGTTGAGACTGCCGCGACTGCCGGGGATGTTTATCTTCGCCTGGCTGTTCGCCGCGCTAAAAGGCTGGGTGATGGGCTCGCGCCCGAAAGATAACGACAGTCTGGTGATGTATGACCGGATGCTGCTATGGCTGACCTTCGGCCTGGCGGCGATCGGCTTTATCATGGTGACCTCGGCGTCGATGCCGGTGGGGCAGCGCCTGGCGAACGATCCTTTCCTCTTTGCCAAGCGTGACGGCCTGTACATTGTGCTGGCCTTTGTCCTCGCGCTGGTGACGCTGCGCCTGCCGATGGATTTCTGGCAGCGCCACAGTACCGCGATGCTGATTGCCTCAATTGTGATGCTGCTGATCGTACTGGTGGTGGGCAGCTCGGTAAACGGGGCATCGCGCTGGATCGCCCTTGGCCCGCTGCGTATTCAGCCGGCGGAGTTCACCAAGCTGTCGCTGTTCTGCTATATCGCCAACTATCTGGTGCGTAAAGCGGATGAAGTGCGTAACAACCTGCGCGGGTTCTTAAAACCGATGGGCGTGATTTTCGTGCTGGCGATCCTGCTGCTGGCGCAGCCTGACCTCGGTACCGTGGTAGTGCTGTTCGTCACCACGCTGGCGATGCTCTTCCTTGCTGGCGCGAAGCTGTGGCAGTTCATCGCCATTATCGGCATGGGTATCTCGGCGGTGGTCCTGCTGATCCTCGCCGAACCGTACCGTATTCGCCGCGTGACCTCCTTCTGGAACCCATGGGAAGACCCGTTCGGCAGTGGTTACCAGCTGACCCAGTCGCTGATGGCCTTTGGCCGCGGCGAGATGTGGGGGCAGGGCCTCGGCAACTCAGTGCAAAAACTGGAGTATTTGCCGGAAGCGCACACTGACTTTATCTTCGCCATTATCGGCGAAGAACTCGGTTATATCGGTGTGGTACTGGCGCTTTTAATGGTATTCTTCGTCGCTTTCCGCGCCATGTCGATTGGCCGTAAAGCGCTGGAGATCGATCATCGCTTCTCCGGCTTCCTCGCCTGTGCGATTGGTATCTGGTTTAGCTTCCAGGCGTTAGTTAACGTCGGGGCGGCGGCGGGGATGCTGCCGACGAAAGGTCTGACGCTGCCGCTGATCAGTTATGGTGGTTCCAGTCTGCTGATTATGTCGACGGCCATCATGTTGTTGTTGCGAATAGATTATGAAACGCGTCTGGAAAAAGCCCAGGCGTTTACACGGGGTGTTCGATGAGCGGTCAGGAAAAGCGGTTGATGGTGATGGCGGGCGGTACCGGCGGGCATGTGTTCCCGGGGCTGGCGGTCGCGCACCATTTAATGGACCAGGGCTGGCAGGTTCGCTGGCTGGGTACCGCCGATCGTATGGAAGCGGATTTAGTGCCGAAAAACGGCATCGAGATTGATTTTATCCGTATCTCCGGCCTGCGTGGCAAAGGGATAAAAGCGCAACTGTTGGCGCCGGTGCGTATCTTCAACGCCTGGCGTCAGGCGCGAGCGATCATGAAGCGTTTCCAGCCGGATGTGGTGCTGGGCATGGGCGGCTATGTCTCCGGGCCTGGCGGTCTGGCGGCGTGGTCGTTGGGGATCCCGGTGGTCCTCCACGAACAAAACGGTATTGCCGGTCTGACTAACAAATGGCTGGCGAAGATTGCGAAGAAAGTGATGCAGGCGTTTCCCGGCGCGTTCCCGCATGCGGACGTGGTCGGAAACCCGGTGCGTACCGATGTACTGGCGCTGCCGCTGCCGGGTCAGCGTCTGGTGGGGCGTCATGGACCGATTCGCGTGCTGGTGGTCGGTGGCTCTCAGGGCGCGCGCGTCCTGAACCAGACTATGCCGCAGGTGGCGGCGAAGCTCGGCGATGCGGTGACCATCTGGCATCAGAGCGGCAAAGGTGGCCAGCAAACCGTGCAACAGGCCTATGCCGCTGCGGGGCAGCCGCAGCATAAAGTGACGGAATTTATTGATGACATGGCCGCTGCCTATGCCTGGGCTGATGTCGTGGTTTGCCGTTCCGGCGCGCTGACGGTCAGCGAAATCGCGGCTGCAGGTTTACCGGCGCTGTTTGTACCCTTCCAGCACAAAGATCGTCAGCAGTACTGGAATGCGCTGCCGCTGGAGAAAGCCGGCGCGGCGAAAATTCTTGAACAGCCTGAGTTCACGGTAGAGGCGGTTGCCTCTACCCTGGCGAGCTGGGATCGGGAAACGTTGCTGGATATGGCGGAACGAGCGCGTGGCGCTTCGATTCCGGACGCTACCGAGCGAGTAGCAGAAGAGGTCAGCGCCGTAGCTTTGGCGCGCTAATTGCGGTGATTTTCACCGCCCGAATGACAGAAGTTGATGGCGTAAAGAATGAATACACAAGATTTGGCAAAACTGCGTTCCATAGTGCCCGAGATGCGTCGCGTCCGGCACATTCACTTTGTCGGCATCGGCGGTGCCGGTATGGGCGGTATTGCCGAAGTGTTGGCTAATGAAGGTTACCAGATCAGCGGCTCCGACCTGGCGCCGAATCCGGTGACCCAACAGCTGTCGCAGCTTGGCGCCACTATTTATTTCAACCATCGCCCGGAAAACGTGCGCGATGCCAGCGTTGTGGTCGTTTCCAGCGCGATTTCCGCGGATAACCCGGAAATCGTTGCCGCACACGAAGCGCGCATTCCGGTGATCCGCCGTGCGGAAATGCTGGCGGAGCTGATGCGCTTCCGCCACGGGATTGCGATTGCCGGAACTCACGGCAAAACCACTACCACCGCGATGGTGTCCAGTATTTACGCCGAAGCCGGGCTCGACCCGACCTTCGTCAACGGCGGGCTGGTGAAAGCGGCGGGCGTGCATGCCCGTCTCGGCCATAGCCGTTATTTGATTGCGGAAGCGGATGAGAGCGATGCGTCGTTCCTGCATCTGCAGCCGATGGTCGCGATTGTGACCAACATCGAAGCCGACCATATGGATACCTACCATGGCGACTTCGAAAATCTGAAGCAGACCTTTATTAACTTCCTGCACAACCTGCCGTTCTACGGACGCGCGGTGATGTGCGTGGATGATCCGGTTATTCGTGAACTGCTGCCGCGCGTAGGCCGGCAGATCACCACCTACGGTTTTAGCGACGACGCCGACGTTCGCGTCGAGGACTACCGTCAGCTTGGGGCTCAAGGCCATTTTCGCCTGGTGCGTCAGGATAAAGAGATCCTGCAGGTCACGCTCAATGCCCCGGGTCGCCATAACGCGCTGAACGCGGCGGCGGCGGTGGCCGTGGCGACGGAAGAGGGAATTGACGACCAGGCGATCCTGCGCGCGCTGGAAAGTTTCCAGGGAACCGGACGCCGCTTTGATTTTCTTGGCGAGTTTCCGCTGGCGGAAGTCAACGGCAAGCCGGGCAGCGCGATGCTGATCGATGACTACGGCCACCACCCGACGGAAGTGGACGCCACCATCAAAGCCGCGCGCGCTGGCTGGCCGGATAAAAATCTGGTGATGCTGTTCCAACCGCACCGTTATACCCGTACCCGCGATCTGTATGACGATTTCGCCAACGTGCTGACCCAGGTCGATGCGCTGCTGATGCTGGATGTCTATCCGGCGGGCGAAGCGCCGATCCCGGGCGCCGATAGCCGCTCACTGTGCCGTACGATCCGCGGTCGCGGTAAAGTTGACCCAATCCTGGTCTCTGACCCGGCCCAGGCCGCGGAGATGCTGGCGTCGGTGCTGACCGGTAACGATTTAGTGCTGGTGCAGGGCGCGGGCAATATCGGAAAAATTGCCCGTCACCTGGCTGAAATCAAACTGGCTCCGCAAAAAACGGAGGAAGAGCGCCATGGCTGATAAAATCGCGGTGCTTTTCGGTGGAACCTCCGCTGAACGTGAAGTGTCGCTGAATTCAGGCGCCGCGGTGCTGGCCGGGCTGCGTGAAGGCGGGGTGGATGCCCATCCGGTCGACCCGCGCGACATCGATATTACCCAGTTAAAAAATCTGGGCTTTAAGAAAGCGTTTATTGCCCTCCATGGCCGCGGCGGGGAAGATGGCACATTGCAGGGGCTGCTGGATCTGATCCAGTTGCCTTATACCGGCAGCGGGGTGATGGCCTCTGCGCTGTCGATGGATAAACTGCGCAGCAAATGGCTGTGGCAGGGGGCGGGATTGCCGGTCGCGCCGTGGGTCGCGCTGACCCGCGCCCAGTTTACTGCAGGACTTTCTGCTGCCGTTGAACAACAGATTGCGGCGCTGGGCCTGCCGGTCATCATCAAGCCGAGCCGTGAAGGCTCCAGCGTCGGGATGTCGAAAGTCAGCGAAAGCTGTGATTTACCGAGTGCATTGGCGCTGGCTTTTCAGCATGATGATGAAGTTTTGGTCGAAAAATGGCTTAGTGGGCCGGAATTTACCGTCGCCATCGTCGGTGAAGAAATTTTACCGTCAATACGTATCCAGGCCGCGGGAACCTTCTATGATTATGAGGCGAAGTATCTGTCTGATGAGACGCAATATTTCTGCCCTGGATTTGAAGATCCCGCGCGTGAGTCAGACATCCAGAGCCTGGTGCTTAAAGCCTGGAATGTTCTGGGGTGTAAAGGCTGGGGCCGTATTGACGTGATGCTGGACAGCGATGGCCAGTTTTATCTGCTGGAAGCAAATACTTCCCCGGGCATGACCAGCCATAGCCTTGTACCGATGGCGGCGCGTCAGGCAGGAATGAGCTTCTCCCAGCTTGTTGTACGAATTCTGGACCTGGCGGGGTGATATGTCGCAGGCTGCGCTGAATACGCGGAACCATGAAGAGGACGTTTCTTCTTCGCGTCGGAGTAATGGAACGCGGCTGGCAGGGATCGTTTTCCTGCTGGCGGTGCTGTTTACCGTGCTGGTCAGCGGGTGGATGGTTCTTGGCTGGATGGAAGATGCGCAGCGCTTGCCGCTGTCGAAGATGGTGGTGACCGGCGAGCGTCACTATACGCGCAATGATGACATCCGCCAGGCGATTCTGGCGTTGGGTTCACCGGGTACTTTCATGACTCAGGATGTGAACATTATTCAGAGTCAAATTGAACGCTTGCCGTGGATTAAGCAGGCGAGCGTCCGTAAGCAGTGGCCCGATGAATTGAAGATTCATCTGGTTGAATATGTGCCGATTGCGCGCTGGAATGATCAACATATGGTGGATGCAGAAGGAAATGCCTTCAGCGTACCGGCGGATCGCACCAGCAAACAGAATTTACCGATGTTATACGGCCCGGAAGGCAGCGAGAACGAAGTGCTGCAAGGGTATCGTGACATGGGGCAGGTGCTGGCAAAGGATAAATTCACGTTGAAAGTGGCGGCGATGACCGCCCGTCGCTCCTGGCAGTTGACGCTTAATAATGACATTAAGCTCAACCTTGGCCGTGGCGATACCATGAAACGGCTTCAGCGCTTTATGGAACTCTACCCGGTTCTCCAGCAGCAGGCGCAGACCGACGGCAAACGGATTAGCTACGTTGATTTGCGTTATGACTCGGGTGCGGCAGTGGGCTGGGTACCTGCTCCCGTAGAGGAAACTAATCAACAACAGAATCAGGCACAGGCAGAACAACAATGATCAAGGCGACGGACAGAAAACTGGTAGTTGGACTGGAGATTGGCACCGCTAAGGTGGCCGCTTTAGTAGGGGAAGTTCTGCCCGACGGCATGATTAATATCATCGGCGTGGGCAGTTGCCCATCACGTGGTATGGATAAAGGCGGTGTGAACGACCTCGAGTCGGTGGTGAAATGCGTACAGCGCGCCATCGACCAGGCCGAACTGATGGCGGATTGCCAGATTTCATCAGTTTATTTGGCACTTTCGGGTAAACATATAAGCTGTCAGAATGAAATCGGGATGGTACCGATTTCGGAAGAAGAAGTGACGCTGGATGACGTTGAGAACGTGGTCCACACCGCGAAGTCGGTTCGCGTCCGCGATGAACATCGCGTCCTGCACGTGATTCCGCAGGAATATGCCATCGACTACCAGGAAGGGATTAAAAATCCGGTAGGGCTGTCTGGTGTGCGTATGCAGGCGAAGGTGCATCTGATTACCTGCCATAACGATATGGCGAAAAACATTGTTAAAGCGGTGGAACGTTGCGGTCTGAAAGTTGACCAACTTATTTTCGCCGGGTTAGCGGCCAGTTATTCGGTATTAACAGAAGACGAACGTGAGCTGGGCGTCTGCGTCGTGGACATCGGCGGTGGTACAATGGATATCGCCGTCTACACCGGCGGCGCATTGCGTCACACCAAAGTGATCCCGTACGCCGGGAACGTGGTGACCAGCGATATCGCCTATGCCTTTGGTACGCCGCCGAGCGATGCCGAAGCGATTAAGGTTCGTCACGGTTGCGCATTAGGTTCCATCGTCGGTAAAGACGAAAACGTCGAAGTCCCGAGCGTAGGCGGACGTCCGCCGCGCAGCCTGCAGCGTCAGACGCTGGCAGAGGTGATTGAACCGCGCTATACCGAGCTGCTTAATCTGGTCAACGAAGAGATCCTGCAGCTGCAGGAACAGCTTCGCCAGCAGGGTGTCAAACATCATCTGGCGGCAGGGATTGTGTTAACCGGCGGCGCGGCGCAAATTGAAGGCCTGGCGGCCTGTGCGCAGCGGGTATTCCATACCCAGGTGCGTATTGGCGCGCCGCTGAACATTACTGGTTTAACGGATTACGCCCAGGAGCCGTATTATTCGACGGCGGTTGGGCTGCTGCACTACGGCAAAGAGTCACATTTGAGTGGTGAAGCGGAAGTCGAAAAACGCGTGACGGCGTCAGTGGGCTCGTGGATTAAACGACTCAACAGCTGGCTGCGAAAAGAGTTTTAATTTTTTAAGAGAACGCAGACAATTAGCGTTCTCAGGCGACAGGCACAAGACGGAGAGAAACTATGTTTGAACCTATGGAACTGACCAACGACGCGGTGATTAAAGTCATCGGCGTCGGTGGCGGCGGCGGTAACGCCGTTGAACACATGGTGCGCGAGCGCATTGAGGGTGTTGAATTCTTCGCGGTGAACACCGATGCGCAGGCGCTGCGTAAAACGGCTGTTGGCCAGACTATCCAGATCGGTAGCGGTATTACCAAAGGTCTGGGTGCGGGCGCGAACCCGGAAGTCGGCCGCAATGCGGCGGACGAAGACCGCGAAGCGCTGCGTGCGGCCCTTGATGGCGCAGACATGGTGTTCATCGCGGCAGGTATGGGCGGCGGTACCGGTACCGGTGCGGCGCCAGTGGTTGCGGAAGTGGCGAAGGATCTGGGTATCCTCACCGTTGCGGTGGTCACGAAGCCGTTTAATTTCGAAGGCAAGAAGCGCATGGCGTTTGCTGAGCAGGGGATCACCGAGCTGTCCAAGCACGTTGACTCACTGATCACCATCCCGAACGACAAGCTGCTGAAAGTACTCGGCCGTGGTATTTCTCTGCTCGACGCGTTCGGCGCGGCAAACGATGTACTGAAAGGCGCGGTGCAGGGTATCGCCGAACTGATTACGCGTCCGGGCCTGATGAACGTCGACTTCGCGGACGTCCGTACCGTGATGTCAGAAATGGGCTACGCGATGATGGGCTCCGGCGTGGCGAGTGGTGAAGACCGTGCGGAAGAAGCGGCTGAAATGGCTATCTCTTCTCCGCTGCTGGAAGATATCGACCTGTCCGGCGCGCGCGGCGTACTGGTTAACATTACTGCGGGCTTCGACCTGCGTCTGGATGAGTTCGAAACCGTGGGTAACACCATCCGTGCCTTTGCGTCGGATAACGCGACCGTGGTTATCGGTACTTCTCTGGACCCGGATATGAACGACGAGCTGCGCGTGACCGTGGTGGCGACTGGTATCGGCATGGACAAGCGTCCGGAAATTACCCTGGTGACCAACAAACAGGTTCAGCAGCCGGTGATGGATCGCTACCAGCAGCACGGTATGTCGCCGCTGACGCAAGAGCAGAAGCCGGCAGCAAAAGTGGTGAACGACAATACGCCGCAAACCGCGAAAGAGCCGGATTATCTGGATATCCCAGCCTTCCTGCGTAAGCAAGCCGATTAAGAATCGACTGGAAGTTGGGCATCTGCGCTCTTTGTGCTAAACTGGCCTCCCGATAGTGGTGTACACTTCGGTTGGATAGGTAAATTGGCGAGATTATACGATGATCAAACAAAGGACTCTTAAACGTATCGTTCAGGCGACTGGTGTCGGTTTGCATACCGGCAAGAAAGTCACACTGACGTTACGCCCTGCGCCGGCAAATACCGGGGTCATCTATCGTCGCACCGACTTGAATCCACCGGTAGATTTTCCGGCTGATGCCAAATCTGTGCGTGATACCATGCTCTGTACTTGCCTGGTTAATGAGCATGACGTGCGGATTTCTACGGTTGAACACCTGAACGCCGCATTGGCTGGCCTGGGTATCGACAACATTATTGTTGAAGTCGACGCACCGGAAATCCCGATTATGGACGGCAGTGCGGCTCCGTTCGTTTATCTGTTGCTGGACGCCGGCATCGATGAACTGAATTGCGCCAAGAAATTTGTTCGTATCAAAGAGACGGTTCGCGTCGAAGATGGCGACAAATGGGCTGAATTCAAACCGTACAATGGTTTTTCGCTGGATTTCACCATCGATTTTAACCATCCGGCGATTGATGCCAGCACCCAGCGCTATACGCTGAACTTCTCGGCCGATGCGTTCATGCGTCAGATTAGCCGTGCGCGTACCTTCGGTTTTATGCGCGATATCGAATATCTGCAGTCCCGCGGCCTGTGCCTGGGCGGCAGCTTCGATTGTGCCATCGTTGTTGACGATTATCGCGTACTGAACGAAGACGGTCTGCGCTTTGAAGACGAATTTGTTCGCCACAAAATGCTGGATGCGATCGGTGACCTGTTTATGTGTGGTCACAACATTATCGGCGCATTCACGGCGTACAAATCGGGTCACGCGTTGAATAACAAACTGCTGCAGGCGGTCCTGGCAAAACAGGAAGCCTGGGAGTATGTGACCTTCGAAGACGACGCAAAACTGCCTATGGCGTTCCGCGCACCGTCGATGGTTCTGGCGTAAGCCTGACCATTCAGTAAATTCGACTGGTAACCTGGTACTCTCTCCGACCAGGGAACCAGTCGTTTTTCTTTTATAACCCCTTCCAGTTATTTTTCGCAGTGATTGTCGGGCAATAATTAGCGCGCGTTCGCTGTTTTATTAAGCGTTTTCCCCGGGCAATCGCCTTCATTCATGCTGCCTCAGCGCGGTAATAATGTTAGTATTTGAGCGCAAAATTATTTCTCCGGGTTGCTTTACCCCGTGGATGTCAGGGTGTCCTGCAAAAAACGCTAATTAAGAGGCAGCCTGAACGACGACGGGTATACCAACGAAAGGTAATGAAAGTGAGTGGATTGCTGACGCGCTGGCGACAGTTTGGCAGACGGTATTTTTGGCCGCATCTCCTGTTGGGGATGGTCGCGGCCAGCTTCGGCCTGCCCGCGCTTAGCAACAGCCACGAAACCGCGACGCCGGCGAAGGCAACGTCCAGCAACCATAATCCGAGCAAAGTTAACTTCTCTCAGCTGGCGCTGCTGGAGAGTAATCGTCGGCCGAACTTTACCGTCGACTACTGGCATCAGCACGCCATTCGCACCGTTATTCGTCATCTCTCCTTCGCGATGGCGCCACAGGCATTGCCAGTGGCGGAAGAAACTTCTCCGCTGCAGGCCCAACATCTGGCGCTGCTTGATACGCTCAGCGCGCTGCTGACCCAGGACAGCACGCCGCCGGTGGTGATCCGCCAGGTGGCTTACATCTCTTCCTCATATTCTGCCTTCCGCGTGAGCGCCTGGATTAGCCAGGTGGCGGGGATCCGCGCAGGACCTCAACGTCTCAGCTGAAAATAACCACGGACCATCCTATTTTTTGTGACTCCGCACCGCGGGGCGTTTGAGATTTTATTATGCTTATTAAAATGTTAACTAAGGTTTTCGGCAGCCGTAACGACCGTACGCTGCGTCGTATGCGCAAAGTTGTCAATATCATCAACGGTATGGAACCGGCGATGGAAAAACTCTCTGATGACGAGCTGAAAGCGAAAACTGCTGAATTCCGCGCGCGCCTGGAAAAAGGCGAAGTGCTGGAAAACCTGATCCCGGAAGCCTTTGCCGTCGTTCGCGAAGCCAGTAAGCGTGTGTTCGGCATGCGCCACTTCGACGTCCAGCTGCTGGGCGGTATGGTGCTTAACGATCGCTGCATCGCCGAGATGCGTACTGGTGAAGGTAAAACGCTGACCGCGACCCTGCCGGCGTACCTCAACGCGCTGACCGGTAAAGGCGTCCACGTGGTGACCGTCAACGACTATCTGGCGCAGCGTGACGCCGAAAACAACCGTCCGCTGTTCGAATTCCTTGGTATGAGCGTGGGCATCAATATGTCCGGTCTGCCGGCGCCGGCGAAGCGTGAAGCCTACGCTGCCGATATTACCTACGGCACCAACAACGAATACGGCTTCGACTATCTGCGCGACAACATGGCCTTCAGCCCGGAAGAGCGCGTTCAACGTAAACTGCACTATGCGCTGGTGGATGAGGTGGACTCCATCCTGATCGACGAAGCGCGTACCCCGCTGATCATTTCCGGTCCGGCGGAAGACAGCTCTGAAATGTACCGTAAGGTAAACAAAATCATCCCGCACCTGATCCGTCAGGAAAAAGAGGATTCGGATACCTTTACCGGTGAAGGCCACTTCTCTGTTGATGAGAAAGCCCGCCAGGTTAACCTGACCGAACGCGGTCTGGTGCTCATCGAAGAGCTGCTGGTGCAGGAAGGCATTATGGAAGAAGGTGAGTCGCTGTACTCCCCGACCAACATCATGCTGATGCACCATGTGACCGCCGCGCTGCGCGCCCATGCGTTGTTCACCCGCGACGTTGACTACATCGTTAAAGATGGCGAAGTTATCATCGTCGATGAGCACACTGGCCGTACGATGCAAGGCCGCCGTTGGTCCGATGGTCTGCACCAGGCGGTAGAAGCCAAAGAAGGCGTGGAGATCCAGAACGAGAACCAGACGCTGGCCTCTATCACCTTCCAGAACTACTTCCGCCTGTACGAGAAACTGGCGGGGATGACCGGTACAGCGGATACCGAAGCCTTCGAATTCAGCTCTATCTATAAGCTGGATACCGTTGTCGTGCCGACCAACCGTCCGATGATCCGTAAGGACATGGCGGATCTGGTCTATATGACCGAAGCGGAAAAAATTCAGGCGATTATCGAAGATATTAAAACCCGCACCGCTGCCGGCCAGCCGGTGCTGGTGGGGACTATCTCGATCGAAAAATCCGAAGTAGTTTCGCGCGAGCTGACCAAAGCCGGCATCAAGCACAACGTACTGAACGCCAAGTTCCACGCCAGCGAAGCGGATATCGTCGCCCAGGCGGGTTATCCGGCAGCGGTGACCATTGCCACCAACATGGCGGGTCGTGGTACCGATATTATGCTCGGCGGTAGCTGGCAGGCGGAAGTCGCCGCGCTGGAAAATCCGACGCCGGAACAGATTGAAAAAATCAAAGCGGACTGGCAGGTGCGCCATGATGCGGTTCTGGCCGCAGGCGGTCTACACATTATCGGTACTGAGCGTCATGAATCACGCCGTATCGATAACCAGCTGCGTGGCCGTGCGGGTCGTCAGGGTGATGCCGGTTCGTCTCGCTTCTACCTGTCGATGGAAGATGCTCTGATGCGTATCTTCGCCTCCGATCGTGTGTCCGGCATGATGCGCAAACTGGGGATGAAGCCGGGTGAAGCCATCGAGCACCCGTGGGTAACTAAGGCTATCGCCAACGCTCAGCGTAAAGTGGAAAGCCGTAACTTCGATATTCGTAAGCAGCTGCTGGAATATGATGATGTGGCTAACGACCAGCGCCGCGCGATCTACACTCAGCGTAACGAACTGCTGGACGTGTCTGATGTCAGCGAAACCATCAACAGCATCCGCGAAGACGTCTTTAAAGCGACTATCGATGCGCATATTCCGCCGCAGTCTCTGGAAGAGATGTGGGATATTGAAGGCCTGCAGGAGCGTCTGAAAAACGACTTCGACCTCGAGCTGCCGATCAAAGAGTGGCTGGATAAAGAGCCAGAGCTGCATGAAGAGACCCTGCGTGAACGTATTCTGCAGAGCGCGGTAGAAACTTACCAGCGTAAAGAAGAAGTGGTCGGTGCCGAGATGATGCGTCACTTTGAGAAAGGCGTGATGCTGCAGACCCTGGACTCCCTGTGGAAAGAGCACCTGGCAGCGATGGACTATCTGCGTCAGGGTATCCATCTGCGTGGCTATGCGCAGAAAGATCCGAAGCAGGAGTACAAGCGCGAATCGTTCTCTATGTTTGCTGCGATGCTGGAGTCACTGAAGTATGAAGTGATTAGCACCCTGAGCAAAGTCCAGGTGCGTATGCCGGAAGAAGTCGAAGCGATGGAGCAACAGCGTCGTGAAGAAGCCGAGCGCCTGGCGCAGATGCAGCAGCTCAGCCATCAGAGCGACGATGAGGCCGCTGCCGAGGATCTGGCGGCACAAACCGGCGAGCGTAAAGTGGGGCGTAACGATCCCTGTCCGTGCGGTTCCGGTAAAAAATATAAACAGTGCCACGGCCGTCTGAGCTAAGGCCTGATAAAAAAACAAAGGCGCAGAGTTCTGCGCCTTTTTTATGGAGCTGATTCAATGAAAAAACTGCAAATCGCCGTCGGGATAATTCGCAATCCGCAAGGCGAAATCTTTATTACCCAGCGCGCCGCTGATGCCCATATGGCGAATAAGCTGGAGTTCCCGGGCGGGAAGATTGAATCTGATGAGACGCCGGAGCAGGCGCTAATTCGCGAGCTGCAGGAAGAGGTTGGAATTACGGTAAGGTCTGCAACGCTATTTGATAAGCTGGAGTATCAGTTCCCTGACCGCCATATAACGCTGTGGTTTTTCCTTGTGGAAAGTTGGCAAGGCGAGCCATGGGGTAAAGAAGGGCAACCGGGACGGTGGATGGCGGGTCAGACACTGGATCCAGAGGCGTTCCCCCCGGCGAATGAACCGGTTATCAACAAACTTATCGGCCTGGGCTGAGCGTCAGGCTACAACGCTAACCCGATAATTATCGGGTTAGCGTGCCGGTAAATCAGGGCTGCTGCTCGCTCCAGTCATCGCTGTCGGAGAGATCGCCCGCGCTGGGGATGCGTTTCTCTTCTGCGGCCCATTCTCCCAGATCGATCAGCTGACAGCGCTTGCTGCAGAATGGACGAAAGGGACTCTGCTCACCCCACACCACGTTTTTGCCGCAGGTCGGGCAGTTGACGATGGTCTCTTCAGACATGTTATCTCCTTAGCAGCAGGCCAGTTCAAAATCAAAGCGCTCCGGCACGATCCCATACTCACTGTCCAGCGGCAGGAAACGGATAGCGAAACGGCTCTTATGGCCGGAGATCTGCGGATACAGCTGGTGAGCCAGATCGAGACGCAGACGTAGCAGATCGGCATCTTCGCCATTATCCTGGTAAAAGCCGTTGAGGCTGGTCTGTTTGCGAAACAGCGCAGAGTTACGGATCAGGTCGAGGATCAGGTTCAGGGACTGGATCAGCGGATCGAGGCTGGCGAGCCAGCTGGCCACCTGCTCGTCCCGATGCGCCTGTGGCATATGGAGCCAGATATGCAGGGTCGGTAAATCGAAGCTGCAGCAGCCGCCTGGAATACTCAGGCGCTGACGCACCAGCGCAATCAGGCGATCTTCACGCAGAAACTGGCCAATACGCGGCGCGGCCATCAGGGTGCTGGAGGATTGCTTCAGCTGCTGGCGCAGTTCGTTAATGCGCTCCTGATCGACGCCCGGTACTTCAGCCCAGGACTGGAGCTTGCGCTGCTGGCGCTCCAGTTCTTTAACCAGGTCGGTACGCACCTCGCCACGCTCCAGCACATCCAACAGATCGCCGGCGTTACGGAAAAAATGGAGCGCATCGGCATGAGTGGCAATCATCGGATGGAAAGCCATTTGCTGGATCAGAAATTCGATGCGCAGCCAGGTACGCATTTTCTCATTAAGAGGATGTTCAAACAGAACGGGGGTATGCATTACGAGTTTTCCTGTGAGGCGGCCTGCGATGCCAGCATTAAATACTTTTCGTGCAGGCGGGCAACATCCGATGCCACTGCATCCGGCGTGCCAGTGTTTTCAATAACATCGTCCGCGGCGGCCAGGCGCTGCTCGCGCGTGGCCTGAGCGGCAAGAATATGTTCAGCATGTTCGCGGCTGACCTTGTCACGCAGCATGGTGCGTTCGATCTGCGTTTCTTTTGGCACATCGACGACCAGTACGCGATCGGCCTGACCGGACAGGCGGTTTTCGACCAGCAAAGGTACGACCCAGAGGAGATAAGGGGAGGTAGCAGCCTGCATCTGGCGGCGCGTTTCCTGCTGGATCAGCGGATGCAACAGCGCGTTAAGCCAGGCTTTATCCTCCACGTGAGCAAAAATTTTTTCCCGCAGCAGGCGGCGGTTCAGCGCGCCGTCGGGGGCAATCATCTGCGGCCCAAAGTGGCCGGCGATAGCCTGGAGCGCCGGGGTGCCAGGTTCGACTACCTGGCGGGCGATAACATCGGCATCAACAACGTTAACCCCGAGCTGCGCGAAGGCGTCGGCGACCGTGCTTTTACCGCTGCCGATCCCACCTGTTAACGCGACTGTGTACCCCATATCTTCTGACCCTGAAACGGATTGCTCGTATTTTTTGCATTCAGACAGCGATGACTGGCCGCACGTCGGAGAGGTGATAGTGATCATATCGTGATAGTCACGTGTCAACCGGGATCGCCGCCCGCTATTCTGTTTCTTTTAATTAAGCAAATCAAATGGTTAAAAATAATACGCTGGCGGGGAAAGGCATAAGTGCTTTTTTCTCCATTCACCAGGTAAATTTATACGATTGTAGCGTAAAAAAAGTGAAAATCGCAGTCTTGCGCAGGCCTGATTCGTGCGTATGATAACGTCACTGGAGTTGTGCTCTCACAATAATGCAATTAACCCCAGGAATTCGCACATGCGTATTGAAGAAGATCTGAAGCTTGGTTTCAAAGACGTTCTTATCCGCCCGAAACGCTCTACTCTCAAAAGCCGTTCTGATGTTGAGCTGGAACGTGAATTCACTTTCAAACATTCAGGCCAGACCTGGTCCGGTGTGCCAATTATTGCGGCCAACATGGATACCGTCGGCACCTTCAGTATGGCGAAAGCGCTGGCCACTTTTGGTATTCTGACTGCGGTACACAAGCACTACACCGTTGAGGAATGGCAGGCGTTTGTACAGGGCGCGTCCGCAGATGTCCTCAAGCATGTGATGGTTTCCACCGGCACTTCCGATGCGGATTTCGAAAAGACGCAACAGATCCTCTCTCAGAATCCGCAACTGAAATTTGTGTGCATCGACGTGGCTAACGGCTACTCTGAGCACTTCGTGCAGTTTGTGGCGAAAGCCCGTGAAGCCTGGCCGCAGAAAACCATTATCGCCGGAAACGTGGTCACTGGTGAAATGTGCGAAGAGCTGATCCTCTCCGGCGCCGATATTGTGAAAGTCGGGATTGGCCCGGGTTCCGTCTGCACTACCCGCGTCAAAACTGGCGTCGGCTATCCGCAGCTCTCCGCCGTGATCGAGTGCGCTGATGCGGCGCACGGCCTGGGCGGCCAGATCATCAGCGACGGGGGATGCACCATGCCGGGTGATGTGGCGAAAGCTTTCGGCGGCGGCGCCGATTTCGTGATGCTCGGCGGCATGCTGGCGGGCCATGAAGAGAGCGGCGGAACCATCGTTGAAGAGAACGGGGAAAAATTCATGCTGTTCTATGGCATGAGCTCCGAGTCGGCGATGACGCGCCATGTTGGCGGTGTCGCGAAATACCGCGCGGCGGAAGGTAAAACCGTTAAGCTACCGCTGCGTGGCCCGGTGGATAATACTGCTCGCGATATCCTTGGCGGCCTGCGTTCAGCCTGCACCTATGTTGGCGCGTCGCGTCTGAAAGAGCTGACCAAACGGACGACCTTTATCCGCGTTCAGGAACAAGAGAACCGGATATTCAATAGCCTGTAAGCGGCTTCGCTGGCGCCTGTGCTGCGCCAGCGTTTCTCACCCTCCCGCCCCGCCAATGGCATCGCCCAGATGAAAAACGGGCAAATACATCGCCACCACCAGAATGCCGACCAGTGAACCGGTTATCACCAGCATGATGGGTTCGAGATGCGCAGCCAGACTGTCGGCTCGCTGATGCGTTTGCTCTCGATGATGGTGCGCCAGATTTTCCAGCATTTGATCCAGCGCCCCCGCGCTTTCACCCGTACGGATGAGCTGCAGGCACAGCGGAGTAAAACCGCCGCACCGGCTTAACGCCTGCCAAATCGGTTCCCCCTGGGCTATCAGCGTACGGGCTTGCGCCAGGCGCTGGCGCCAGAGTGGGCACGACAGAGTTGCTTCAACACTTTGCAAACCCTGCAGAAAGCTAATACCGGCGCTTTGGGTTAACGCCAGGATGGTAAAGATCAGGCTCAGCTGTTGGCCGCCGATCAGGGGGCCGATGAGAGGGAGCGCGTTCAGCAATCGCTGGCGACGCAGCAACCAGTCGCTACGCCGCCGGACCAGCTGGTTGAGCAGCAGCGGGCTCAGGAAAAGGGCCAGCAGTAGCGGCCAGCCGCGACTTAGCATGTCGCCTGCCGCAACGACCATCCGCGTCAACAGCGGCAGCGGCGTACTGAACGTCTGGTAGATGGCGGTGAACTCGGGCAGGACAAAATAGAGCATTCCCAGCACCACCAGCAGCGCCAGGGCGAGTACGATCAGCGGGTAACGCAGCGCTTTTTTGACCTTGCCGGCGAGCCGCTGCTGCTCCTGCTGTTGGTTGGCCAGCTGCAGGCAGCAGATATCAAGCTTGCCTGTCAGTTCGCCGGTGCTAATCATCGCCAGATAAAGCGGCGGAAAGGCTTGCGGCCACTGCGCCAGCGCGGTAGAGAAAGCTACGCCCTGAGCCAGCTCGCGGCCCAGGGACTCAAGCAGCGCTTGCCATTGCGGGTGTGGTTGCTGCTGCGCCAGCAGAGATAAACCGTCCGCCAGCGGCAGGCCGGCCTGCAGCAGGGTGGCGAGCTGACGGATCGTTTCGCTACTGTAGCGTGGGTGCCAGAGATTCAGCTTCACTGCACAGCGGCGCACGGCCAGCGGCATGACGCGCTGCTGCTGAAGGTCGTGCAGCACCTCCAGACGACTGGCTTGCCATAGCATCCCCTGGCAAGGGGCGCCGTGCGCATCGATACCGCGCCAGCGCCAGAGACGCTTAGTCGCCATGGGGGATCCCCAGCACCCGCACCACCTCTTCAAGGCTGGTCAGCCCCTGTTCGATAGCCTGACAACCGCTTTCAAAAAGCGTCATCATCCCCGCGGCTCGCGCCAGAGATTCAATTTCAATGGCATTCAGCCCCTGGACTATTCCCTGGCGTAACCCGGGGGTGACAGGCATGACCTCAAACAGCGCCAGCCTGCCGTGATAACCGTGATAACAGTGATCGCAGCCAGCCGCCTGCCAGCGCGGCAGCGGGCGTGGCCACAGGCTGTGCGGCAGGTCGGCGGCGCTACCGACATTGCGCCGACAGTGGGGGCACAGCTTGCGGACCAGGCGCTGGGCGATAACCAGCGAGAGCGCTGAAGATATCATCCAGCGGGCGATGCCCATCTGCTGCAGGCGGGTGAGGGTTTCGCTGGTGGAGTTGGTGTGCAGGGTGGAAAGCACCAGATGGCCGGTCTGGGCGGCTTTCAGGGCTATTTCAGCGGTCTCGGCGTCACGAATCTCGCCTACCATGACAATATCCGGATCCTGGCGTAACAGGGCGCGGAGTACGCTGTGAAAGGTGAGCCCGGAACGCGGATTAATTTGCGTCTGATTCATCCCGGCGATGGGGATCTCCAGCGGATCCTCGACGCTACAGATGTTCACTTGCTCCCGGTTTCTGGCCTGCAGGGCGCTGTAGAGGGTCACCGTTTTACCGCTTCCGGTCGGGCCGGTGACCAGCAGTAGACCCTGCGGCTGATTAAGCGCCTGGCGAAAAGCCGCCAGCTGGGAAGAGGAGAGTCCGAGGGCCTCCAGATCCAGGGCCTGGTCAACCTGATGCAGAAGACGCAGGACAATTTTTTCGCCATAGCGGCAGGGTAGAGTGGCGATGCGAAAGGAGAGCGGTCGTCCGCCGAGGTTCAGCGCGAACTGACCATCCTGTGGTAAACGATGCTCGGCGATATCGAGACTGGCCATGACCTTGAGTCGCGCGATAACCGGTGCCGCCAGCTCGGGGGCCAGCAACGGCAGGGCATGGAGGACGCCATCGACCCGCAGGCGGATGCGTAAATGCGTTTCCGTGGGTTCGATATGAATATCGGACGCCCGCTGACGCAGAGCCTGTTCGAGGATCTGGTTGACCCGTTCGGCGATATTCTCTGGCCCCGCGTTTTGCGCCAGTTGCGCCTGCTTTTCCTGGGCCTGCAGACGCTTGTCCATCTGTTCCTGGCTCCAGCATTCAATATCGATTCGCTTTTGTGTCGCGAAGCGCAGCGCCTCCATCAGCTCCGCCGGTGGGGTATCGACCACCGCAATGGATATCGTCTGCTCGTCGCTATGCAGCAACATGGCGTGATAGCGGCGACAGAGAGGGATCAGCTGTTCTGTTTTCATGTGTTTGCCCTTACTTCACCCGGAAGACGTCTTCGCAGGCCTGCTGAAGGGCGCTGTTGCCGGTGATAGTGCAGACGCGCTGCCAGCCAGTGACGCCCTCGGCGTTATCCCAGGTCGGCGTCAGGGTGACGCCCAGTCCGTTCAGGCTTTCCTGGCCGGTGAGGGTGACGACCCCTTTGGCCACGCTCATAGCGGAGAGGTAGCGTGTGGTTGTCGGCGAGGGAATGCCGTTGCTGCCGCCGTCGCATGGCGTCAGGCCGCCATGATCGAGCGCGCAAAGTTCGATGGCCGTCCGATAGGGGACAAAGGTCTGCAGCAGGTCGGTGAGGGCGGCTTTACGCAGGTAGTTCTGGTAGGCCGGGATGCCAATGGCGCTGAGAATAGCGATGATCCCAATGACCACCATCAGTTCAATCAGGGTGAAACCACGTTGTTTATCCATAAGTCGCTCCTTGTTGTGACAGGAGCACTGTGACGGGATTCGGGATGTCAGGCGAGAAGGCGAAAACGATCCGGGAAACCAGATTCCAGGGTTTTTACTTTGCTTACATGGTGGGCATGAACGGCTGCGAGTCGGCTCGCAAATTCAGGCCCTCACGCCCGGAAGCGTGAAGGCCAATTTCTTAGCGAAAACGCATCGACAGGTCGAGCGCCTGCACATGTTTGGTCAGGGCGCCGACGGAGATATAGTCGACGCCGGTGTCGGCAAATTCGCGGATGGTGTCGAAGGTGACGTTACCGGAGACCTCCAGCGCCGCCTGGCCTGCGGTGATTTTCACCGCCTCGCGCATCAGGTCGGTGGTGAAGTTATCGAGCATAATGATGTCCGCCCCGGCTTTTAACGCCTGCTCCAGCTCATCCAGGGTTTCCACTTCCACTTCCACCGGCACATCAGGATGTAGCCAGAACGCCTTTTCCACCGCCTGACGGATCGAGCCGGAGGCGATGATATGGTTTTCTTTAATCAGGAAAGCGTCGAACAGGCCCAGGCGGTGGTTGGCGCCGCCGCCGCAGAGTACCGCGTATTTCAGCGCGGTACGCAGCCCTGGCAGCGTTTTACGGGTATCCAGAAGTTGGGTTTTGGTGCCGGCCAGCAGGTCGACGTAGCGACGGACGACGCTGGCGACGCCGGAGAGAGTTTGCACAAAGTTCAGCGCCGTGCGTTCGCCGGTGAGCAGAATACGCGACGGGCCTTCCAGCTCGAACAGCGGCTGGTCGGCTTTGACCGCATCGCCGTCGGCCACGTGCCAGGTGATATTCACGTCGTCACCGGCGAGCTGAATAAAGACCTCTTCCACCCAGCGTTTGCCACAGAAGACGCCATCTTCGCGGGTAATGACCACCGCATGGGAGCGTGCATCCTGCGGCAATAATTGCGCGCTAATATCGTTGTTGGCGTCGACTTCGCCGCCCAAATCTTCCCGCAGGGAGTGTGCGACAGCATCGGTAATATCGAGGTTAATACGTTCCAGCAGCACGTCACGGCGGCGGTCGGGGTTGTAACGACGAGGCGACATGATAAAGCTCCAGATAGATAAGATTCAGAAGTGGGAAACATGCTAACCTGAACGACGTTTCAGTACCATACACACTTCATCCTTTGGGCCGGCGTGTGGCCCGGAAGCATGAGTTCGCGAAAGGAGATCCCGCATGCAGTTGAACGAGGGATGGCTGGTCGGCGCGCGTCGGGTTCCCTCGCCGCACCATGACTGCCGTCCGGATGAAGAAGCCCCTTCCTTACTGGTGGTGCATAACATTAGCCTGCCACCGGGTGAATTTGGTGGTCCGTGGATTGATGCGCTGTTCACTGGCACCCTGGATCCCCATGCGCATCCTTTCTTTGCCGAGATTGCTCATCTGCGCGTTTCGGCACATTGTCTGATTCGCCGTGATGGCGAAATCGTGCAGTATGTGCCTTTCGATAAGCGTGCGTGGCATGCGGGGGTCTCCTGCTATCAGGGGCGAGAACGCTGCAATGACTTTTCCATTGGCATTGAGCTGGAAGGCACGGATACCCTGGCGTATACCGATGCGCAGTACCAGCAGCTGGCGGCGGTGACGGAACTACTGATCACGATTTACCCGGCTATCGCCGAAAACATCGCGGGCCACAGCGATATCGCGCCCGTGCGGAAAACCGATCCAGGACCGGCCTTTGACTGGATAAAATTCCGGGCGCTACTCAGTGCGCCGTCAGATAAGGAGACATCATGACGCTGTTTACGACGCTGCTGGTGCTTATCGCCGAACGGCTGTTTAAGCTGGGCGAACACTGGCAGCTTGATCATCGGCTGGAGGTGGTGTTCCGCCGGATAAAACATTTTTCGCTGCTGGGCACGCTGCTGATGACGGTGGTGGCTGTCGCGGTGGTGTATCTCATTCAGCGCCTGCTGCAGGGGCAGCTATTTAACGTACCTCTGCTGGTGTTCTGGATCTTGCTGGGCCTGTTGTGCATCGGGGCAGGCAAGGTTCGGCTGCATTATCATGCCTATCTGAAAGCGGCGTCGCGCAATGACAGTCGCGCCTGCGATGCCATGGCCAGCGAGCTGACGCTGATCCACGGCGTACCGCCGGGCTGCGATGAGCGTGAATATCTGAGTGAGCTGCAAAATGCGCTGCTGTGGATTAACTATCGATATTACCTGGCGCCGCTTTTCTGGTTTGTGGTGGGGGGCGCGTGGGGGCCGCTGACGCTTATCGCTTATAGCGTCCTGCGTGCCTGGCAGACGTGGCTGGCGCGCTACCAGACGCCGCATCATCGTTTGCAGTCTGGAATCGATGGTCTCTTGCATATCGTGGACTGGCTGCCGGTGCGTCTGGTGGGGGTTGTCTATGCTCTGGTGGGGCATGGAGAGAAAGCGCTCCCGGCGTGGTTTGCATCGTTAGGCGACCGCCATTCATCGCAGTATCAGGTATTGACCCGCCTGGCGCAGTATTCCCTGGCTCGTGAACCGCACGTGGATAAAGTGGCGACCCCGAAGGCCGCGGTGTCGATGGCCAAGAAAACCTCGCTGGTGGTGGTGGTGATCATGGCGCTGCTGACGATTTACGGCACCCTGGTTTAACGGCCTGAGCCCGCGCTCAGCCTGCCACGATGCATGCACCTGCGGGACTCTTGCTGCCGGGTGGCGGCTTCGCCTGACCCGGCCTGCAGAACCGCGTCAGCGGGCTTCATTCCGAACCGCTACAGCGTATCCGCCGGCGGGATGCCGAAGTCGGGCATCCCGTCCTCCCTCCAGCTGACGAGTTTTAACCGCGTATGGCGATTGGGGTCATACAGTGGATCGCCTTCTATCTCGGTGTAATTCCGCGCGTGATACACCAGCACATCTTCCCCTGCCGGCGTTTGGGTAAAACTATTATGGCCCGGGCCATACTGGCGGTTTTCATAGCTGGTACGAAAGACCGGCTGCGGGGCTTTATGCCAGTTCGTCGGCTGCAGCGGATCGGCCTGCAGATCGATCCAGAGTAACCCCATGCAGTAGTTTTCATCGGTGGCGCTGGCGGAATAGCTGATGAACAGCTTATCGCCATGCACCAGCACCGCAGGACCTTCGTTGACCTTAAATCCCCGGCACTCCCAGTCGAACTCCGGCTTGCTCAGCATGACCGGCTCGCCTTTTAGCGTCCACGGGTTGGCCATTTCAGCAAGATATAAGTTTGAGTTGCCTTCGATATGCGGGGATTTTTGCGCCCACAGATACCAGCGTTTGCCCTGATGGATAAAAGTAGTGGCATCGAGGGCGAAGGTATCGAAAGGCGTGACCACCTGGCCTTTTTCCTGCCAGCGACCGGTCAGCGGATCGTTGTCGGCGCACTCGAGAACGAACATGCGATGCTGGAACATCCCCAGCGCATCCAGATCGTGAGTATGGGTGGCGGCAAAATAGATATACCACTTACCGTCTATTTCATGCAGCTCCGGCGCCCAAATCAGCTGGCTCATCGGCCCGCTTTGTGGCGCGCGCCAGACCACTACCGGCTCAGCATCGCGCAATCCTTCAAGGGTGGCCGCGCGCCGGATCTCCAGCCGGTCATATTCCGGTACCGAGGCAATAAAGTAGTAGTGATTAAGGTGGCGCAGAATAAAGGGGTCTGCGCGCTGTTCAATAAAGGGGTTTGGCCAGTTGTTCATCAGGCTTTCCTTACGTGTTCACTGGTTTTCAGTTCCTGGTATTCGTTCAGCTCGCTGTAGTTGCTGCGGCGCTTCTCTAAATCGCTTTGAATCTGGCGCATCAGGGTGCGGTCAACCTTCAGCAGGCGCACCACGCCGGCGGTGATCAGATAGCCGACGCCGGGGATGACCGAGAATAGGAGCACGATGCCGTTGAGGGCGGAGGCGCTTTGCGCTTTCGCGCCGGCGTCGTAGCCGTACCATGACAGCAGGAAACCTACCATTGCTCCGGCGACAGCCAGGCCGACCTTGAGGAAGAACAGATTACCGGAGAAGCTAATGCCGGTGATGCGCTTACCGGTTTTCCACTCGCCATAGTCGTCAACGTCGGACATCAGCGACCAGTGCAGCGGAGAGGGGATCTGATGCAGGATGTTGAGCAGGAAGTAGAGCACCATAATCAGCGTGGTGGCGTGCGGATTAAAGAAATAGAAGGCGCAGGAGAAAATCGCCAGCACGATGTTGGTCCAGAAGAAAACCTGCAGTTTGCACCAGCGGTCGGTGAGGACTTTCGCCAGCATGCTGCCAATCATCATCCCGACCACGCCGAGGCTGATAAACAGGGTGGCAAAATGGGTGCTTTGTCCCATCACCCAGGTGACGTAATACATGGTGGCGGCCATGCGAATAAAGCCCGGGCAGACGTTGCACAGCGTGAGCAGCAGGATGCGCACCCACTGGTCATTTTTCCACACGTCTTTGAGGTCTTTTTTCAGTTCATCATTCGTCTGCACCGCCGGGTGTATGCGTTCACGCACGGTAGCGAAGCAGAACAGGAACATACACATGCCGATAAAGGCCAGCACGGTCATCGCCATCTGGTAGCCCTTCGCTTTATCGGCGCCGCCGAACCAGTCGGCCATTGGCAGCAGCGTCAATGACAGCAGCAGCGTGGCGATACCCACCATCACAAAACGATAGGACTGGCAGGCAACGCGTTCTTTCGGATCAGCGGTCATCACCGTTCCCAGCGAGCAGTAGGGGATGTTAATCGCGGTATAGGTCACCGACAGCAGAAAGTAGGTCACGAACGCATAGATAACTTTGCTGTTATAGGTCCACTCAGGAGTAGTGAACATCAGCACGCTGAACAGGGCGTAGGGGAAGGCAATCCACAGTAGCCATGGACGAAAGCGGCCATATTTACTGCGGGTACGGTCGGCAAGGGCGCCCATAATCGGATCGGTCACCGCATCGATGACGCGCACCGACAACAGCAGTACGCCGACCAGCGCCGGCGCCAGGCCGAAGATATCGGTATAAAAATAGTTAACAAACAGCATGATGGCGCCAAATATGATATTGCATCCGGCATCACCCATCCCGTAACCAATCTTTTCCTTTATTGATAGTCTATTGTCTGCCATGTGCGGTCTCTCCGTTGCAGTATGGAGAGAATTATTGGCTGCTATCGAGGGAAATACGTTGCAGGAACTCGTTAATGATATGGATATATCAGCTATGGAGGGGAAAGTGTGAAGCAGATAACAATGCTCTGCGCCCGTTATTCAGGGAGGGGCGCAGAGCAAAGAGAAATATTTATGAGATGTATTATTGTGCTTTTATGGTGGCGGCGGCTTTCTGTTTAAACAGATAGCCCACGCCCAGCACCGCAATCCATACCGGGATCAGCCAAACGGAAATCGCCATCCCCGGGGTCATCAGCATAATCACCAGCACTGCCGCCATAAACAGCAGGCACACCCAGTTACCCAGCGGGTAGAAGAGGGCAGGGAAGCGAGTGGTGACCCCCTGCTGCTGTTTGGCGCGACGGAATTTCATATGCGCCAGGCTGATCATCGCCCAGTTGATAACCAGGGCCGAGACCACCAGCGCCATCAACAGGCCGAAGGCGGATTCCGGCGCCAGGTAGTTGATCAGTACGCACAGCGCGGTCACCAGGGCTGAGACGAGGATGGTATTCACCGGCACGCCGCGTTTGTCGACGCTGAGCAGCGCTTTCGGCGCGTTACCCTGCTGGGCAAGGCCGAACAGCATACGGCTGTTGCAGTAGACGCAGCTGTTATAAACCGACAGAGCCGCCGTCAGCACCACGACGTTAAGGGCATTTGCCACCAGCGTATCGCCAAGCTCATGGAAAATCAGGACGAATGGGCTGGTGTCCGCGGTCACGCGGGTCCACGGCAGCAGGGAGAGCAGCACCGCCAGCGAGCCAACATAGAAGATCAGGATACGGTAGATAACCTGGTTGGTGGCTTTCGGAATGCTTTGCTCCGGATTATCCGCTTCCGCCGCGGTGATCCCCACCAGCTCCAGACCGCCGAAGGAGAACATGATGATCGCCATCATCATTACCAGTCCGGTAAAGCCGTGCGGCAGGAAGCCACCCTGATCCCACAGGTTACGTACCGTCGCCTGCGGGCCGCCGTTGCCGCTGAACAGCAGCCAGCCGCCGAACAGAATCATCGCCACCACGGCGACCACTTTGATAATCGCGAACCAGAACTCCATTTCCCCGAACACTTTCACGTTGGTCAGGTTAATGGCGTTGATAGCGATGAAGAAGACCGCCGCCGAGGCCCAGGTCGGGATTTCCGGCCACCAGAACTGGATATATTTGCCGACGGCGGTGAGTTCCGCCATGGCCACCAGGACATACAGCACCCAGTAGTTCCAGCCGGAAGCGAAGCCGGCAAAGCCGCCCCAATATTTATATGCGAAGTGGCTGAACGAACCCGCTACCGGCTCTTCCACCACCATCTCACCCAACTGACGCATGATCAGAAAGGCGATAAAGCCGGCGATAGCGTAACCAAGAATGATACCCGGGCCGGCGGACTGAATGACGGACGCGCTTCCCAGAAACAGGCCGGTGCCGATAGCCCCGCCCAGCGCGATAAGCTGAATGTGGCGGTTTTTCAGGCCGCGCTTCAGCCGATCGCCGTGCTGTTGACCTTCCATATGAAACCTCGTGTGTGGTTATTTTTTGTGTACGTCATCCGTCAGGTTGCTGCTTCTCTGCTGTCCCTGCCAGAAAGCATAGCCAGCGAAAATTTGGGCGAAGTGGCCCACTTTTTACCTGAGTGATGGCGCGCACATATTGTTGTGTTTGTGTATTTAGCGACTTCCGTTTCTGTATTGTTTTGTTTACGGAAGGCGGTGTGGTAATTCAAAAAAAAGCCTTTCGTCTGAGGGAGAATAGTGTTAAGCGCGACCGAATGCACCTGCTTTATGAAGGGATGATGACGATGTGTCTAAAAAGACATCAATAGACACATTCAGTATTATTCCATCGTATTACCCATGAGTGGTTATTTATTCTGTTAATTTGATTTTTTATTCATCTATGGCGCAGTTGAATCGGTTCAGATAGCGTAATTTTTCGTTTCCATAAAGTTAACGCTACCCCTTTGTGAGTAAACGTAACATTTGTGCAAGGTTACATTTCTGAAATGTTATTTCTGTAAGGTTGTTAAAATGTCCGCGGTTTACTGATTTCAATCAAAACCTGTATGGACAGAAGGTGAATACTTTGTTACTTTAGCGCTACGAACTTTAAATTGGTAAGACCAATTGACTCCGGGCTAATGGCAGAGACAGGGAATATGGCCTACAGCAAAATCCGCCAACCAAAATTATCCGATGTGATAGAGCAGCAGCTGGAGTTTCTGATCCTTGAGGGGACCTTGCGCCCCGGTGAAAAACTTCCGCCCGAACGCGAACTGGCTAAGCAGTTCGACGTTTCCCGCCCCTCGCTGCGTGAGGCGATTCAACGCCTCGAAGCCAAGGGCTTGTTGCTTCGTCGTCAGGGAGGTGGAACGTTTGTTCAGAGCCGCCTGTGGCAGAGCTTCAGCGATCCGCTGGTCGAGCTGCTGTCCGATCACCCTGAATCCCAATTCGATCTGCTTGAGACCCGTCACGCGCTGGAAGGCATCGCGGCTTATTACGCGGCGCTGCGCAGCAATGATGAAGATCGCGATCGTATCCGCGAGCTGCATCAGGCCATTGAACGGGCGCAGCAGTCGGGCGATCTGGACGCTGAGTCCGGCGCCGTCGTCCAGTATCAAATCGCCGTCACCGAGGCGGCACACAATGTGGTTTTGCTCCATCTGCTAAGGTGTATGGAGCCGATGCTGGCACAAAACGTTCGTCAGAACTTTGAATTGCTGTATGCCCGCCGGGAAATGCTCCCGTTGGTCAGCAACCATCGTACTCGCATTTTCGAGGCGATAATGGCCGGGGAGCCGGAGCAGGCGCGTGAGGCGTCGCACCGTCACCTGGCGTTCATTGAGGAAATTTTGCTGGACCGTAGCCGTGAGCAGAGTCGTAGAGAGCGCTCACTGCGTCGTTTACAGCAACGAAAGGACGAGAACTCCGGTTCTTAAGCGCCATTTTTAGAGCGCGGCAACTAAACGCAGAACCTGTCTTATTGAATTTTTGGTTGTTCAAAGGTGAAGAACGAAGAGTTCAATGGGACAGGTTCCAGATTAATCAACGATTAGATAGATAAGGAATACCCCCCATGTCAGAACGTTTACCAAATGACGTGGATCCGATCGAAACTCGCGACTGGCTACAGGCGATCGAATCGGTCATCCGTGAAGAAGGTGTTGAGCGTGCTCAGTATCTTATTGACCAACTCCTTTCTGAAGCCCGCAAAGGCGGGGTGAAAGTGGCTGCTGGCGCATCGACCGGCGGTTACGTCAACACTATTGCCGTTGAAGATGAACCGGAATACCCGGGTAATCTGGATCTGGAACGTCGTATCCGTTCTGCGATCCGCTGGAACGCGATCATGACCGTTCTGCGCGCATCGAAAAAAGATCTCGAACTGGGCGGCCACATGGCTTCCTTCCAGTCTTCCGCAACCTTCTACGAAGTGTGCTTCAACCACTTCTTCCGCGCACGCAACGAGCAGGATGGCGGCGATCTGGTGTACTTCCAGGGCCACATCTCTCCGGGCGTGTATGCACGTGCTTTCCTGGAAGGTCGTCTGACTGAAGAGCAGATGAACAATTTCCGTCAGGAAGTTCACGGTAAAGGTCTGTCCTCTTATCCGCACCCGAAACTGATGCCGGAATTCTGGCAGTTCCCGACCGTTTCTATGGGTCTGGGCCCAATCGGGGCAATTTATCAGGCTAAATTCCTGAAATATCTGGAACACCGTGGTCTGAAAGACACCTCCAAACAAACCGTTTATGCTTTCCTGGGCGACGGTGAGATGGACGAGCCGGAATCTAAAGGTGCGATCACCATCGCCACCCGCGAGAAGCTGGACAACCTGGTCTTCGTTATCAACTGTAACCTGCAGCGTCTTGATGGCCCGGTAACGGGTAACGGCAAAATCATCAACGAACTGGAAGGCATCTTCGCGGGCGCAGGCTGGAACGTTATCAAGGTTATCTGGGGCGGTCGTTGGGATGAGCTGCTGCGTAAAGACACCAGCGGTAAGCTGATCCAGCTGATGGAAGAAACCGTTGACGGCGATTACCAGACCTTCAAATCCAAAGACGGTGCATATGTGCGCGAGCACTTCTTCGGTAAATATCCGGAGACCGCGGCGCTGGTTGCCGACTGGACTGACGAGCAGATTTGGGCCCTGAACCGCGGCGGCCACGATCCGAAGAAAGTTTACGCTGCACTGAAAAAAGCGCAGGAAACCAAAGGCAAAGCGACCGTAATCCTCGCCCATACCATTAAAGGTTACGGCATGGGTGACACCGCTGAAGGTAAGAACATCGCCCACCAGGTTAAGAAAATGAACATGGACGGCGTTCGTTACGTCCGCGATCGTTTCAACGTGCCGGTTGCCGATGCCGATCTCGAAAAACTGCCGTACGTCACCTTCCCGGAAGGTTCCGAAGAGCACACCTATCTGCACGCTCAGCGCCAGAAACTGCACGGCTATCTGCCGAGCCGTCAGCCGAACTTCTCTGAGAAGCTGGAGCTGCCGACGCTGGAAGATTTCGCTCCGCTGCTGGAAGAGCAGAATAAAGAGATCTCTACCACTATCGCATTTGTTCGTGCCCTGAACGTGATGCTGAAGAACAAATCCATCAAAGACCGCCTCGTGCCGATTATCGCCGACGAAGCGCGTACTTTCGGTATGGAAGGTCTGTTCCGTCAGATCGGTATTTACAGCCCGAACGGCCAGCAGTACACCCCGCAGGACCGTGAGCAGGTTGCTTACTACAAAGAAGACGAGAAAGGCCAGATCCTGCAGGAAGGGATCAACGAGCTGGGCGCAGGCGCATCCTGGCTGGCTGCGGCGACTTCTTACAGCACCAACAACCTGCCGATGATCCCGTTCTACATCTACTACTCGATGTTCGGGTTCCAGCGTATCGGCGACCTGTGCTGGCAGGCAGGCGACCAGCAGGCTCGCGGCTTCCTGATCGGTGGTACTTCCGGTCGTACAACGCTGAACGGCGAAGGTCTGCAGCACGAAGATGGCCACAGCCATATTCAGTCGCTGACTATCCCGAACTGTATCTCTTACGATCCGTCCTATGCATACGAAGTGGCGGTCATCATGCATGATGGCCTGGAGCGTATGTACGGTGAGAAACAAGAGAACGTTTACTACTACATCACTACGCTGAACGAAAACTACCACATGCCGGCCATGCCGGAAGGCGCCGAGGAAGGTATCCGTAAAGGTATCTACAAACTCGAAACCATTGAAGGTAGCAAAGGTAAAGTTCAGCTGCTGGGCTCCGGTTCTATCCTGCGTCACGTTCGTGAAGCAGCGCAGATCCTGGCGAAAGACTACGGCGTGGGCTCTGACGTGTATAGCGTCACCTCCTTCACCGAACTGGCGCGTGATGGCCAGGATTGCGAACGCTGGAACATGCTGCACCCGCTGGAAACCCCGCGCGTGCCGTATATCGCTCAGGTAATGAACGACGCTCCGGCCGTGGCATCCACTGACTATATGAAACTGTTCGCTGAGCAGGTTCGTACTTATGTACCGGCTGATGATTACCGCGTACTGGGTACCGATGGCTTCGGTCGTTCCGACAGCCGTGAAAACCTGCGTCACCACTTCGAAGTCGATGCTTCCTATGTGGTCGTTGCAGCGCTGGGCGAACTGGCTAAACGTGGTGAAATCGATAAGAAAGTGGTGGCTGACGCTATCGCGAAATTCGACATCGATGCAGAAAAAGTTAACCCGCGTCTGGCGTAAGAGGTAAAAGAATAATGGCTATCGAAATCAAAGTACCGGACATCGGGGCTGATGAAGTTGAAATCACCGAGATCCTGGTCAAAGTGGGCGACAAAGTAGAAGCTGAACAGTCGCTGATCACCGTAGAAGGCGATAAAGCCTCTATGGAAGTCCCGTCTCCGCAGGCTGGCGTCGTGAAAGAGATTAAAGTCTCCGTCGGCGACAAAACCGAGACTGGCAAACTGATTATGATTTTCGATTCCGCCGAGGGTGCAGCAGCCGCTGCACCTGCGCAGGAAGAGAAGAAAGAAGCCGCGCCGGCTGCGGCTGCGCCAGCAGCTGCCGCGGCAGCGAAAGAAGTTCACGTCCCGGATATCGGCGGCGATGAAGTTGAAGTCACCGAGATCATGGTTAAAGTGGGCGACACCATCGCCGCTGAGCAATCCCTGATCACCGTAGAAGGCGATAAAGCCTCTATGGAAGTGCCGGCGCCGTTCGCGGGTACCGTGAAAGAGATCAAAATCAACACCGGTGACAAAGTGTCCACCGGCTCCCTGATCATGATCTTCGAAGTGGCGGGCGCTGCGCCTGCCGCCGCACCTGCTCAGGCTGCTGCTCCGGCGGCGGCTGCTCCAGCTGCGGCTGGCGGTGCGAAAGACGTTAACGTACCGGACATCGGCGGCGACGAAGTTGAAGTCACTGAAGTGATGGTTAAAGTCGGCGATAAAGTGGCTGCTGAGCAGTCCCTGATCACCGTCGAAGGCGACAAAGCGTCTATGGAAGTGCCGGCGCCATTCGCAGGTACCGTCAAAGAGATCAAAATCAGCACCGGCGATAAAGTCAAAACCGGTTCCCTGATCATGGTCTTCGAAGTGGAAGGCGCTGCGCCTGCCGCCGCGCCGGCTCAGGCTGCTGCTCCGGCACCGGCTGCTGCACCGGCTCAGGCCGCTAAGCCTGCCGCTGCACCGGCTGCGAAAGCAGAAGGCAAAACTGAATTCGCTGAAAACGATGCTTACGTTCACGCGACGCCGCTGATTCGCCGCCTGGCGCGCGAGTTCGGCGTTAACCTGGCAAAAGTGAAAGGCACCGGCCGTAAAGGTCGTATCCTGCGCGAAGACGTTCAGGCTTATGTGAAAGACGCGGTTAAACGCGCTGAATCCGCACCGGCGGCTGCCGCTGGCGGCGGTATCCCGGGCATGCTGCCATGGCCGAAGGTTGACTTCAGCAAGTTTGGTGAAATCGAAGAAGTGGAACTGGGTCGTATCCAGAAAATCTCTGGGGCTAACCTGAGCCGTAACTGGGTGATGATCCCGCACGTTACCCACTTCGACAAAACCGATATCACCGATCTGGAAGCGTTCCGTAAGCAGCAGAACGCCGAAGCTGAGAAGCGTAAACTGGACGTGAAATTCACCCCAGTGGTCTTCATCATGAAAGCCGTTGCCGCTGCGCTTGAGCAGATGCCGCGCTTCAACAGCTCGCTGTCCGAAGATGGTCAGCGCCTGACGCTGAAGAAATACATCAACATCGGTGTGGCGGTGGATACCCCGAACGGTCTGGTGGTTCCGGTCTTTAAAGACGTGAACAAGAAGAGCATCACCGAGCTGTCTCGTGAACTGACCACCATCTCGAAGAAAGCGCGTGATGGCAAACTGACGGCTGGCGAAATGCAGGGCGGTTGCTTCACCATCTCCAGCATCGGCGGCCTGGGCACTACCCACTTCGCGCCGATTGTTAACGCGCCGGAAGTGGCCATCCT
The DNA here is from genome assembly GCF_001808325.1 of Klebsiella sp. HMSC16C06. Taxonomy (NCBI): domain Bacteria; kingdom Pseudomonadati; phylum Pseudomonadota; class Gammaproteobacteria; order Enterobacterales; family Enterobacteriaceae; genus Klebsiella; species Klebsiella sp. HMSC16C06. Next base: position 265,986 of record NZ_KV792994.1, read on the forward strand.
GGGCGTGTCTAAGTCCGCGATGGAGCCGGTATGGAATGGTAAAGAGTTCGTTCCGCGTCTGATGATGCCGATCTCTCTGTCCTTCGACCACCGCGTCATCGACGGTGCTGATGGTGCCCGCTTCATTACCATCATTAACAACACCTTGAGCGACATTCGCCGCCTGGTGATGTAATCGAAAAAGCCGGCCTGACGGCCGGCTTTTTTCTGATAACCTCAGGCTGTTGGGGATTATCAGCAACAAAGGACAAAATCGTTTGCCGTTTGTTGTTTAAAAATTGTTAACAATTTTGTAAAATACACGCGGATAGAACGTCCCGGTGGACTTGGGCGTAAGAATAATAGCGTCAGACCCGCCGGATATAAATTACAGAGGTCATGATGAGTACTGAAATCAAAACTCAGGTCGTGGTACTTGGGGCAGGCCCCGCAGGTTACTCTGCAGCCTTCCGTTGCGCTGATTTAGGTCTGGAAACCGTCATCGTAGAACGTTACAGCACCCTCGGTGGCGTTTGCCTGAACGTGGGTTGTATCCCGTCTAAAGCGCTGCTGCACGTGGCAAAAGTTATCGAAGAAGCGAAAGCGCTGGCCGAACACGGCATCGTTTTCGGCGAACCGAAAACCGACATTGACAAGATCCGCACCTGGAAAGAAAAAGTTATCACTCAGCTGACCGGCGGCCTGGCTGGCATGGCTAAAGGCCGTAAAGTGAAAGTGGTCAACGGTCTGGGTAAATTTACCGGCGCCAACACCCTGGAAGTGGAAGGCGAAAACGGTAAAACCGTGATCAACTTCGACAACGCCATCATCGCGGCGGGCTCCCGTCCGATTCAGCTGCCGTTTATCCCGCATGAAGATCCGCGCGTATGGGACTCCACCGACGCCCTGGAACTGAAATCCGTACCGAAACGTATGCTGGTCATGGGTGGCGGTATCATCGGTCTGGAAATGGGTACCGTATACCATGCGCTGGGTTCAGAGATTGACGTGGTTGAAATGTTCGACCAGGTTATCCCGGCGGCCGATAAAGACGTGGTGAAAGTCTTCACTAAACGCATCAGCAAGAAATTCAACCTGATGCTGGAAACCAAAGTGACTGCCGTTGAAGCGAAAGAAGACGGTATTTACGTTTCCATGGAAGGCAAAAAAGCGCCGGCTGAAGCGCAGCGTTACGACGCCGTGCTGGTCGCTATCGGTCGCGTACCGAACGGCAAAAACCTCGACGCAGGTAAAGCGGGCGTGGAAGTGGACGATCGCGGCTTTATCCGCGTTGACAAACAAATGCGCACCAACGTGCCGCACATCTTTGCTATCGGCGATATCGTCGGTCAGCCGATGCTGGCGCACAAAGGCGTACACGAAGGTCACGTTGCCGCAGAAGTTATCTCCGGCCTGAAACACTACTTCGATCCGAAAGTGATCCCGTCCATCGCCTACACTGAGCCAGAAGTGGCATGGGTTGGTCTGACTGAGAAAGAAGCGAAAGAGAAAGGCATCAGCTACGAAACCGCCACCTTCCCGTGGGCGGCTTCCGGCCGTGCTATCGCTTCCGACTGCGCAGACGGTATGACCAAACTGATCTTCGACAAAGAGACCCACCGTGTTATCGGCGGTGCGATTGTCGGCACCAACGGCGGCGAGCTGCTGGGCGAGATCGGCCTGGCTATCGAAATGGGCTGCGACGCTGAAGACATCGCGCTGACCATCCATGCTCACCCGACTCTGCACGAGTCTGTTGGCCTGGCGGCAGAAGTCTTCGAAGGCAGCATCACCGATCTGCCAAACGCCAAAGCGAAGAAAAAGTAACTTTTTCTTTCAGGCTAAAAGCATAAGCGGCTCCCGGAGCCGCTTTTTTTATGCCTGATGTTTAGAACTATGTCTCCGTTCATAAACCGCTACACCTCATACATACTTTGAAAATAATCACGCCATAAACTTATAGGCAGTTAACGATATAGTTGAGGTGTGAGATGAAACGCTTTTTAACCGCAGCGCTGGTCGCTGCAACGTGCCTATCCGGTGTGGCCTGCGCGGCTGACGCCACCATCCCCTGGGCGGACAACAGCGGTGGCACGGAAACGACCCATATCGCGGCGATGGGGCAGGATCTGAATGCCCAGCATCAGCAGGTGACGAAGACGAATGAAGGGGTATGGGCAGCGAACTCCGGAAGCATCAGCGCTGATGAAGCGTCATTATCCAGCACAAAGCCGACTTTTGCTGGCGATCCGTCTCTGATGCCCCATCAGGGCTAAGCGAATAGAAACGCCAGGTTGCTTGAGGGCAACCTGGCGTTTTTTTATGGTTTGACAACCTGCCAGCCGGCGTCAGCATCGGGGGCAAAGCGCGTGATGGCCTGCGCTTTTGCGGCGCTCTCTTCGCCGAGATTAGCCTGATAAACGGTATCGTGCAGATCGATCATAAAGCTCATCACTCCGGTTTCACCCCATTCCACAGGCCAGGCAAGCAAGGCCGCATCCTGGTCATCGCGGCCTGCGATAATGCGGAAACGATAGCCATGATAACCGGCGCCGGGCTCCGTCGGGCTGAATGCCGGCCCCAGCGGGCTGGGCGTCTCACCCGGCGACGTCGGCCAGTACAACCCATCTTTTTTGCCTTCACTGCTGATGATTTTCTGCGCCCAGCGGTGATTAAGCTGGTAGTAATCCTGCTGGGCGTCAACGTAAGCGTGCATGGCGGCTATCGCTGACAGTTCATTGCGACCGATGGCGCGGGTGAGGATCTCCTCTTCGCCTGCGGCCATATCAAAGCGCCAGCCCTGAGACGTTTTTACGATAGGCACCGGCAACCGCCATGCCTCGCTGCCGACGTCGAGCCAGGCGTTATCACCCTGCTGCACGATGACATGTTTTACCTGCCAGTCGCGCTGAAAACGGTCGACGGCGCTGGGGTCGATCCCATCGGTAGGTAAAAATTGCTGCCAGTTATCGCCGAGCACCTTGCTCAGCGCCGCTTCATTTTGCTGGCTGAGCGCCTCAGCCAGCGCGCTCGCGGCCTGTTCCGGTGTAGAAAACTGCTGCTGGGCGAAGGCGGCTAACGGTGACAGTATCAATGTGAACAGGGCAATAGGTAATAGGTTTCTCATTCTGCTCATCCTCAGCGGCGGCGCAGTTCATGGTGTTCGGAAAGACGTTCTCTGGCGCCGCCACGCTCCTCGCGGTTTACAGCGGAAAACTGCCGACTTTGCAGTCCCCGTTCCTGCTGCGCTTGCCAGGAGGGGGCGCGGCTTTCGTTGCCGCTAAGAGCGCTGGCGCGTAAATGACTAACCTGCTGCTGACGCTGCGCGGGCGTGGCGGACTGGATCTGCTGCCGATGCTGTTGCTGCTGAGGTGTCAGGTTCTGCTCGCGGCTCTTAACGGTTTCCCGACGCTGCTGTTGTTGCGGCGTGGGATTTTTCAACTGCGTTTTCGCCGCCTCGCGATGCTGCTGCTGGGTCGAGGTTGGTGTGCTGTCGTAACCGCGATAGTTGCTGCGCTGGGTGGCTTGTTTCAATTGCGCCGAAGCTGCCTGACGCTGGGCATCGCGTGAGGCGTTGTTTGCCGCCAGGTTGCCCGCTGTCGCCGCCGGTACGTTATGCTGCAGCTGGGTCATCGCTGCCTGGCGCTGCGCTTCGCGATCGACTGGCGCATGTTGGGTAGCGCTCAGTCCGCCGGAAACGTTGGTCTGATGGAAGCGTTGAGCAACCGTATTATCGGGATACGGTGTGTGACCGCGATAGGCAGGATTATGCTGCCAGTTAACGTGGTTGCCCGGCAGGTTTTCTCCCGTTATATGATTGAAATTATTTACATTAATATTGATGTTATCGCCATTATGCGAGTAATCGCCGTGGTGATAGTCGTCATCGTGATGGTGGTGGTCATCATCATCCCAGTCGATGCTGCTAAACAGCGCCCAGGTAGTGGCCACGCCCAGGCTGTAACCGAAGCCTTTGACGAAGCTATCGGTAAACTGCTCCCCGGGAGGCGGCGGCAGGTAGACCGGCGGATAGGCGCTGTTTGGCCAGGTACCATAGACGGTGGAGGGGTTATAGCTGGGAACATAGACCACCTGCGGATTGGTCGGTTCTATTTTAATAACCTGCGTGGGCGCAGGCGCCGCCGAGTGGGTGGTGGACGTTGCTGCCGTGCTGCTGGCGGAAACCGGTGCGGCAGGGGTGACAATCACTTTCTGCTGTGGCGTGGATTTCAGGGTCCCGGTCTGCTGGGCAATAGCGCGCAGGCGCTGCACTGAATCCATCACATCATGCGGCTGGGCCAAAAACGCATTGCCGAGGTTCTCCACCCAGGGCGGATTTTCGCCCATCATCGCCAGCAGGGCAGGGAAAGCGACAAGGGATTTGACGCTGGGATCCCACGGCTGACTGGCAACCGCCTGAACCGCCGCATCCCCTTTCATCGCGGGGTTATCCTGGGACCACTGTACCGCCTGCATGACGTTGTCGGGATAAGTGGAGGCCATCAACACCTGCGACAGCAGACTGTCCGGGTAGAGCGCGATGGGCGCGACCCACTGATCAATTTGCGCCTGGGTGTAGGTGGTGGTCACCGGCTGTGTCGTAGACGCTGCGGGCGCTGGCTGGGCTGGCGGTTCAGCGATCGTCGTCGGGGTTCGGCTTTGCACATAGAGTGTTCCCGCCGCCGCGAGTAAGCCAGCGCTACAGAGCAGGGCGATGATATGGGGTTTGAACGGCAGTGACATGGAAGCTCCTGACCCAAAAAGTAACCCATCTCGCTAAAGTATCGGCGAAAACGGCGCGTTTGCTGAGTATAAGTAAGCGGTATGGCTTTTTATTGATTATTGTTGGGATCGGCCCGGGGAGTTGTACGCGGAAAGGAATTTTTGTCGCGGTATTTGAACAGAAAGCCTGCAATATCCTGCCCTTAACGATTCAGCTAAATTTTAATGTTGCTTTTTTGTAAACAGATTAACACCTTTCAAAAATCCTGCTATGCTGCCGACGCGGTATCGGGCATTTACCCTACAAACTGCTGTCTCACAGGAGCGTGAAGAAAATCGCCCAGCCACTAAATCCTTCAAGATGCGTCAAGGCGGCAAACTGCCAATACCGAAGCAGATTGATTGAAGACGTGTAGGCCGCATTATGACAATGAGAAGCGAGGAGAACCGTCGTGCTAGAAGAATACCGTAAGCACGTAGCTGAGCGTGCCGCCATGGGGATTGTTGCCAAACCCTTAGATGCAACCCAAATGGCCGCGCTGGTAGAACTGCTGAAAAACCCGCCTGCGGGCGAAGAAGAATTCCTGTTAGACCTGCTGATTAACCGTGTACCGCCGGGCGTCGACGAAGCCGCCTATGTTAAAGCTGGATTCCTTGCCGCGATCGCCAAAGGCGAAGCGACCTCCCCTCTGGTAACCCCTGAAAAAGCCGTTGAACTGCTGGGCACCATGCAGGGTGGTTACAACATTCATCCGCTGATCGATGCGCTGGACGACGCGAAACTGGCGCCGATTGCCGCGAAAGCGCTGTCCCATACTCTGCTGATGTTCGATAACTTCTACGACGTAGAAGAGAAAGCGAAAGCAGGTAACGAGCACGCAAAACAGGTCATGCAATCCTGGGCTGATGCTGAGTGGTTCCTGAACCGCCCGCAGCTGGCAGAGAAAATCACCGTTACCGTCTTCAAGGTCACCGGCGAAACCAATACCGATGACCTGTCTCCGGCGCCGGATGCCTGGTCGCGCCCGGATATCCCACTGCATGCGCTGGCGATGCTGAAAAACGCCCGCGAAGGTATTGATCCGGACCAGCCGGGCGTCGTCGGCCCGATTAAACAAATCGAAGCCCTGCAGCAGAAAGGCTATCCGCTGGCCTACGTCGGCGACGTGGTCGGTACGGGTTCCTCGCGTAAATCCGCGACCAACTCGGTGCTGTGGTTTATGGGCGACGATATTCCGAACGTGCCGAACAAGCGCGGCGGCGGTCTGTGCCTGGGCGGCAAAATCGCGCCAATCTTCTTCAACACCATGGAAGATGCGGGTGCGCTGCCTATCGAAGTTGATGTGTCAAACCTGAACATGGGCGACGTGATTGACGTTTACCCGTTCAAAGGTGAAGTGCGTAACCACGAAACCAACGAACTGCTGGCCAGCTTCGAGCTGAAGACCGATGTGCTGATCGACGAAGTGCGCGCCGGTGGCCGTATTCCGCTGATCATCGGCCGCGGCTTGACCACCAAAGCGCGCGAAGCGCTGGGGCTGCCGCACAGCGACGTCTTCCGTCAGGCGAAAGACGTGGCGGAAAGCACCCGCGGCTTCTCTCTGGCGCAGAAAATGGTTGGCCGCGCCTGCGGCGTTGCCGGTATCCGTCCGGGCGCCTACTGCGAGCCGAAAATGACCTCCGTCGGTTCTCAGGACACCACCGGTCCAATGACCCGTGATGAACTGAAAGACCTGGCGTGCCTGGGCTTCTCCGCTGACCTGGTGATGCAGTCCTTCTGCCACACCGCAGCCTATCCGAAGCCGGTTGACGTGACCACGCACCATACCCTGCCGGACTTCATCATGAACCGCGGCGGTGTTTCTCTACGTCCGGGCGATGGCGTTATCCACTCCTGGCTGAACCGCATGCTGCTGCCGGATACCGTGGGTACCGGCGGCGACTCCCATACCCGTTTCCCAATCGGTATCTCCTTCCCGGCGGGCTCTGGTCTGGTGGCCTTCGCCGCTGCGACCGGCGTGATGCCGTTGGATATGCCGGAATCGGTGCTGGTGCGCTTCAAAGGGAAAATGCAGCCGGGTATCACCCTGCGCGACCTGGTTCATGCCATCCCACTGTATGCCATCAAGCAGGGCCTGCTGACCGTTGAGAAGAAAGGTAAGAAAAACATCTTCTCTGGTCGCATCCTCGAGATCGAAGGTCTGCCGGATCTGAAAGTCGAGCAGGCATTTGAACTGACCGATGCGTCCGCTGAGCGTTCTGCTGCCGGTTGCACCATCAAGCTGAACAAAGAGCCGATCGTTGAGTACCTGAACTCCAACATCGTCCTGCTGAAGTGGATGATCGCCGAAGGCTACGGCGACCGCCGTACGCTGGAACGCCGTATCCAGGGCATGGAAAAATGGCTGGCGGATCCGCAGCTGCTGGAAGCCGACGCTGACGCGGAATACGCGGCAGTGATCGACATCGATCTGGCGGATATCAAAGAGCCAATCCTGTGCGCGCCGAACGATCCGGACGATGCCCGTCTGCTGTCTGACGTGCAGGGCGAGAAGATCGACGAAGTGTTCATCGGTTCCTGCATGACCAACATCGGCCACTTCCGTGCCGCCGGTAAGCTGCTGGACAGCCACAAAGGCCAGCTGCCGACTCGCCTGTGGGTGGCGCCGCCAACCCGTATGGACGCCGCGCAGCTGACCGAAGAAGGCTACTACAGCGTGTTTGGTAAGAGCGGGGCGCGTATCGAAATCCCTGGCTGTTCCCTGTGTATGGGTAACCAGGCTCGCGTGGCCGACGGTGCGACGGTGGTCTCCACCTCCACCCGTAACTTCCCGAACCGTTTAGGTACCGGCGCTAACGTCTATCTGGCCTCTGCCGAGCTGGCAGCGGTGGCTTCTCTGCTCGGCAAATTGCCGACGCCGGAAGAGTACCAGACCTTCGTGGCGCAGGTGGATAAGACAGCGGAAGATACCTACCGTTATCTGAACTTCAACCAGCTGGATCAGTACACTGAAAAAGCTGACGGCGTGATCTTCCAGACCGCGGTGTAAAACCATTCGGTCAGCCCGGCTGACCGTTTGGCGATAAACTCCCCAATGCCCGGTGAACATTGCATCACCGGGCATTTTTATTTCCAAACCTCCTGCCCGTTACGCTTTTTTTCTTTCTGTCTGCTGCGATAATTACTGCATGGGTACAGTGCAGCGGTGACGCATTGCCCTTGCAGAGGAAAAGACTATGGACTACGAATTTCTGCGCGATATTACCGGAGTGGTAAAGGTGCGAATGTCGATGGATCACGAGGCGATTGGCCACTGGTTCAACGAAGAGGTGAAAGACAATCTTGCCCTGCTTGATGAAGTGGAGCAGGCTGCACGCACCGTGAAGGGCAGTGAACGTTCCTGGCAGCGGGCTGGCCATGAATATACGTTGTGGCTGGATGGCGAAGAGGTGATGATCCGCGCCAATCAGCTGGAGTTTTCCGGCGACGAAATCGAGGAGGGGATGAGCTACTACGACGAAGAAAGTCTCTCTCTCTGCGGCGTGGAGGATTTCCTGCAGGTCGTTGCCGCTTATCGTGAATTTATGCAGCAGCGTTAATGACGCCTTTTATGTCGGGTAGCGCAAGAGCGTAGCCCTGCTAAGCGTAGCGTGAGCAGGGGAAATCCCCGGGTAGCGGCTGGTGCCTTACCCGGGCGACCAGGCGGCGCAGAATCCCAGGCCCGGCAAGCGCAAGCGCCGCCGGGCATTTCCAATATTACACGGCAGGAATATTGCGGCCGTAGTAAATCTCGCGCATCTCTTTCCACAGCAGGTCGGTAATGACCTTGCGCTCTTCGGCGGTCAATTCTTCCGGTCGGGTATGGAACATGTAGTGCTTAAGGTCGAACTCCTTGAGCAACATTTTGGTATGGAAGATATTTTCCTGATAGACGTTCACATCGACCATGTCATACAACGACTTAATGTCATCGGACATAAAGTTCTGAATCGAATTGATTTCATGATCGATAAAATGCTTCATCCCATTGATATCGCGGGTAAAGCCGCGCACGCGGTAGTCAATGGTCACAATGTCCGATTCCAGCTGGTGGATCAGATAGTTCAGCGCTTTAAGCGGAGAAATGACCCCGCAGGTAGAGACTTCGATATCGGCGCGGAAGGTGCACAGTCCACCTTCCGGATGGCTCTCCGGGTAGGTATGCACGCAGATATGGCTCTTATCGAGATGGGCGACCACGGTTTCCGGTAACGGACCTGGATGTTCGGTCTGGTCGATAAGCTTGGGATCGACAGGCTCTTCGCTGACCAGAATGGTCACGCTGGCGCCCTGGGGTTCATAATCCTGGCGGGCGATATTCAGAATATTGGCGCCAATAATAGAACAGGTTTCTGTCAGGATCTCCGTCAGGCGATTGGCATTATAGAGTTCGTCGATATAAGCGATGTAGCCGTCACGCTCCTCTGCCGTTTTGGCGTAACAGATATCGTAGATACAAAAACTCAGGCTTTTGGTCAGGTTGTTAAAGCCATGCAGCTTCAATTTTTTCAATTTAGTTCACCCCCTTACTTCGCGTCACGGTGCGGACAGAGCATCATGCAGATATTGTGGTAAGGCGAAGGCCGCCGTATGGATTGCCGGATTGTAGTAACGGCAGGTCAGGTTGGCTTTGTGAAAGCGCGCCTGAATGATTTCGCTGGAGAGATGGCGCAACGCCTCGTTGTCGCTCGCCCAGGCAAAAGTCATGATCCCGCCGTAATAGGTTGGGATGGCCGCCTGGTAGAAGCTGACGTCGCGAAAATAGTGGCTCAGTTTGCGATGGCTACCGACCGCTTCGTCCTGCTGCAGGAAACAAACGCCGTTTTGGGCAACGAACACGCCCCCCGGGTTCAGGCAGCGTTTGCAGCCTTCATAAAAAGCCGAGGTGAACAGGCTTTCGCCCGGACCGATAGGGTCGGTACAGTCCGAAATGATCACGTCAAACGTTTGCGTCGTCTGGTTAACAAAATTGACGCCATCATCAATCACCAGCGTGAAGCGCGGATCGTCGTAGGCCCCGGCGCTATGGTTGGGCAGGTACTGACGGCAGAATGAGACCACCCCGGCATCGATTTCCACCATGGTGATGGTTTCGATGCTACGGTGACGAGAGACTTCGCGCAGCATCGCGCCGTCGCCGCCGCCGATGATCAGGACATGCTTCGCGTTGCCGTGGGCCAGCAGCGGCACGTGGGTCATCATTTCGTGATAGATAAACTCATCGCGTTCGGTGGTTTGCACGACGCCATCCAGCGCCATCACCCGGCCAAAGGCGCGGTTGTCGAAGATGATCAAATCCTGATGATCGGTTTTTTCGTGGTACAGCACGTTATCAACGCTAAAGTACTGACCAAAATGGTCATGCAGCGTTTCATGCCACAGTGGATTATCGGCCACGGTGAGGCTCCTCCTTCGTTAACATCTGTTACACCCGTAAAACGAGTGCAACATCATAGACAACTATAGATGAGGATGCACGGCGGTTATTGCAGCAATGCGGCAGGAATAACCGCCACCGCCCGGGGAGAGCGGTGGGGGGAGGGTTATTTCGCCGGTGCGGGTTGGCTATCTACTATCCGCACGGAATAAACCATGGTGGCGCCTGGCGGGATTTTCGGCGGTAATCCTTTACTGCCATAGGCTTTTTCGGGCGGGACGACCAGCGTCAAGGAGCCATGGTTCTGCAGGCGTTGCAGCGGGCCGCGAAACACCGGGGGATAGGCATCCAGCTTCTGGGTGAGCGCCTGATCTTTCGCTTCCATATCGTTGATCACTGTCCCGTCCGTCAGCATCTCTTTGATTACTACGGTGACCAGATCGTTACCGCTTATTTTTCCTTTGCCCGGATAATCGACGCGACTGTAGACGCCATCTTTGAAGACCACATCTTTTTTGCGCGCAAACGCCTGCTGATATTTCTTACCGGCACTGATGTTTTTCTGCTCGATTTTATTCAGGTTCTGGAAAACCTGCTGCGAGACGTCAAACAGCGCCTTGTTACGCTCCTGTTCTCCGAGACGAAGCTGGCCGCTAAAAGCATCTTCGATACCCCGCAGCACCAGCCCGGCGTCGACGGTAATTCCCTGAGTGCGACGGGTGGTGAGGACATTAAGGGCTTCTGTTCCCATCGAGGCGCCGATCGCATAAGCCTGCTGTTCTCCGGATGCGCTGAGTTTGATGTTGGCGCTCTCGCCGCTGCGCGTTTTGGACTGTACAGAAAGCTGTGTTCTCAGCAGTTGGATTTCATCTTCTTTCATCCGTAGCTGGGCGTTGTCTTTATCCGCCTGCAGGCGGTAGGCTGCAACAACCGCCGCCATCTCCGGCGGCTCATTTTTTGGCGCTACAGCGGTGTCAGGGCGGGTTGTTGGCGCTTTTTCCGCGGCGGCCAACCGGGAGGTTAACGACTGCTTGTCGGCGTTTAGCGCCTTGACCTGGTCGAGAGCGGCCTGCTGCGTTTTCTCCGCGGCGTCGAGCCGGATAGTCAGCGACTGCTTATCGGTGGT
>NZ_KV792994.1:277249-373087 GCF_001808325.1 Klebsiella sp. HMSC16C06
TAGTCAGCGACTGCTTATCGGTGGTCAGCGCTTTGACCTGGTCGAGGGCGGACAGCTTCTCTTTTTCCGCCGCAGCCAGTCGGCTGGCCAGCGACTGTTTATCAGCGTTCAGTGTTTTGGCCTGGTCGAGGGCGGCCTGCTGCGCCTTCTCCGCAGCGGCGAGCCGGATAGTCAGCGACTGCTTATCGGTGGTCAGCGCTTTAACCTGCTCGAGGGCAGCCAGCTTCTCTTTTTCCACCACGGCCAGTCGGGTGGCCAGCGGCTGTTTGTCGGCGTTAAGGGCTTTGGCCTGGTCGAGGGCGGCCTGTTTCTCTTTTTCCGCAGCCATCAGCCGGGCGGTGAGTGTCTGCTTGTCTGTGTCGAGGGCGGTGAGCTGGCCGAGTGCGGTCTGCTGTGCTTTTTCCGCGGCGGCCAGCCGGGAGGTCAGCGTTTGTTTATCTGTATTCAGCGTGGTGAGGCTGGTGCTGAGCCGTTTATTTTCCGCTTCGACGCTCTGAAGCTGCGACGTTAATTGTTGGATCTGCTTAAGTGCGGCAGCCTGGCTCTGTTGCAGAGTATTATTCCGGGCAACGACTTCCTTTTTAATTAACGTCTCATTTTCCGCCGTGGCGGCGGTTAAGGCGAGCTGTAATTGCTTTATTTTATTATTTAACGCCGCTTGCTCATTCGCAATGGATGTATCCGTGGCTGGTGTGGCGGTAAGCTGTTTTTTTAATTGTTGGATAATTTTATCTTTTTGCGCAATCGTTGCCTGTTGGCTGGCGATTCTTTTTTGCAACTGTGCGTTATTGGCCGTCGTTTTTTTATTGTCCGCGTTCTGGCGAGCGCCTGACGCTTGCTTTGCTGTGGCCGCAGAGCTTTTCTCTTCTTGCGCTTGAGCTTGCTGAGTTTGCTGCTGGGCGTAATCGAGAAAAGCCGGCGTAGCACCGGCGTAGAATGAGGTTGAAAGCGCCAGCGCCGCGACGAGCATCAGCAGTGGTGCTTTAGGGGTCAGCGTGGCGGGTTTGTTCATGGCAGTTTGTTTTCACCACGCTGTACCAGGGTATCGATCAGCGTTTTCTGGATATCGGAACACAGTTTGATGGATTTAAACTGATACATGGAGTCAATGCCCAGTCGGGTGGGATCGGCCACTTTATCGCGCACATTGTTGTATTGCGATGCCGAACGCACCAGGGCATTGAACTCATTGCTGAGTTTAGTTGCCTGCTGTGGGTTCACCTCTTTAAGTGAATCCAGCGCCTTTCGGCAGGACTCAATACGCTCCTGTTCGCTGGCCGCTCGCTCCTGCTCAGCCTGCTGCTGTGATGTGAGCGGCGTGGTGATCGGTTTTACCTGCTGGCGAGAAGAGGTATTGCTACAGCCCACTAATAAAAGTGCGGCGAGCGGGATAATACGGAGAGTCGGCGAGATATTCACAATTTCAGTCCATGAAGTAGGGATATTTTCACCGGATTCTAGAAGGGTGCTTTTTATTTTGCAATATATGACTAATGATATTTTATTAGTTTTTTAGTCATTCATCATTATTAGGGGTTTAATTTATTTGGCGAATTGATAGGTTTGCAATTAAATAATGTTTGTTTATATACAATAATAAATATAGATATAAATATTTAAATGTGACAAATGAAACGGCAAAGGCGCGGAGCGTGACCGTCCGCGCCGGTCATTATTTGACGTAAGCCAACAGGCTGAGCGAATCGCGGGCCAGCGCTTTGCATTTTTTCGCCGTCGGGATGTTAATACCGCTGAGATCGCGGTAGCTATCCTCGCCAAGCGCTTTCATGTTGTAGCTGTCGTAGTTGCTCAGGTCCCACTGGTTCTGTTGGGCAAAGAACACCAACGCGCGTCGGATCTGTGTATTGGGCAGGTTCTGGTAGCCACAGTCGTTTTTCAGAAACACAAAAACCGCGGTTAAATCAGCCATATCTTCTGCTTCTGATTCGCTGAGCGCGTAGCTGTTGGCGGAGAGAGCAAGCAGGCTGCCGAGTACCATTGTTCTGAAAAGCGTCTTCATTTTTTCTACCATTAGATCACCGACGCTTCAAATTAGCATACTTCTTTACACAGCGCCGATCTTTATTCTTACTCTTCTGCTTGACCTTCCCGTTACGGTAGGGTTTAAGCTCAAATATTCGCCCGCAGAATAAAAAGGATGTGAATATGCAACGTCGAGACTTCCTCAAACTGACCGCCGCGGTTAGCGTGGCCAGCGCATTACCGCTATGGAGCCGTGCGGTTTTTGCGGCCAGTCGCCCGGCTCTGCCGATACCGACGCTGTTAACGGCCGATGCGCGCAACCGTATCGCCCTGACGATCCAGGCGGGCAAAACACAGTTTGGCGCTCTGCACGCCACCACCTGGGGCTATAACGGTTCACTGCTGGGTCCTGCGCTACAGTTGACGCAGGGGAAGACCATTACGGTTGACATTACCAACCAGCTGGCGGAAGAGACCACGCTGCACTGGCATGGCCTGGAGGTCCCGGGCGAGGTCGACGGCGGACCGCAGGGGGTTATCGCCCCGGGCGCCACCCGTACGGTGAGCTTCACGCCGACGCAGCGGGCGGCCACCTGCTGGTTTCATCCGCATCAACATGGGACCACCGGCCGGCAGGTGGCCATGGGGCTGGCCGGCCTGGTGCTGATCGAGGATGAAGAGAGCGGACGCCTGCTGCTGCCTAAGCAATGGGGAATCGATGATGTGCCGGTGATTGTCCAGGACAAGAAGTTCACCGCCGCCGGCGAGATCGACTACCAGCTGGATGTGATGAGCGCCGCTGTCGGCTGGTTTGGCGATACGCTGCTGACCAATGGCGCTCTCTATCCCGAACATGCCGCCCCGCGGGGCTGGCTACGTCTGCGCTTGCTAAACGGCTGTAATGCCCGTTCCCTCAATTTTGCCACCAGCGATAAGCGTCCGCTGTACGTGGTGGCCAGTGACGGCGGTCTGTTGGCCGAGCCGGTGAAGGTCGATGAATTGCCGGTGTTGATGGGGGAACGCTTTGAGGTGCTGGTGGACACCAGCGACGGTAAACCTTTCGATCTGGTGACCCTGCCGGTGAGCCAGATGGGCATGGCGATTGCGCCTTTTGATAAACCACAGCCGGTGCTGCGCGTTCAGCCGCTGGTCATTCCCGCCTCCGGCAAACTGCTGGATACGCTGGCCACGCTGCCGGCGCTACCGTCCCTGACGGGGCTGACGCAGCGTCAGCTCCAGCTGTCGATGGATCCGATGCTCGACAGGATGGGCATGCAGGCGCTGATGGAGAAGTATGGCGACCAGGCGATGGCGGGAATGGACCACGGCATGATGGGACATGGCGGCATGGGCGACATGAGCAATATGCACCACGGCGATATGAGCAATATGAACCACGGGGCTGGTCGGGATCATGGCATGTCGTCAGGCAAGGGGTTTGATTTCCATAACGCCAACCGCATCAACGGCAAAGCCTTCGACATGAATGTGCCGATGTTTGCCGCGGCCAGAGGCCAGTATGAGCGCTGGGTGATATCGGGTAAGGGCGACATGATGCTGCATCCGTTCCATATCCACGGCACCCAGTTCCGTATCCTCAGCGAGAACGGCAAGCCGCCAGCCGCGCACCGCAGCGGCTGGAAAGATACCGTCCGCGTGGAAGGTGACGTCAGTGAAGTGTTGGTGAAGTTTGATCATCCGGCGCCGAAGGAGTTTGCCTATATGGCCCACTGCCACCTGCTGGAGCATGAAGACACCGGGATGATGTTGGGATTCACGGTTTAGGGCTCGGCGGCCTGCTGCCATCTTCCATGGGGAGAAGGGATAAACACAAAAAAAACGGCAACTTTCGTTGCCGTTTTGCGTTTTATTTGGCGTCATCCGGGAGCGCATAGGCGACGATGTAATCGCCCATTTTGGTACCGAACGAGCCGTGACCGCCGGCAGAGATGACAACATACTGTTTGCCATTCACTTCGTAGGTCATTGGGGTGGCCTGACCGCCGGCTGGCAGACGAGCTTCCCACAGCTTCTCGCCGTTGCTCATATTGTACGCGCGCAGGTAGTTATCTGCGGTCGCGCCGATGAACAGGACGTTACCGGCCGTGGAGATCGGACCGCCAAGCATCGGCATCCCCATGGTGAACGGCAGCTTAACCGGCATCGGGAACGGCAGGCTGTCCTGCGGAGTACCGATACGTTTTTTCCATACCACTTCGTTGGTTTTCAGATCCAGCGCGGA
This sequence comes from Klebsiella sp. HMSC16C06, assembly GCF_001808325.1. NCBI lineage: Bacteria > Pseudomonadati > Pseudomonadota > Gammaproteobacteria > Enterobacterales > Enterobacteriaceae > Klebsiella > Klebsiella sp. HMSC16C06. The sequence continues at coordinate 281,475 of NZ_KV792994.1, forward strand.
GATATAGCCCCAGGCCGGTTGTTTGCACGGCAGACCGAACGGCGACAGGAACGGATTCAGGGTGACGCCGTACGGGACACCGTACTGTGGCTGCACGCCGGACTCGGTGCCAGAGCCTTTCGCATCTTTCGGCGGCTCCATCGGGTTGCCCGGGCCGCGTGGGATCAGTTTAGAGACGAACGGCAGCGCCATCGGGTTGGCAATAGCCACCTGACGGTTCGGATCGACGGAGATACCGCCCCATTCAAACATCCCCAGGTTACCCGGGAAGACGAGAGTGCCCTGCTCAGATGGCGGGGTGAAGATACCTTCATAGCGCATCTGGTGGAAGATCACGCGACACACCAGCTGGTCGAACATAGTGGCGCCCCACATGTCCGCCCCGGTCAGATCTTTCTTCGGACGGAAGCTCAGATCGGAGAACGGCTGGGTTTTGGCGACGTAATCCCCTTTGGCAGCGCCCTGCGGAACCGGTTTTTCCGGGGCCGGGACCACCAGCTCGCCATTACGGCGATCCAATACGAAGATGTTGCCGGTTTTCGCCGGGGCATAGACGACCGGTACGGTTTTACCATTAACCTCAATGTCAGCCAGCGTCGGCTGGGAGGGCATATCCATATCCCACAGATCGTGGTGGACGGTCTGGTAGCTCCAGGCCAGCTTACCGGTGGTGGCGTTCAGCGCCACAATCGAGCTGGCGTAACGCTCTTGCTCCGGCGTGCGGTTGCCGCCCCAGATATCCGGGGTAGTCACGCCCATCGGCAGATAGACCAGATCCAGCTTAGCGTCGTAGGCGGCAGGCGCCCAGGAGTTCGGTGAGTTGAGCGTGAAGTGATGTTCATCGCTCGGGATGGCGTTCGGATCTTTCGCACCTGGATCGAAGGCCCACAAGAGTTTACCGGTATTCACATCAAAGCCGCGGATGACGCCAGACGGCTCGCGGGTTGAGAAGTTATCGGTGACCGCGCCGGCAATCACGATGGTTTTATCGGTGATAATCGGCGGAGAAGTGGGTTCATACATACCCGGCGTGGTGACCGGCATGTTGGTCTGCAGGTTGAGAATACCTTTATTGGCAAAGGTTTCGCACAGCTTACCGTTGTCGGCGTTCACCGCGAACAGGCGGCCATCGTTCACCGGCAGGATAATACGGCGCGGACAGTCGGCGACGACGTCGGCAGGCGCGTTATCCGCTTTGGCTTCGTGATAAGAGACGCCGCGGCAGGTGACGTGCTGGAACGACGGATCGGCGTTCAGCTGCGGGTCAAAATGCCACTTCTCTTTACCGGTGGCCGCGTCCAGCGCGAACAGACGCTGGTGGGCGGTACACAGGAAGAGCGTGTCGCCGACTTTAATCGGCGTCACTTCGTTGGTGATTTCACCCGGGTCGTTCGGTTGCTTCAGGTCGCCGGTGCGGAATACCCAGGCTTCCTTCAGGTTCTTCACGTTGTCGGCGTTAATCTGCTTCAGCGGAGAGAAGCGCTGGCCTTCCTGGTTGCGGCCATAGGCCGGCCAGTCGCCGTCGGCAACGTTGGAGATCGGCGCGGCCGGGGTGGCGTCGGCGCTCAGGGTGCCGTTGACTTCCTGCGGGTCGTTAAAACCAGCCCAGGTCAGCATGCCGCCGCTGATCAGCAGGGCGACGACCAGCGCGCCTACGGCGCCAGCGGAAGGCACGGACAGACGACGCCAGACAAAGGGCAGGATCAGCCAGATACCAAAGAAGACGAGGATGTCGCTACGCGGCGTCAGCGCCCAGAAGTCGAAGCCGACTTCCCAGACGCCCCAGATCATCGTCGCCAGCAGCAGCGCAGCGTACAGCCACAGCGCAGCGCGTTTGCCGCGCAGCAGCATCACGGTCACGCCCAGCATCACCAGACCGGCGATAGGGTAGTACCAGGAGCCGCCAAGCACGACCAGCCATGCTCCGCCGATTAAAAGATAGAGGCCGCAGAACGCTGCAAATAGCGCAGTCAGCGTCACCAGGAGCCTTGATTGTTGAGACTTTGTTTCAGCCATAGAAAGTTACTCATGTGTTTGTTAATTTTTTAACTGCAATTAATTATAGGTTTTAACAAGTGTGATCGGAATCACAAATATGGCTTTATTAATCCCTGCACCGAAGATTTCTTTTTGCTGGTATACTGGATGGCTTGCCGGTCATCGTCGGGGCGAAAGCAGCGGCTTTGATGATTTATATTTAGAATCAAATGGTTAGTCTTATGAAACATACTGTAGAAGTGATGATCCCGGAATCCGAGATCAAAGCGCGCATCGCGGAACTGGGTCGTCAAATCAACGAACATTATCAGGACAGTGGCAGCGAAATGGTGCTGGTGGGGCTGCTTCGCGGCTCATTTATGTTCATGGCCGACTTGTGCCGTGAAGTGCAGGTGCCGCATGAAGTCGATTTTATGACCGCCTCCAGCTACGGCAGCGGCATGTCCACCACCCGTGATGTGAAAATCCTCAAAGATCTGGATGAAGACATCCGTGGTAAAGATGTACTGATCGTGGAAGACATCATCGATTCCGGCAATACCCTGTCTAAAGTGCGTGAGATCCTCAGCCTGCGCGAGCCGAAATCGCTGGCCATTTGTACGCTGCTGGATAAACCAAGCCGTCGTGAAGTGAATGTCCCGGTTGAGTTCGTCGGTTTCGCCATTCCGGACGAGTTCGTGGTGGGCTACGGTATCGACTACGCCCAGCGCTACCGTCATCTGCCGTATATTGGCAAAGTTACCCTGCTGGACGAGTAAGAGATATCCCCCCAGGACAGCGCGCGCTGCGCTCTCCAGGGGGGGCTAAGCCTGAAGGCTATTTGTGGTTGATGTGCTTGATCTTGAGGTTGGAGATGCCGTGGCGATAGCGCTGTTCGAGGGTTTCCCGGCTCACGGCGGTGACATCCAGATCGCGCAGCAGCCCGTCGTGAATGCCATATGCCCAGCCGTGGATGGTGACCTTCTGTCCGCGCTTCCACGCCGATTGCATAATCGTCGAATGTCCCAGGTTGTACACCTGCTCCATCACGTTGAGTTCGCAAAGGGTATCCAGACGGCGCTCCTCCGGCATTTCACCTAGCAGTGAGCTGTGCTTGAACCAGATATCGCGGATATGCAGGAGCCAGTTGTCGATAAGCCCCAGCTCCGGGTTTTCCACCGCCGCCTGCACGCCGCCGCAGCCGTAGTGGCCGCAAATAATAATGTGCTCGACTTCGAGGACATCGACGGCATACTGCACCACCGACAGGCAGTTCAGGTCGGTGTGGATCACCAGGTTAGCGACGTTACGATGGACAAACAGTTCGCCAGGTTCCAGGCCGGTAAGTCGCTCAGCGGGAACGCGGCTGTCAGAGCAGCCAATCCAAAGGAAGCGCGGTTTCTGCGTCTGCGACAGTTTCTCAAAAAAGCCGGGGTCCTCTTCCACCAGCATTTTTGACCATAGTGCATTATTGCTGATGAGTGTATCTATATCATTCATGGACGTTATCGGCCTGTAACCAAGTAAGTGCGTTGCGCTAATATAGGGTAAGCTCACCTTTTTTAAAACCATCTTAACCCGTGATACGTCAGGCTACCGATGCGTTGGCGGCGCCAGCGCCAGTAGAACGCAAACGTGAGTCAGGCGGGTTAATGACGTGTCACGACACGAGAAGAGATATTTAATGACCATTGCTCTGGAATTAAAACAGCTCAAAAAAACCTACCCCGGCGGGGTTCAGGCGCTGCGGGGAATCGACCTGCAGGTCGAGGCGGGGGATTTCTATGCCCTGCTGGGGCCGAACGGGGCCGGAAAATCCACGACTATCGGCATCATCAGTTCGCTGGTGAATAAAACCTCCGGTCAGGTCAATGTCTTTGGCTACGATCTGGAAAAAGACGTCGTCAATGCCAAGCGTCAGCTTGGCCTGGTGCCGCAGGAATTTAACTTCAACCCGTTCGAGACCGTGCAGCAGATTGTCGTTAACCAGGCGGGCTACTACGGCGTGGAACGCAAAGAAGCTGTCGCCCGCAGCGAAAAATACCTAAAACAGCTCGATCTGTGGGAAAAACGCAACGAACGCGCGCGGATGCTCTCCGGCGGGATGAAGCGTCGCCTGATGATCGCCCGCGCGCTAATGCATGAGCCGAAGCTGCTGATCCTCGACGAACCGACCGCTGGCGTCGATATTGAACTGCGTCGCTCAATGTGGGGCTTTCTTAAGGATCTGAACGATCGCGGAACCACCATTATCCTGACCACCCACTATCTCGAAGAGGCCGAAATGCTATGCCGCAACATCGGCATCATCCAGCACGGCGCGCTGGTGGAAAACACCTCGATGAAAGCGCTGCTTTCGAAGCTGAAGTCAGAGACCTTTATTCTTGACCTCGCGCCAAAAAGCCCGGTACCGAAGCTCGAAGGCTACCAGTATCAACTGGTCGATACCTCGACGCTGGAAGTCGAGGTTCTGCGCGAGCAGGGGATTAACAGCGTCTTTGCCCAACTGAGCGCCCAGGGGGTGCAGGTACTGAGTATGCGTAACAAAGCTAACCGTCTGGAAGAGCTGTTTGTCACGCTGGTGCATGAGCGAAAAGGAGAGTCAGCATGATGCAGCTTTATTGGGTCGCGCTGAAAAGCATCTGGACCAAAGAGATCCACCGTTTTATGCGCATCTGGATCCAGACGCTGGTGCCGCCGGTGATCACCATGACCCTGTACTTCGTGATTTTCGGCAACCTGATCGGGTCGCGCATCGGCGAGATGCACGGCTTTACCTATATGCAGTTTATCGTGCCGGGCCTGATCATGATGGCGGTGATCACCAACGCTTATGCCAATGTCGCCTCGTCGTTCTTCAGCGCCAAGTTTCAGCGCAATATTGAAGAGCTGCTGGTGGCGCCGGTGCCGACGCATGTGATCATCGCTGGCTACGTTGGCGGCGGCGTGGCGCGCGGACTGTGCGTGGGGATCCTGGTGACGGCGGTATCACTGTTCTTTGTGCCGTTCCAGGTTCACTCCTGGCTGTTTGTCGCCCTGACGCTGATCCTCACCGCGGTGCTGTTCTCGCTGGCGGGCCTGTTGAACGCGGTGTTTGCCAAGACCTTTGACGACATTAGCCTGATCCCGACCTTTGTGCTGACGCCGCTGACCTACCTCGGCGGGGTGTTCTACTCGCTGACCCTGCTGCCGCCGTTCTGGCAGGGGCTGTCGCATCTGAATCCCATCGTCTACATGATCAGCGGTTTCCGCTTCGGCTTCCTGGGTATCAACGATGTGCCGCTGGTGACCACCTTTGCGGTGCTGGTGGTCTTCATCGTCGCCTTCTATCTGCTTTGCTGGTCGTTAATCCAGCGCGGCCGCGGCCTGCGCAGCTGATGTTCATCACGGTTAGCGCTTCCTGATGCCAATACGCGAAGCGCTAACCGCTTATCTTTGACCGCCATCACCGATACGCCATCCTCCCCTTGCTACATTGTTGGCTGGCTAAGGAGGGAAGCATGCTTGGTTGGGTCATTACCTGCCACGATGAGCTGGCGCAGGAGATGCTGGATCGTCTTGAACGAAAATTTGGTCCGCTGGCCCAGTGCCGGGCGGTCAATTACTGGCGCAATCTCAGCAGTAATATGTTGAGCCGGATGATGTGCGATGCGCTGCATGCCACCGACTCCGGGGACGGGGTCATTTTCCTGACCGACAGAACCGGCGCGGCGCCTTATCGGGCCGCGGCGCTGATGAGCCACAAACATACCCACTGCGAAGTGATCTCCGGCGTCAGCTATTCATTACTTGAGCGAATGTATCTGCTGCGGAACACGTTAAGCAGCGAGGCGTTTCGCCAGGCCATCGTCAGCGCGGGCGGGCCGATGGTGAGCAGCCTGTGGCATCAGCAGCAGAAGAATCCCCCGTTCCGCTTGCGCCATGATACCTTCGGAAATTAAACAGCGTGACAGATGCTGCTTTTGTTACAATAACTGCCGTTGATGGTTTACCGGTTCGATGCGCATGCTTGCCCGATTTTTTACGCTGCTTCTTTTACTGACCTCGCTCAGCGCTTCCGCCAGTCTGCTTAGCCAGCAGGGCAAGCCTGTACACTATATGCAGACCACCGAAGATGCGGTCATCTGGGCGCAGGTGGGGAATCATGTGGTCAGCGTCGGCAATGTGCGTGCCGGGCAGATCCTCGCGGTCGTCCCGACGGCGGCTGACTATTATGAATTTCGCTTCGGCTTCGGCACCGGGTTTATTGATAAAGGCCACCTCGAGCCGGTACAGGGTAAGCAGCGAGTGGAGGACCGACTGGGGGATCTCAATAAACCGTTGAGTAACCAGAATTTGCTCACCTGGAAAGATACGCCGCTCTACAACACACCCGCCGTGAGCAGCGTGCCGTTTGGTACGCTGGCCACTAACCTGCGCTATCCGATCCTCAGCAAGCTAAAAGACCGGCTCAATCAGACCTGGTTTCAGATCCGCATTGGCGACCGGCTGGCGTGGGTCAGCAGTCTGGATGCACAGGAAGATAATGGTATTCCCGTACTGACCTATCATCACATTCTGCGCGACGAAGAGAACACCCGTTTCCGCCATACCTCGACCACGACCTCGGTACGCGCCTTCAACAACCAGATGACCTGGCTGCGCGATCAGGGCTATACCACGCTGACCCTGTATCAGCTGGAAGGCTATGTGCGTAATAAAATCAACCTTCCGGCGCGGGCAGTGGTCATCACCTTCGATGACGGCCTGAAATCGGTAAACCGTTACGCCTATCCGGTACTAAAGCAGTACGGTTTTCATGCCACCGCGTTTATTATCTCCTCGCGTATTAAGCGCCATCCGCAGAAATGGGATCCGAAATCGCTGCAGTTCATGAGTATTTCTGAGCTCCGGCAGATCCAGGATGTTTTTGATATTCAGTCGCATACCCACTTCCTGCATCGGGTTGACGCCGGCCGCCGGCCGATTTTATTCAGCCGCAATTACCATAATATTCTGTTTGATTTCGCCCGCTCGCGCCGGGCGCTCAGCCAGTTTAATCCACATGTTCTCTACCTTTCCTATCCCTTCGGCGGCTATAACGCCACGGCGGTGCAGGCGGCGAATGACGCCGGGTTTCATATGGCGGTGACAACGGTGCGTGGGAAGGTGAAGCCGGGTGACAATCCGTTTCTGTTAAAGCGGTTATATATCTTACGCACGGATTCGCTGGAGACGATGTCGCGGCTGATCAGTAACCAGCCGCAGGGGTAATACCGGCGCTGCGCCTGAGCGCAGCGCCGCGGTCATCAGGCGACCTGCACCGGAATGGCTTTCGCCTGGCGCTTCATTTCATTGTCGCCTTCGAAGTAGGCGATGTTGGGCTGCCAGGTGCGCGCCTCTTCGTCCGACATGGTGACGAAGCTGGCGATGATCAGGATATCGCCGACGCTGGCGCAGTGCGCGGCGGCGCCGTTGACGGAGATGATTCTGGAACCCCGTTCGGCGGCAATCGCATAGGTGGAGAAACGATTGCCGTTGGTGACGTTCCAGAGGTGAATGGTTTCATTCTCCAGAATACCGGCCGCATCCAGGAAATCCTGGTCAATGGCGCATGAACCTTCATAGTGCAGGTCAGCCTGCGTGACTTTTACGCGGTGGAGCTTGCCCTGCAGCATATTACGCATCATAACTTCTACCCTTCAACCTTAATGTAGCAGAGCGGACAGGTCGTCCGCCCTGAGAAAAGCCCGGGCAAGTATTGCCCGATTTTTACCCGCTGTCTACTGACCGAGCGTGACGATCTGGTTGTCGATCAGGCGGGCCTGACCCAGCCAGGCGGCCATCAGGATCACCGCGCGCTGGCTGGCATCCGTCAGCTCAAGCAGGGTGTCGGCATCGCGGATCTGAATGTCGTCGGCGCGGAAGCCTTTTTCATTTAGCTCCTGTTCAGCGATAGCGATGATCTCATCGAGCTGGCGATCGCCGGCGGCCAGTTTTTCCGCCACCGCGCTCAGCACTTTGTAGAGGCCGGGAGCGATTTTGCGCTGGTCGGCGGTCAGGTAGCCGTTACGCGAGCTCAGCGCCAGGCCATCTTTCGCGCGGACGATCGGCACGCCGATAATCTCGATATCGTAGCCCATGTCGGCGACCATCTTGCGGATCAGCGCCAGCTGCTGAAAGTCTTTCTCGCCGAAGCAGGCGACGTCCGGCTGAACCAGATTGAACAGCTTACTGACGATGGTCGACACGCCGCGGAAGTGGCCCGGGCGGCTGGCGCCTTCCAGCATAGTGGACAGGCCGGGGACGTCGACGTAGGTCTGGCCTTCGGTGCCCTGGGGATAAACTTCCGCCGGCGTCGGCGCGAAGACAAAGTCGACATGGCGCTTGTTCAGCTTTTCGCAATCATCCTGCAGGGTACGCGGATAGCGCGCCAGGTCGTCGGCGCGGTCAAACTGCATCGGATTGACGAAAATACTGACCACCACCACGTCCGCGCTGGCTTTAGCCTCATCAACCAGCTTCATATGACCATCATGCAGGTTGCCCATCGTCGGAACCAGCGCGATACGCTTACCTTCCTGACGCAGACGGCGGATATGCTGACGCAGCAGCAGCACGGATTCAATAATCAGCACAACAAGACTCCTTAATGGAAACTGTGTTCTTCGCCCGGATAGACCCCGGATTCAACTTCGGCAATATACTGCCGTACCGCGGCGCGGATGTCGCCCGCTTCGGCAAGGAAATTCTTGGCGAATTTAGGGATGTGGCCGCCGGTGATCCCGAATGCGTCATGCATCACCAGGATCTGCCCGTCGGTGACGTTGCCCGCGCCGATGCCGATCACTGGAATGGTCAGGGCGTCGGTAATGCGTTTCGCCAGTTCTACCGGGACGCACTCCAGCACCAGCAGCTGCGCGCCAGCCGCTTCCAGCGCTAATGCGTCGTCAAACAGGGTCTGCGCTGCATCGCCGCGCCCCTGCACTTTATACCCGCCGAATACGTTTACCGACTGCGGCGTGAGGCCGAGGTGGCCGCAAACCGGCACCGCGCGTTCCGCCAGCATCTTCACGGTATCGGCCAGCCAGGCGCCGCCTTCGAGTTTGACCATATTGGCGCCAGCGCGCATCACGATGGCCGCATTTTCGAAGGTCTGTTCGGGGGTGGCGTAGGCCATGAACGGCAGGTCGGCAAGCAGCAGGCTGTTCGGCGCACCGCGGCGGACGGCGCGGGTGTGATAGGCGATATCTTCCACGGTGACCGGCAGGGTGGAGTCGTGACCCTGTACCGTCATTCCCAGGGAATCGCCCACCAGCAGCACATTAATGCCTTCATCGGCGAACAGCTTCGCGAAGCTATGGTCGTAGGCGGTAATGGTGGCAAAGCGCTTCTTTTCCTGTTTGCATTTCTGCAGCAGGGCAATGGTGGTCGGTTTCATAACATTTCCTGATGATGAAAGTCATATTAACCGGCATTCTAACAGCAGCATTCAGAGGGGCAATGATTTTGGGCAACCGATTACGACGATCGCCGCAAATGCTAAAAAAGGAGAGGGGATTACCAGCTCGCGGGTTTTTCCGCGCCCAGATCATCCAGCACGGCGCGCAGCGCAGGGCCGTCAGGAAAATGGAGATCCGGAGCGATCTCGAACAGCGGCCAGAGCATAAAGCCGCGGTTTTTCATATCATAGTGCGGAACGGTCAGGCGCGGGCTATTGATGACCTCATCGCCAAACAGCATGATGTCGAGGTCGAGCGTGCGCGGTCCCCAGCGTTCAGCTTTGCGCACCCGACCCTGCTGCAGCTCGATGCGCTGAGTGTGATCGAGCAGCGCATCGGGCGCCAGGGTGGTTTCCAGCGCGACGGCGGCGTTGAGATAGTCCGGCTGATCCTGCGGGCCCAGCGGCGGCGTGCGGTAGAACGAAGAGACGTTCACCACGCGGCTGTGCGGAATATCGCCCAGCGCGCGGATGGCTGCCTGCACCTGCTCCAGCGGAGAAGCAAGGTTACTGCCAAGCGCGATATAGACCAGGGTCATGCGTTACCCTGACGCGGCGCGCGTTTGCGCGGACGACGGTGGCGACGGCGTGGCGCCGGATCGTCCCCGAGGTCGTTGAGCATGTCTTTTTGTTCCGGCGGCGCGGCGACCTGGAATTCGCCCCACCATTTGGTCAGACGCTGCAGTTCGCTGTTGTTTTCCGCCCCGGCGCGCAGCTCCAGCAGATCGTAGGCGGCACGGAATTTCGGATGCTCCATCAGTTTCCAGGCGCGTTTGCCCTGGCGACGGGACATGCGCAGCTGCAGCTGCCAGATATCACGAATAAGGGTAGTGATGCGTTTAGGGATCGCCAGCGTACGGCAGGCTTCGTCCAGGACATCGTTCATCGCCAGAGCGAAGGCGTCGTAGTACGCCAGGCCGCTCTCCTGGGCGATTTTTTGCGCCGTCTCCAGCAGCGGATACCAGAACATCACCGCGAAGAGGAAGGCCGGATTGACGCGCATGTCGTTATGAATGCGGTTATCGGTGTTCTTCAGCACCTGGCTGATGATCCGCTCCATCGGGCTGTCGCCGCGCTCGGTAAAGTAGCGGGTGATGGTCGGGAACAGCGGCTGGAACAGGTTGTATTCGCGCAGCAGCATGTAGGTCTGGTAGCCATACCCGGCCTGCAGCAGCTTAAGCACCTCTTCGAACAGGCGTGCCGGCGGCACGTCGTGGAGCAGGGTGGCCAGGCGCGGCAGTGGTTCAGCCGTTTCCGGGCTGATACGCATATCCAGCTTGGCGGCAAAGCGCACCGCGCGCAGCATGCGTACCGGATCTTCGCGATAGCGGGTTTCCGGATTGCCGATCAGGCGGATCACGCCGTCCTGCAGATCCTTCATGCCGCCGACGTAGTCGCGAACGGTAAAGTCAGCCACGCTGTAATAAAGGCTATTGATGGTGAAGTCGCGACGCTGGGCATCCTCTTCGATCGAGCCGAAGATGTTATCCCGCAGCAGCATGCCATTCTGGCCCTGCTGGGAGGTCACGCGATCGGTGGTGTGCCCTTCGTGGTGGCCGCGGAAGGTGGCCACTTCAATGATTTCCGGCCCGAACATGACGTGCGCCAGGCGGAAACGTCGCCCGACCAGACGGCAGTTGCGGAACAGCTTGCGCACCTGATCCGGTGTGGCGTTGGTGGTGACGTCAAAATCTTTCGGCTTTTTGCCAAGCAGCAGGTCGCGGACACCGCCGCCGACCAGCCAGGATTCGTAGCCTGCCTTGTTGAGGCGGTACATGACCTTGAGGGCGTTTTCACTGATATCTTTGCGGGAAATAGCATGCTGCTCACGCGGGATCACCGTCATAGGCATGGGTTCGACGGCGGCTTCTGCCTCGCGCTCCTCACGGCTTAGCACCTTACGGCAAAAATTAGCGACTCGGGTAAAAATGGTGCACCTCGTAGTGTCAGACGGACTTCAGATCAACTGTACAGTATAAAAATAGCGGCTAATCATAGCTCAGCGGGAGCCATTTGAGAATGCTCGATTTTTGCGGGCTGCCAGTTGGCGACGGCCTGACTGAGTAAATCGTCCATGCTCAGGGCTTGCCAGTCCTGGGCGATGTCCTGATTAAGAAACCGGAGCGCCCGGACAATTTCGGGGCGCGGATCGCCTTCCGGCAGCGCCGGTGCGTGGTTTTGTTTAGAGAGTTTATTCCCGTCAGCATTGAGGGCCAGCGGCAGATGGAGGTAGTCCGGCGCCTGCCAGCCAAAATGCTGATACAGTGAAATCTGCCGGACCGTCGGCTCAATCAGGTCAGCGCCGCGGACGATCTCGGTGATCCCCTGAAAGTGGTCATCAACCACCACCGCCAGATTGTAGGCAAACAGGCCGTCGCGACGGTGGATAATAAAATCCTCGCGCGCCAGCGGCTCGTTGGCGACCAGCGTGCCGCGCAGGCGATCGGTGAACTGCAGCACCGGACGGGTCTGGCGCAGGCGCAGCGCGGCGTTTTCCGCCCCCAGCCCGAGGTCGCGGCAGTGACCATCGTAGATCCCGCCTACGGCATGGATCCGCGCGCGGGTGCAGGTGCAGTAATAGCTCAGCCCTTGTTCACCCAGCCAGGCCAGCGCCTCGCGGTAAGCTTCATGTCGTTGCGACTGCCAGAGCACCTCGCCGTCCCAGTGCAGACCGTAGTGGTCAAGCTGGCGCAGAATGGTGTCGGCGGCCCCGGGGACTTCGCGCGGCGGGTCGATATCTTCAATACGAACGCGCCAGATACCCTGGTTCGCGCGGGCTTGCAGGTAGCTGCCGAGCGCGGCAATCAAAGAGCCGAAGTGGAGTTCACCGGAGGGGGAGGGAGCAAAGCGCCCAATATAGCGTGAGTCAGTCATGTTACGGACAACAGAACCAGGCGGGAGAGACTCCCGCCAGAGAGTGAGGCAGCAGGGGATTAGCCCGCCATCTGTTTTTCGCGAATTTCCGCCAGGGTTTTGCAGTCAATGCACAGATCCGCAGTCGGACGCGCTTCCAGACGGCGAATGCCGATCTCCACGCCGCAGGATTCGCAGTAGCCGAAGTCTTCATCTTCAACTTTTTTCAGCGTTTTCTCGATCTTTTTGATCAGTTTACGTTCGCGGTCGCGGTTACGCAGTTCCAGGCTGAACTCTTCTTCCTGGGCGGCACGGTCTACCGGATCCGGGAAGTTGGCAGCTTCATCCTGCATGTGCGTTACGGTGCGATCCACTTCATCCCTGAGTTGATTACGCCATGCTTCAAGAATACGCTTGAAGTGCGCCAGCTGGGCTTCGTTCATATACTCTTCGCCCGGTTTCTCTTGGTACGGCTCCACCCCAGCGATGGCGAGAATACTCAGGGACGATGTTTTACGGTTTTGCCCTTCTTGCATGTTGCTTCTCCTTAACACGCACTATCGATCCCCATGTGGGGGAAAATCAGGCCGCTATAAATAGCAGATGCTTTTCCGGATAGCAATTATCTAAACGTTACACTTGACAACCCTGTGAAGAAAAGCGTATTCGCGCTTGCGACCCGAACACTATTTAGCCACTTATTTCCCGGGGTTTAACACCACGGCAATCGGCTTATTCAGAGTCATCTTCGTCGTAGAAAGTTCCGCCTTCCAGGCGAGAATTTCCACCCCCTTGTCGCGGGCTTCTGTTAACAGCTGTGCGTATCTGGCATCAATATGATGCGCGGGAGAGAAACGGTCAATTGCCGAATGCAAAACGGCAAATAAAATCACCGCACGGTCGCCATTTGCCGCGACGGCCATCAGCTCCCGCAGGTGCTTCTGACCGCGCGTGGTTACCGCATCGGGAAAATAACCGTATTCTTTCTCCGCCAACGTAACCGATTTCACTTCAATATAGCAGTTTTGTCGGTCATCTGCCTGTAACATAATATCGATACGGCTATTCTCTTCGCCATATTTCACTTCGCTTTTCAGCTGGTTATAGCCGGAAAGCTCAGGGATTATTCCGGCGGAAATCGCCTCTTTTGCCAGCGAATTCGCGCGCAGCGTATTGACGCAAATAACCGCGCCCTGTTGCGTTTCAGTTAATTCCCAGGTGTGGGCATATTTGCGCTTCGCATTGTCAGAAGTGGAATACCAGACGGTGTCGCCCGGGGCGGCGCAACCGGTCATTGCGCCGGTATTGGGGCAGTGAAGCGTCAGCTCACGGCCATCGGGGGTAACCACGTCAGCAAGAAATCGTTTGTAACGTTTAAGCAAAATAGCGGGCTGTAACGGCGGATCAAACTGCATCAACTTTCCTTATGAAACGGATAACGTTCCAGCGCCGTGTAGCGCGTGCGCCCCCGGCCGAAGCTGGACTCATAAAGCACGAACTCGTTCACCGGAAACGACCAGTGAAAGCCGGGAGCCGGGATCGGCACCGCCTGGCGGGCATCGCGCCACAGGGTAATATGCGGATGAAACGGCTGCGGGCTCTGATAGCAGCCGCTGCGCGCCGCCTGAGCGCGGCGGCTGACGGGTCCCGAGCCAGACCACCCGCGAGCGCAGCCACTGTCCGGCATCGTCCAGCGTCAGGGTAAAGCCCGGCTGGCGGAGGCGGCCGGCGAGGGCGGCCAGCGCCCGCTGTTTTTCCGCGCTCACCTCGCCGAGAAACGCCAGCGTCAGATGGAGGTTATCCGCCGCGACGGGCCTGCCGGCATCCTCGGGGAAGTGGCTTGCCCGCCACTGGACGATCTGTTTCTGGACGGCAGACGGCAGTTCAAGCGCAAAAAACAGCCTTTTCGGCTCAGACATGATAGAGACTCGGTAATGAATTAGGGGGATGCTACAATGCGAGCCCCTGAATGTTAACCCCCGGAGCCTTTTGTGTCCTCATTGCCGGTTGCCGCCGTCCTCCCAGAACTGTTATCCGCCCTGCAGCACGCGCCGCAGGTTTTGCTCAACGCGCCGACCGGCGCCGGGAAATCGACCTGGCTGCCGCTGCAGATCCTCGCCGAGGGCAACATCGCGGGACGCATTATCCTGCTGGAGCCGAGGCGCCTGGCGGCGCGTAATGTCGCGCAGCGGCTGGCTGAACTGCTTGGCGAAAAGCCGGGGGAGACCGTGGGTTACCGCATGCGCGCCGAAACCTGCGTCGGGCCGCAGACCCGCCTGGAGGTGGTCACGGAGGGGATCCTGACGCGCATGATCCAGCGCGATCCGGAGCTGGCGGGCGTGGGGCTGGTGATCCTCGATGAGTTTCACGAGCGTAGCCTGCAGGCGGATCTGGCGCTGGCCTTGCTGCTCGACGTCCAGCAGGGATTGCGTGACGATCTCAAGCTGCTGATCATGTCGGCGACCCTCGATAACGATCGCCTGCAGCGTCTGCTGCCTGAGGCGCCAGTGGTGGTCTCGGAGGGGCGCGCTTATCCGGTGGAGCGCCGTTTCAACCCGCTTCCCACGCACCAGCGCTTTGATGAGGCGGTGGCGGTGGCGGCAGCGGAGCTGTTGCGACATGAACAGGGATCGATGCTGCTGTTTCTGCCTGGCGTCGGTGAGATCCAGCGCGTTCAGGAACAGCTGACGGAGCGCGTGGCGGAGGATGTCATCCTCTGCCCGCTGTACGGCGCGCTGCCCCTAAGCGAGCAGCGCAAAGCGATCCTCCCGGCGCCGGCCGGGAAGCGCAAAGTGGTGCTGGCCACCAATATCGCCGAGACCAGTCTGACCATCGAGGGGATCCGCCTGGTGGTCGACAGTGCCCAGGAGCGGGTCGCCCGCTTTGACCCGCGCACCGGCCTGACCCGGCTGGTGACGCAGCGCGTCAGCCAGGCATCGATGACGCAGCGTGCCGGACGCGCCGGTCGTCTCTCTCCGGGGATCTGCCTGCATTTGCTCGGCAAAGAACAGGCGGAACGGGCGGCGGCGCAGAGCGAACCGGAGATCCTGCACAGCGATCTGTCGGCGCTACTGCTGGAGCTGCTGCAGTGGGGCTGCCACGATCCGGCCGCGCTGGCCTGGCTGGATCAGCCGCCCGCGGTGAACCTGGCCGCCGCGCGCCGCCTGCTGGAGGCGCTCTCGGCGCTGGACGGCGAGCGGCTGTCGGCGTTTGGCCGCAAAATGGCGACCCTCGGCAACGAGCCCCGGCTGGCGGCGATGCTGGCCGCCGCGCAGACCGATGACGAGGCGGCGACGGCGGCCAGGCTGGCGGCGATCCTTGAGGAGCCTCCGCGCGGCGGGCTGGTGGATTTGGGCGCCGTCTTTTCCCGTCAGCAGACCAACTGGCAGCAGCGGGCGCAGCAGCTGATGAAGCGTCTGGCCCGCCGCGGCGGCCAGCCCGATGCCGAAGGAATGGCGGAGTTGCTGGCGTCGGCCTTCGCCGATCGCATCGCCCGCCGCCGCGGTCAGGAGGGGCGCTACCAGCTGGCGAACGGCATGGGCGCGATGTTGGACGCCGACGACGCGCTGGGCCGCCATGAGTGGCTGATCGCTCCGCTGCTGCTGCAGGGCAGCGCCTCGCCGGATGCCCGCATGCTGTTGGCTCTGCCAGTGGATATCGGCGAGCTGATCGCCGCCCGTCCCGAGCTGGCGCAGCGTTCCGACACGGTGGAGTGGGATGAAGCGCAGGGGACGCTGAAAGCCTGGCGGCGGACGGTGATAGGCCAGTTGGTGATCAAGACCCAGCCGCTGGCGAAGCCCTCTGAGGCGGAGCTGCATCAGGCGATGCTCAACGGTATTCGTGAGAAAGGCCTCGGTGTGCTCAACTGGACGCCAGAGGCTGAGCAGCTGCGACTGCGGCTGCAGTGTGCGGCGCAGTGGTTGCCGGAAGAGGCGTGGCCCGCGGTGGATGACGCTTCGCTGTTGGCCTCGCTGGAGGCATGGCTGCTGCCGCAGATGAACGGCGTTCACTCGCTGCGGGCGCTGAAGGCACTGGATCTGCGTCAGGCGCTACAGGACTGGCTGCCGTGGCCGCTGCGCCAGAAGCTGGATCGCGAGCTGCCGACGCACTATACCGTGCCGACCGGCAGCCGTCTGGCGATCCGTTACCATGCGGAGAACCCGCCAGCGCTGGCGGTACGTATGCAGGAGATGTTCGGCGAGGCCACGACGCCGGTTATCGCCGAGGGGCGGGTGCCGCTGGTGCTGGAGCTGCTGTCGCCCGCCCAGCGTCCGCTGCAGATCACCCGCGATCTGAGCGCCTTCTGGCAGGGAAGCTACCGCGAGGTGCAAAAAGAGATGAAGGGACGCTACCCGAAACACGTCTGGCCGGACGATCCGGCCAACACCGCCCCGACCCGGCGCAGCAAAAAATATTCGTAGTCGTCTGGCCGGGCGGTATCCTGCCCGGCCAGGCGGGCAGTAACCGCTAGACCATCTGCTGCCAGAGAAAAATGCCCCCTCCGGCCAGCGCCAGCCAGGGGCCGAAGGCCAGCGGCTGCTGCAGCGACTGCCGGGTCCACAGGCGCTGCAGCAGGGTCCACACCAGCCCGCAGGCCGAGGCGAGCAACAGCACCTGCGGCAGAACCTGCCAGCCGCACCAGGCGCCCAGCGCCGCCAGCAGCTTAAAATCGCCATAGCCCAGCGCCTCTTTCCCGGTCAGCAGGCGGAACAGCCAGTAGACCGACCACAGCGCCAGATAACCGGCCATCGCCCCGGCGACCGCGTCCGGCAGGGCAATGTACACCTCGTTAAGATTGAACAGCAGCCCGGCCCACAGCAGGGGCAGCGTCAGACGGTCGGGCAACAGCTGGGTCCGGGCGTCAATCCGCGCCAGCATCAGCAGGAACGAGAGCAGCAGCAGGCCGCCCGCCAGCGGCAGGCCCGGCGCGAGCAGCGCCCCGGCGAGGATAAACAGCAGGCCGGTGGCCAGCTCGGTCAGCGGATAGCTCCACGCGATGGGCGCCTGACAGCAGCGGGCGCGACGGCCCAGCCAGAGGAAACTGAGCAGCGGGATATTGTCCCGCCAGGCGATCGGCTGGCGGCACTGCGGGCAGGAGGAGCCCGGGGTGCTGAGGGTTATCCGCTCGTCGTCCGCGGTCTGGGTCAACATGCGCGGCAGACGATAGATCACCACGTTGTAAAAGCTGCCCAGCGCCAGGCCGAACAGCAGCAGGAAGCCATACCAGACAAGGGGAAAGTGCAGCGATAATGCCGTTAATATCGTCATTTTTGCTCCTGGGGTAACCATTTTCCCTGAATCTGCCACGGTGTGCGACCCGGCTCGTTTTTAGAGGCGGGGCGCGTCACCAGCAGCGCCAACAGCGGCGGCATTCCCTGCCGGGGCTGTAGCGTACCGCGAAACAGATAGCGGCCATCGGGCGACAGGGTCCCCTGGCCGCTGAGGCTCAGCTGATGAGAATCCTGGCGGAGGGTCAGCGCCACGGCTCCGTCCGCCGTACAGCGGAAGGTGCCATTAACCTGGGCCAGCTCCAGGCTGCCGACCGGGGAGTGCAGTCGGGCCTGACGCCACTGCGCGCCTCCGGCGGTGATTTGTCGGCAGCGCCCCTCGCTGAAGTGCGCTTCGGCCAGGCTGAAAGTGACCTCTCCCTCGGCGCTGACGGGCATGGTCGACATCAGCCAGCGGCTGAGCAGGCTGGCGGGGGCGGTGAGCCGCCCCTCCTGCAGGCGCAGATCGCGCAGGCCCCACAGCCGGGCCTGACCCTCCACACCGCGGGGATCGCTGAGAGAGACCTGCCAGCCAGCCAGGGTCAGCGACCACGCCAGTCGTTCAAGCCGTTCGCCATGCCAGTAGACCGGTTGCGCCGCGCCGCGCCAGACGCTGCCGCTGAGGCTGCCCACCTGTACGCCGGGCGGCAGCATCGGGACCAGCAGGCGCGCCGGGGCGGTAGCGGTGAGCCACAGCAGATAGAGCGCCAGCAGCAGCGCCACCGCGATCCCTTTAGCTTTCATCGTCGCGCTCCAGCAGCAGATGGTTGACCATAACCCAGCCGGGCCGCGACGGCTGCCCGGTCACGGACAGGGAGACCGCGTTGACGCCACGCATCGCCGGGGCGTCGAGCCACGCCATCAGTGCCTGGAAGGTGCAGGGCTGGAGGGTGACCTGCAGACGTTTTCCCTGCGGCTGCAGGCGGGCGACGGCCAGCCCGTGGCTCGCCGCCTCGCGCATCACCAGGGCGGTGAGCGCCTCTTTTGCCGTCGGCGTGGGCTGCTGGCTGAGCTGCTGCAGGCGCGGGCTCTGCTGCGTCATCCAGCGCAGGCTGGCCTGCTCTTTCATCAGGGTTTGTCGCCACTGCGCCTCACGGGCTCGCCAGGGCTGCCACAATCCGTACCAGAGGGCGCATACCACCAGCAGCCCCGCGAGTCCGAGCAGCAGGCGTTGCTCGGACGGCGTGCGCTGCCGCCACCAGATAAGCAGATTAGCCATTGTTTTCCTCCAGCGTCAGTTGTCCCTCAATGCCATCCGGTTTCGTGGTCATGTCGCCTGGCCGGACGCGAAACCGCGGCTGCGCCCGCTGGGTGAACTGCTCCAGCGCCCGGGAAGAGACCGCGGCGATATCCAGCTGCAGACGGTTGCCCGCGGCATCCCAGCTCAGCGTCCGCAGGCGGATCCCCGGCGTGTCGCTGAGGATGTTTTGCAGCGCGCTGAGGCGATCGACGAGGGGGGCATGCTGCGCCTGACGGGCGAGGGTTTGCAGGTGTTGCTGCATCTGCAGTCGCGGATTAATCACCTTTTTCTCCGTCGGAAACCAGCGGTGATAGAAAGCCCGGCTGGCCTGCTGCGCCGCCTCGGCCTGACGCGCCAGATCGAGATGGTCCAGCACGCTGTTTGTCCCCACCAGTAACGCCAGAGCCAGTGCGGCATATTGCGCCGAACGCCAGGTCGCCTGTGCAGGCCGCCGCCGACGGACGGCAAACTCCCCCTGCAGCAGACTGAGCTGCTGCGTTGCCGGATAGCGTGCGGCAAGGGTCAGCAATGTCTGCGCAGGTTGCGCCCGCCAGACGCCCGGCGCCGCGGGCGGCGGTGAATAGCTGTCGATGACTGGTTCTTCCGCCTCGCTCTGCAGCAGCTCCGTCAGCCAGACGTTTTCCGCCGCCATGCCGCCCCACGGCTGGTGGCGGATCAGCCACTGCTCGTCCACCTGCACCGCGCTCCACGCTGGCGGATGCCAGGGCAGGGCCAGCACGTCGGGCGTCAACGCCAGGGGCCGAAGGGAGAGCGACTCGCAGCGGGCCAGCCAGTCGCGCATTTTCTGCCGCTGTACGGCGACGATCTCGCACTGCGCCTGCTGGCGGTGGAGCAGGGCAAAATGGGTGGCTTCGACATCGTCGGCCAGCTGCTCTTCCAGCAGGAATGGGGCGACCTGCAGCGGCGGTTTACGCAAGCCCGCCGGCAGGGTGAGCGAGTGAAACGCGCAGTCGCTGGCCGGGATCAGCACCCAGGCGGGGTAGTGCGCCGCCAGCGCCGGGAAAGGGCTGGCGTCGTCAGCCGGCCACCGGCCGCTGGCCTCGTGGTGCGGCTCGCCGGGGGCGAAGAGTTGCCAGTGCAGCGGCGCCAGCCCGGGGGCGAAGCGCACGATCAGCATGGCCTGGGGAGAAGCGTTAAACTTATTCATCGACCACCATAGAAAGTCCATATCGCCGCTGGACGACGGTAAACGTGCGCCCCTCCTGTTGCAGGACGCTGTGCAGCTGAAAGCGAAGATTGCCGGTCGCCACGGTAAAGGCGGCGATAAAGCGCGTGCTGTGCACCGTCAGCCAGGGGCGGGCAAGCGTGGTATCGGTTTTCTGCAGCGTCGGCTGCGCGAGAAACGCAGCGACGCTGCTCCACCCGGTTCGCGGGCGGTTGTGCAGCAGTTGTTGCGCCTCCTGCAGCGTCAGCTCGCCGGGAAATAGGGCCACCAGCAGGGGGGCCTGGGAGGGCCGCAGGGTGTTGACATTGACCTGCAGCGCGTCATCCGGCTGGGCGCAGACGAAGGGGAGCAGGCGCTGATAGAGGGCGGCGTCCATACCCGCCAGCAGGCGCAGCTCGCTGACATCCTGCATCGGCTGGTTGGCGGCGAGATAGCCCAGGGTTTGCGCCATATAGACCTCATCCTCTGCTCCGTTCAGCCGCGGCTGGCCGTCGCTGTCCGTCCAGTCGCCAAGGGCGGCGGCGATCTGGCTGGCGCGCAGCGGCGATTCGCCGAGCAGCGCCAACAGCCGGACGAAGACGTCGGTCGGGTAGGGCGTTCCGCCGCTGGTTTCATCCGCGCGATGGTTGATGGCATTGAGGTTAAAGCAGGCGTGCCCGTCGCGGATCGTGGCGAGGATTTCGCCATCGTCGAGGGTAAAGCGGCGCCCCTCCTGCGCCCAGCTTTGCGCCAGGTTCGTTTGACTGGGTGAGTCCAGCGCGTCGCGTTGCAGGAGCGCGGCGGCCATGTTTTCCGCCGCCAGGGCGTACCATCTGGCCTGCAGATTATCGAGGGTCACGGCGGTATGCTGATACATGACCGCGGTGCGTTCGGTCATGGCGCTGGCGAGGATCATCATCAGGGCGAGGATGAACAGCACCATCAGGAGCGCGACGCCGCGTTGCCGATTTTTCACTGGCTGCCTCCCGGGGTGAGTAAAAACAGGCGGGTGATCTCCCCGCTGTTCGCCAGCGTCAGGGTGATCTCCAGCCCCTGCGGCAGCGTCTGCGAGCGATCCCAGGTCTCCTGCCAGCGTCCGTCGGCGTAGAACCGCAGGCGAAACGCCGTCACCTCGCGCAATACCACCCGAACCGTCGGCTGGCTGCCGGTCAGCGGATCCTGCAGATCGAAGCTCAGTCGCTCAAGCTGTTGCTGGCGCAGACGGTAGCTGACGTTCTGGATCTCCGAACGCGGGAGGATCCCCAGCGGGTTCGGCCAGCCGCTGCGGCTGAAGGCCAGCCCCCAGTCGTCGCTCTGCAACTGGAAACGTCCGGCGAAGAAAAGCGTGTCGCTGTTTCTGGCGCGACGGGGAATGATGTGCGTGACATCGTCGGCGATCTGGCGAAAGGCGCGCTGGAGGGCGGCGATCTGCTGGCTCTTCTCGCGGGTCAGGCCATCGGCGCGGATGACGTTCTGCAGCACCATCACGGCGGCGGCGCTAAGGACGGCGAGGATAGCCAGCGCCAGCAACGTTTCAATCAGGGTGAAACCGCGCATTTTCGTTATCATGGCGGCGTCACCCAGGTGCGCAGGGTCGCCAGCGGCGCGGGATCGCTTTTTTGCCGCCGGACCTCCACGTCCAGCGCCCGCAGCTGCGGAAGCGCGGTTTCCACCCCTTGCCAGCGGACAAACCAGCGCGTTCCGGCGGCTTCCACGGTGGTTTCGGACCAGCTGAGGGCGGGCCAGCGTTTCTCCAGCCGCAGCTGCACCAGCTGATTATCCGCCAGCCAGCTGGCGAGGATTTTCTCTTCCATACGCCCAAGCTGGCGCGTCTGCTGCAGGGTGGACTGCATCACCGCCAGACCGGCGAGGGCGAAAATCACCAGCGCGACCATCACTTCGATAAGCGTCATCCCGGCCTGGCGTTTCATGGCTGCTCCCGCGCCGCCAGCGGCTGGCTGTCACCCTGGGCGTCGATGGTGATGCCCGTCGCGGCGTCAATCCGCAGCTGAAACGGTGTGACTTCGCCGCCTGGGAAGATCAGCACGTCGGGCTGCTCGCCTGGCGTCCACGCCTGGCCGTCGGGAAAGCGCAGCGTCAGCCTGGTCCGGGGGAGGGTTTCCGCCGTGGTGACGCGTCCGGCCTGCAGCGGCAGCCACTGCGCGTTGCCCCAGCGGTCATCAGCCGCCGCCGGAGCGTCTTCGTCGGCAGGCTGCAGGCGCATAAACTGCCAGCGGTCAGGGTGGATGACGATCCCGAAGAGCTGACCGGTTTGCTGCCCGCGCTCGCGGACAAAATCCAGCTGCGCCTGAAAGCGCGCCAGGATCTGCGTAGCCTCCTGGGTGCGGGCGGAGGGAAACGCCAGCAGCACCATGCTGGCGCTGACGCCAATCAGCAGCAGGACCAGCATCATCTCAAGGAGCGTGAAACCGCGCTGAGACACTATTTCTTCCCGAGGGTCCAGTTGCCGATGTCGTCATTGGTGTCGGGCATCCCGTCCGGGCCGACGCTGAAGACGTCGATGGCGCCATGCTGACCCGGGCTTAACAGCTGATACTCATTTCCCCACGGGTCCTGCGGCAGGCGGCGGATATAGCCGCCTTCCGGGTAGTTGCGGGCGTGCGGCTCGGCGGCCGGGGCGGTCACCAGCGCCTGCAGTCCCTGCTCGGTGTTGGGGTAGCGGCTGTTGTCCAGTTTATACATATCCAGCGCCCCCTCGAGCGCCACCAGATCGCTGACGACTTTCTGGCGGTCCGCTTTCTCCTTGTTGCCCATCAGGTTGGGCACCACCAGGCTGGCGAGAATGCCGAGAATGACGATCACCACCATAATTTCCAGTAACGTGAAACCGCGTTGCCGTTGCATAGTTTTCTCCATTAATACAGTTACATACTCATAAGGGTGTTCAGTTGCAGGATCGGCTGCAGGATGGCCAGCACGATAAACAGCACCATGCCGGCCATGGTGACCACCAGCAGGGGTTCAAACAGACTGAGGGCCATCTGGATCTGCGCGCTCAGCTCCCGGTCCTGGTTCTCCGCCGCGCGCTCCAGCATCGCGGTCAACTCGCCGCTCTGCTCGCCGCTGGCGATCATGTAGCGCATCATCGGCGGGAACAGGGCGGTGGATTCCAGCGCCCGATGCAGACTGACGCCTTCGCGTACCGATTCGCTGGCCGCCGCCAGCTGGCTGCGCGCCCAGGCGTTGCTGAGGACGCCGGCGCTGATGCGCATCGACAGCAGCAGCGGCACCGCGCTGGCATTGAGAATGCTTAAGGTGCGGGCGTAGCGTGCGCTGTTCACGCTGCGGGCCACGCGGCCGATGACCGGCAGGCGCAGCAGCATCCGGTCCCAGGCGAGCCGCCGGGCGGGCTGGCGCAACAGATAACGCAGCGTCAGCAGCGCCAGTAGCGACAGCAGCACCAGCCAGGGCCCCGCGCTGCGCACGATATCGCTCAGGCTCATCAGCAGCCGGGTGGAGAACGGCAGGGCCTGTTTCAGATGAACAAACTGCTCAACGACTTTTGGGACCACAGTGGAGAGCAGAATGGCGATCACGCTGATGGCGACCAGCGTCAGCACGATGGGATAGATCATCGCCTGCAGCAGGCGGGCGCGAAGCTGCTGGCGCTGCTCGGTATAGTCCGCCAGCCGGTTCAGCACGCCGTCGAGATGGCCGGAGGTTTCGCCGGCCGCCACCATGGCGCAGAACAGCCCGTCGAAGCAGGCGGGATAGCCGCGCATCGCCTCCGCCAGCGAATGGCCTTCGAGTACTTTGCTGCGCACCCCGGCCATTAACGTTCTTAGCGGCGCCTTTTCGCACTGCTGGGCGACGGCATCGAGCGCTTTTTCCAGCGGGATCCCGGCGGCAACCAGGGTGGCCAGCTGGCGGGTGAGCAGGGCTAAATCACCGGCGCTGGTGCGCCGGGTGAGGGATCCGCCGCGCCACAGCCGGCGCGCCGGGTCGGCGGCGGTCACTTCCAGCGCCAGCCAGCCGTTGTCCCGCAGCAGCTGGCGGGCGTGGCGGGCGGAGTCGGCCTGCTGAACGCCGCGGCGGGTTTTGCCCTGCGGGTCCAGTGCCTGATAGCGAAACAGGGCCATCTCAGACGCTTTCCGTCGTTTGCTGTTCGGTGACTCGCATCACCTCTTCCCAGCTGGTGATCCCCGCCAGCGCTTTGTCGCGTCCGGCATGGCGCAGGGTTTGCCAGGCTGGCCCCAGCTGCTGGATCAGGGTGATCTCATTCTCGCCGCGGTGGATGGCGGCGCGGATGCGGTCGTCAACCAGCAGCAGTTCATGAATACCGGTGCGTCCGCGATAGCCGATGAAATTACACTCCGGACAGCCTTTGGGCTGCCACAGCCGCGCGCCGACCGGGACCGCCATCTGCCGGGCGGTGTCGGCATCCGCCTGCGTGGGCTGACGGCAGTGCGGGCAAAGTTGGCGCACCAGCCGCTGCGACATCACCGCCAGCAGCGACGTGGAGAGTAAAAAAGGCTCCACGCCCATATCCTGCAGACGGGAAATGGCGCCCAGCGCGCTGTTGGTGTGCAGGGTCGACAGCACCAGGTGTCCGGTCAGCGAGGCCTGGACGGCGATCTGGGCGGTTTCGCCATCGCGGATTTCCCCCACCAGTACCACATCCGGATCCTGGCGCAGTATGGCGCGCAGGCCGCGGGCGAAAGTCATATCGACTTTGGCGTTGACCTGAGTCTGGCCGATGCCCTCCAGCTCATACTCCACCGGATCTTCAATGGTCATGATATTGCGTTCGTGGGCGTCGAGGCGGCTGAGGGCGGCATACAGGGTAGTGCTTTTCCCCGACCCGGTCGGCCCGGTGACCAGAATAATGCCGTGTGGCCGGGCGATCAGCGCGTCGACCCGATCGAGCAGAGCGGGGGGCATGCCCAGCGTCAGCAGATCCAGGTTGACGCTGTTTTTGTCCAGCAGGCGCAGGACGACGCGTTCGCCGTGGCTGGAGGGCAGGGTGGAGACGCGCACGTCGATCGCCCGCCCGCCGATGCGCAGCGCCATCCGCCCATCCTGAGGGATCCGTTTTTCAGCAATATCCAGGCTGGCCATCACCTTGATACGCGAAATTAACAGCGCGGCCAGCCGCCGCTGCGGGCGCAGAATTTCGCGCAGCACGCCGTCGACGCGAAAGCGGATCTGCAGATGGCGCTCATAGGTTTCGATATGAATATCCGAGGCTTTCTCTTTGATGGCCTCGGTGAGCATGGCGTTGATCAGGCGGATGATCGGCGCGTCGTCCTCGCTGTCGAGCAGATCGTCGCTGTCCGGTAGCTCTTCGGCGAGGGTATAGAGGTCGAGCTCATTGCCGATATCGGCCATCATGCGGTGCGCTTCCGCCGAGTCGCGCTGATAGCTGAGCACCAGCACTTTCTCGAACGCGTCCGGCGCCAGACGGCTGACGCTCATCGGGCCGTCCGCCAGGCGACGCGCTTCCAGCAGCGCCCGGGCGGCGGTATCGGGGCGGCACAGCGCTTCGCAGCGTTCGCCGTCGCTGAGCAGCACAAGATGATGCGCGCGGGCCCAGGCAAAGGGCAACAGCGGACGGCGTTCGGCGACTGGCGTCATGGGCGGCCTCCGAGGTTAAAGGCGTCAATGGCGGCGCTGACCTGGCGGAAGGCCTGGGTCTCCTGCTTTGGATAGATGTGCAGCAGGTCGTTGCTGAGCGTCGCTTCGCTGCTGTCTTTGCCCCGCTGTTTGGTTTGCGCATTGTCGAATGCGGTGTACTGGCCGGAAGAGGCCTGACGGTACTCATCACGATCGCGAATGATGGTCGGACGGATAAACAGCATCAGGTTGCGTTTCGACACTTTCTTGCTCTCGGAGCGGAACAGGGCGCCGATCACCGGGATGTCGCCGAGCAGCGGCACTTTGTCGGCGGTATCGGTGACGCTTTTATCCAGCAGCCCGCCAACCACCACCGTTTCACCGCTGCCGACCAGCACGGCGTTATTCACCGTCCGGGTATTGAAGGTCGCGCCGAGATCGCTACTGGTGCTGGAGGCCGAGTCGGCGACGCTCGATACCTCCTGCTCAATCTCCAGCAGCACGGCATCGCCTTCGTTAATCTGCGGTTTCACCTTCAGCTTAATGCCGACGGTTTTGCGCTCGACGGTATTAAAGATGTTGTCGCCGGAGGTGGTTTGCGAGCCGGTTAATACCGGAACTTCCTGGCCGACGTTAAAGGTGGCTTGCATGTTGTCGAGGGTGACGATGCTGGGGGTGGCCAGAATATCGTTCTTGGTACTGCTGGAGAGGGCGGTGAGCAGCATCGCCCAGTTCCCCTGATAGAAGCCGGCGGCGATACCGTTAAACGAGCCCAGAGCGCTGGCCAGCGAGCTGCTGACGGTACCGTCTTTGTTGTATTGGTTGGCGCCAGCGATAACCGTGGAGATCGGCAGCCCGCTGTTGGTGAACTGGGTCATGCCGGCATTTTTATTGGCCCACTGGATACCGAGGTTGAGGCCGTCGGCATCCTGCACTTCGGCGATAATCGCCTCCACCAGCACCTGCGGGCGGCGGATATCGAGCTGGGCGATCACTCGCTCAAGATCGTTCATCACGTCCGGCGCCGCGGTGACGATCAGGGCGTTGGTCTGGCCGTGGGCTTTGATAATGATATTTTTGTCGATCGCGGCCACCGGTTTGGCGCTTTGCTTATCGTTCTGCAGTGAGCTGCTGATCCCGGTGAGGACCTCCACCAGATCGGCGGCTTTGGCGTACTTCAGGTAGATCACTTTGGTGTTGCCCTGCACCGCCTGCTGGCGGTCGAGCTGTTTGATCATGGCGATAATGCGCTGGCGCGAGTTCGGCTCGCCGCTGACCAGTACCGCGTTGGTGCGCTCATCGGCCACCACGTTCGCCACCATCGAGCCCGGCAGTGCCGACTTGCTGCTGTCTTTATTGAGCTCGGTAACCAGTTTGACCACCTCCGCGGCGGAGGCCCAGGAGAGGGGAACGGTCACCACGCTGCGATCCCCGGCGTTGTCGACGCGCTCGACAATGGTCAGCAGGCGTTTGATGACCGCTGCGCGGCCGGTCATCAGCAATACGTTGGAGGGCTCATAATGGACCACGCTGCCGGCGCCGGCGTTATCGTTCAGCTGGCGAAGCAGCGGGGCGAGATCGCGGGCGGCGACGTTGGTCAGGGGCACCACCCGGGTGACCACTTCATCGCCTTCGCCCGGTGCTGCCTCGCTGGCGACCGGGACGGCCGAGGTTTTCGCATCTTTAGCACGCACCACCTTCAGTACGCCGTTATTCATATTGATCACGGCGAAGCCATACACATCCAGCACGCTAAGGAAGAATTGATAATATTGCTCTTCATTGAGCATATCGTAACTGCGTACGGTAATGGTGCCGCGCACGCTGGGATCGATAATCACCGTTTTATTCAGGTTTTTGCTGACGGTATTGATAAATTCCTGGATATCGGTGCCTTTAAAGCTGGCGGAAAATTCTTCTGCGATGGCCGGACGAAATAGCAGCGGCGTTAATATCAGCAGCACAGTCAGCATTTTCCGCAGTCGTTTTATGGTTGGCAATTATTCATCCCCCAGCGCGAAAGCGATATCGTGTCGTTGACCTTCTCGCTCAACGGTCAGCGTTATTTCGGTCTGTTCATTCAGATGTTGCAGCGCCTGCTGTGCTTGCGCCTGATCGCGTAAATCAATGCCATTTAGGGCAATGGCTAAATCATTTTCCTGCAGGCCGGACTGACGAAATAGCGAGGCGTCTTTGCCTGGATTAAGGCGATAGCCCTGCAGTTTGTCGCCACTGAGCACCGGCGAAATAGATAAATAAGTGAGGATATTTTGCGGCTGTTCGCGGAGTTGCTTCACAAGAGGCGGAGTGGCCGCTGTAGCGGGCGATGACGACGGCGCGCGGGTATCGTTAAATAACAAAATAGCCTCTTTGCGTCCCTGATAGTTAACGATGATCCGGTCGGGAAGAATGGCGACGATCCGCGCATCATACCCCGGGATAGTATCGCCGGCGCTAAGGCTAACCTGCTGATTTCCTTTTTCTATAATGGCGATGGATCGTGCCGGGTTACTGCTGGCGAGCAGACCCGTAAGGCGTAGTTTCAGGCTGGAAACCGGCACCTGATTGAGGTGGGTTGCATCCGTTGGCGCGGGGTTGTTTTTTGCCGCCAGACCAAACAGGGTAAATACAGGCCGTTCGGTTTTTAATTCCGACTCCGCCATTGGAGAAGCGGTTAATGGCAGGGCGGAAATATCATCAGGACTCACAGGGAATACCACGCGCCAGGTTAATTTCGCCAGCTGGGGGATAGCGGTTATTAATATGATGAGCGTCACAATTTGTGGTAATAATTTAATTATCCCTTTATTTATATTTGTTAACCCCATCACAGAAACTGGCATTTTAATTCCTTTACTAATTTATTTTTCTGCACGTTGGCGTAATACCCTACCGAAACAGGTAGGTGATTATTGGCTTTTGAATTATTTATTGCCGGAGAGTGGCGATAAGCTTGGCGAATCATAATCAGTTTGCGGTTTCGGGTCGTCATTCCCTTTATTGATTTACTCCCCCGGCTTCCTACGCCCCCCTCTCATTTGTGGGGGATGATTGCGCCCCGGAAAGCAAAAATATCTAATTAGCGCGCTGTAAAGATATTCATCCTTTCTTACCTTTTATAATTTAATAAGCATATTAGGGACTATCGAATGCTCAGATATACCTGTCATGCCCTATTTCTTGGATCGTTAGTATTATTGAGTGGCTGTGATAACAGCTCTTCCTCTTCACCCTCTGGCTCACCGGGTTCACCAGGCAATCCTGGCAACCCAGGCACGCCCGGTACGCCCGACCCGCAGGATGTGGTCGTCCGCTTACCGGACGTTGCCGTCCCTGGCGAAGCGGCGCAGGCTTCCGCCAACCAGGCTGTCATTCACCTTGTCGATATCGCCGGCATCACCAGCAGCACGCCGGCCGACTATGCGACTAAAAACCTCTATCTATGGAATAACGAAACCTGTGATGCGCTGAGCGCGCCGGTGGCGGACTGGAATGATGTCAGCACTACGCCGACCGGCAGCGACAAATATGGCCCTTACTGGGTGATCCCGCTGACTAAAGAGAGCGGATGTATCAACGTTATCGTCCGCGATGGCACCAATAAGCTTATCGACAGCGACCTGCGCGTCTCTTTTGGCGATTTCACCGATCGCACGGTATCGGTCATCGCTGGCAACAGCGCGGTCTATGACTCCCGCGCCGACGCCTTCCGCGCCGCCTTTGGCGTGGCGCTGGCCGATGCGCACTGGGTCGATAAAACCACCCTGCTGTGGCCGGGCGGCGAAAATAAACCCATTGTGCGCCTCTATTACAGCCACAGCAGTAAGGTGGCCGCCGACAGTAACGGCGAATTTACCGATAAATATGTCAAGCTGACCCCCACTACTGTCAGCCAGCAGGTGAGCATGCGCTTCCCGCATCTCGCCAGCTATCCTGCCTTTAAGCTGCCGGATGATGTCAACGTCGATGAATTGCTGCAGGGCGAGACGGTGGCGATATCCGCCGAAAGCGACGGGATCCTTAGCTCCGCCACCCAGGTGCAGACCGCCGGCGTGCTGGACGATACCTATGCCGCTGCCGCCGAGGCGCTGAGCTATGGCGCCCAGCTAACTGATAGCGGCGTGACCTTCCGCGTCTGGGCGCCCACGGCGCAGCAGGTTGAGCTGGTGGTCTACAGCGCCGACAAGAAGGTGGTGGCCAGCCATCCGATGACCCGCGACAGCGCCTCCGGCGCCTGGTCCTGGCAGGGCGGGAGCGACCTGAAGGGCGCGTTCTACCGCTACGCGATGACCGTCTACCACCCGCAGTCGCGTAAAGTCGAGCAGTACGAAGTGACCGATCCCTACGCCCATAGTTTGTCGACCAACTCGGAGTACAGCCAGGTGGTCGATCTTAACGACAGCGCGCTGAAGCCGGAAGGCTGGGACGGGCTGACGATGCCGCACGCGCAGAAAACCAAAGCCGACCTGGCGAAAATGACGATCCACGAGTCGCATATTCGCGATCTCTCTGCCTGGGATCAAACCGTTCCCGCCGAACTGCGCGGTAAGTATCTGGCGCTCACCGCCCAGGAGAGCAATATGGTCCAGCATCTGAAACAGCTGTCGGCCTCGGGAGTGACCCATATTGAGCTGCTGCCGGTCTTCGATCTGGCGACGGTCAATGAGTTCAGCGACAAAGTCGCCGATATTCAGCAGCCGTTCAGTCGCCTGTGCGAGATCAACAGCGCGGTGAAGAGCAGCGAGTTCGCGGGCTATTGCGACAGCGGTTCGACGGTCGAAGAGGTGCTGACCCAGCTGAAGCAGAACGACAGCAAGGATAACCCGCAGGTGCAGGCGTTGAATACGCTGGTGGCGCAGACCGACTCCTATAACTGGGGCTACGATCCGTTCCACTACACGGTGCCGGAAGGATCCTACGCCACCGATCCGGAAGGCACGGCGCGCATTAAAGAGTTCCGCACCATGATTCAGGCGATCAAGCAGGATCTGGGAATGAACGTCATTATGGACGTGGTGTACAACCACACCAACGCCGCCGGCCCGACCGACCGCACCTCGGTGCTGGATAAGATCGTCCCCTGGTACTATCAGCGCCTGAATGAAACCACCGGCAGCGTGGAATCGGCCACCTGTTGCTCCGACTCGGCGCCAGAGCACCGGATGTTCGCCAAGCTTATCGCCGATTCACTGGCGGTATGGACCACCGATTATAAGATCGATGGCTTCCGCTTCGACCTGATGGGCTATCATCCGAAAGCGCAGATCCTCTCGGCCTGGGAGCGCATTAAAGCGCTGAACCCGGACATTTATTTCTTTGGTGAAGGTTGGGATTCCAACCAGAGCGATCGCTTTGAAATTGCCTCGCAAATCAATCTGAAAGGCACCGGGATCGGCACGTTCTCCGATCGTCTGCGCGACGCCGTGCGCGGTGGCGGGCCGTTCGATTCCGGCGATGCATTGCGCCAGAATCAGGGGGTGGGCAGCGGCGCCGGCGTTCAGCCAAATGAGCTGACCAGCATGACCGACGATCAGGCGCGCCACCTCGCCGATCTGACCCGTCTGGGCATGGCCGGTAACCTCGCGGACTTCGTGCTGATCGACAAAGACGGCGCGGTGAAGAAAGGCAGCGAGATTGACTATAACGGCGCGCCTGGCGGCTATGCGGCTGACCCGACGGAAGTCGTGAATTATGTGTCAAAACACGACAACCAAACGCTGTGGGACATGATCAGCTATAAAGCTGCTCAGGAGGCGGATCTCGATACCCGCGTCCGGATGCAGGCGGTGTCGCTGGCGACGGTGATGCTCGGCCAGGGGATCGCCTTTGACCAGCAGGGCTCAGAGCTGCTGCGCTCTAAATCTTTTACCCGCGATTCGTATGATTCCGGTGACTGGTTTAACCGCGTGGATTACTCCCTGCAGGACAACAACTACAACGTGGGTATGCCGCGCAGCAGCGATGATGGCAGCAACTATGACATTATCGCCCGGGTGAAAGACGCGGTGGCTACTCCGGGTGAAACGGAGCTCAAGCAGATGACCGCGTTTTATCAGGAGCTGACCGCGCTGCGTAAATCCTCTCCGCTGTTTACCCTCGGTGACGGCGCGACGGTGATGAAGCGCGTGGACTTCCGCAACACCGGCGCCGATCAGCAGACGGGTCTGCTGGTGATGACCATCGATGATGGGATGCAGGCTGGCGCCAGTCTGGACAGCCGTGTCGACGGCATCGTGGTGGCGATCAACGCCGCACCGGAAAGCCGGACGCTGCAGGACTTCGCCGGCACATCGCTGCAGCTGAGCGCCATCCAGCAGGCGGCAGGCGACCGTTCGCTGGCGAGCGGCGTGCAGGTTGCCGCTGACGGCTCGGTCACGCTGCCGGCCTGGTCGGTAGCGGTCCTCGAGCTGCCACAGGGGGAATCGCAGGGCGCTGGCCTGCCGGTGAGCAGTAAATAACATAACGTGGGGCGCCCGTAAGGGCGCCTCTGGCTGATGACAAACCTGTTTCGTTATTGTGCTCGCCTTTCTGCCGGGTGGCGGCTTTCGCCTTACCCGGCCTACGAAAGACTGCAATATCAAACAGTTATGCAGTTATCTGTCGGCCCGCACTAGCGTAGCGCCGCCGGGCAATCTCTGAAGAATGCACTTTGTCAGCAGTCTGGGGCGCCCGTAAGGGCGCCTTCTCTGCACCGTGAGGGAACAGGAGACGGTTGTGATTGTTCGTGATGATAGTGAAAGAGGCATCCCGCCTCTGGTGGCGCATCAGCCGCCGTCCGCGCAGGCAGACGCGCCGGTGAGCCGCGGTCGGATGGTGCAGATCCCCGGCTGGATTATCCCGCTGTACGCCGGATTATTTATCGCGCTCGGCTGGTTTGGCGGCGAGCAGTGGCGCCATCCGTCACCGCCGCAAACGCTGCCTCTGCCGGTGGCTCATGCGGCGCTTTTGCCGTTAACCGCCGCCGGGGAGACCGCGCCAAAAAACCCGCCGTCGGCGGTAAAACCCAGCGCGCCAGCGGCGCCGGTAGTGGACAGCGATACGCTGCCGCCCCTGCGCTACAGCGCCCATGTCTACGCCTCGCTACCGGAAAAGCGCAGCATTGTGTTAAACGGCAAAGCGTGGTCGGAGGGTGATTCCCCGCTGCCCAATCTGGTGGTGGAGCAGATCCAGCAGGATGTGACGATCTTTAGCTTCAACGGCACAACATTTACCCTGGCGGCGCTGGATGACTGGCCCGGCGGGAAAATTGACGAAGAGCCGAAAGGGGAATAAGGGCTACGCGCAATAAAATGCGCGTTGAGAATATTTTGTTTAGTCGCTGCGCAAGCTGGCAATAAAGGGAGCGAGCTGGCGATTAAATTGACTACACTGTGTGGCTTCCGGAGTGCTGTCCTGCAAAAGTTGTTGATAAAGCCGGTCGCTATTTTGGCTTAACGTCGCCACGTCAATATTTCCCCACCCGCGCGCTTTGCCGACATTCACCGCTGCCCGATATATCGTTTCATCGGCGGGCAGATCGCTACGATTACATTTATTCTTGAGATAGCGCGTCCCGGCTGCTACCGACGAGAGCTGCTCCAGCTGCGCCTGGCTGCTGATGGCCGGGCTGAGCGTTGAGGCGGGTTTCTGTTGGCAGCCAGAGAGCACGGCGACCACGCAAAGCGAAAATATAAGCGGAATGCGCATAGTAAAGTAATCAAAATAATGAATCACTGGCCGCTAGTTTAACAAAGATTTTCCTGGTGTCATCATAAAATATTATTCTGCATAAATGTTAACAGGCTCTCATTTTTATTGGCAGAAACTCGATTAATTCCCTTTACTTCTCTCAATAATAAATGTTGTCGTCCGGGAAATATATTTTCGGTGTGAGGCGATGCCGCCGCATTTGGCATCAGGGCGAGCGTCATTTTTTATGTTATTAAAAAACATACTCTTTCCCATCTTGTTACGTGCGCAGGCGGTAAAATGCTGGTTAAGAATGTCGCATTTTAGTGCTATCCTGTATGCCCTGAACATTACGTGCTATGTTCTGACCATTTCTGCTGATGATGCGTTTAACATAATGATTTTATGGTGAATTTTTATTGTTAATATCATGTAAAACGAAGCAAACCAACCTCATGAAAGGCTGGCGGCATGTCCTGCCTGCCAGCAGGTTGTCGTCCGAAGGATAAGCAGCCTGGACGTTAATTTGAGAGATTTCTTCTTCCTCTGTGCAGGGGAAGTATTGAGAATCAGGCCCTTGCGCCTGAACGTTGCGGAGAAAAAGCATGGCGGGAGATGACCGCGAGCCTATCGGACGTAAGGGGAGACCCTCACGTCCGACAAAACAAAAAGTTACCCGTCGCCGGGTCCGGGAAGAGGACTACGACGACGAGTATGATGACGATGATTATGAGGATGAGAAACCGGTGCCGAGAAAAGGAAAAGGCAACGGTGGCAAACCTCGTCGTAAGCGCCGCTGGCTGTGGCTGCTGGTCAAGCTGGGGATTGTCTTCGCGGTGCTGATTGCCGCCTATGGCGTCTACCTCG
The DNA here is from genome assembly GCF_001808325.1 of Klebsiella sp. HMSC16C06. Lineage (NCBI taxonomy): Bacteria > Pseudomonadati > Pseudomonadota > Gammaproteobacteria > Enterobacterales > Enterobacteriaceae > Klebsiella > Klebsiella sp. HMSC16C06. The sequence continues at coordinate 315,566 of NZ_KV792994.1, forward strand.
ATCAGAAAATCCGCAGCCGCATTGACGGTAAAGTCTGGGAGCTGCCGGCCGCGGTTTATGGCCGGATGGTGAATCTTGAGCCGGATATGCAGATCAGCAAAAACGAGATGGTGCGTCTGCTGAACGCCACCCAGTATCGTCAGGTCAGCGCGATGACGCGCCCGGGCGAATACACCGTGCAGGCCAACAGCATCGAGATGATCCGTCGTCCGTTCGATTTCCCGGACAGTAAAGAAGGGCAGGTGCGCGCGCGTCTGACCTTCGATGGCGACCATCTGGAGACCATCGAGAATATGGATAATAACCGCCAGTTCGGTTTCTTCCGTCTCGATCCGCGTCTTATTACCATGCTGCAGTCGCCGAACGGTGAGCAGCGCCTGTTCGTGAAGCGCAGTGGCTTCCCGGATCTGCTGGTGGATACGCTGCTGGCGACCGAAGACCGCCACTTCTACGAGCACGATGGTATCAGCCTGTATTCCATCGGCCGCGCGGTGCTGGCGAACCTGACGGCAGGTCGTACGGTGCAGGGGGCGAGTACCCTGACCCAGCAGCTGGTGAAAAACCTGTTCCTCTCCAGCGAGCGCTCCTACTGGCGTAAAGCCAACGAAGCGTATATGGCGCTGATCGTCGATGCCCGCTACAGCAAGGATCGCATCCTTGAGCTGTATATGAACGAGGTGTACCTCGGCCAGAGCGGCGATAATGAAATTCGCGGCTTCCCGCTGGCCAGCCTGTACTACTTTGGCCGTCCGGTGGAAGAGCTGAGCCTCGATCAGCAGGCGCTGCTGGTGGGGATGGTGAAAGGGGCGTCGGTGTATAACCCGTGGCGCAACCCGAAACTGGCCCTTGAGCGACGCAATCTGGTGCTGCGTCTGCTGCAGCAGCAGCAGGTTATCGACCAGGAGCTGTACGATATGCTGAGCGCGCGTCCGCTGGGCGTGCAGCCGCGCGGCGGGGTGATTTCACCTCAGCCGGCCTTTATGCAGATGGTTCGTCAGGAGCTGCAGGCGAAGCTGGGCGATAAAGTGAAAGATCTCTCCGGCGTGAAGATCTTCACCACCTTCGACTCGGTGGCGCAGGATGCGGCGGAAAAAGCGGCTACTGAAGGGATCCCGGTACTGAAGAAACAGCGCAAGCTGGCAGATCTGGAAACCGCCATGGTGGTGGTGGACCGCTTTACCGGTGAAGTGCGGGCGATGGTCGGCGGCGCGGAGCCGCAGTTCGCCGGCTACAACCGCGCGATGCAGGCCCGCCGGTCGATTGGTTCTCTGGCCAAGCCGGCGACCTATCTGACCGCGCTGAGCCAGCCCAATCAGTATCGCCTGAACACCTGGATCGCCGATGCGCCGGTGACCATTCGCCTGTCCAACGGCCAGACGTGGTCCCCGCAGAACGACGATCGTCGCTTCAGCGGCCAGGTGATGCTGGTGGATGCCTTGACCCGCTCGATGAACGTCCCGACGGTTAACCTCGGGATGGCGCTGGGCTTGCCGGCGGTCGTCGATACCTGGACTAAACTGGGGGCGCCGAAGAATCAGCTCAACGCGGTGCCGGCGATGCTGCTGGGTGCGCTGAACCTGACGCCGATTGAAGTGGCGCAGGCCTTCCAGACGATTGCCAGCGGCGGCAACCGTGCGCCGCTGTCCGCCCTGCGGTCAGTGATTGCGGAAGATGGCACGGTGCTCTACCAGAGCTACCCGCAGGCGGAACGCGCCGTGCCTGCCCAGGCGGCCTACATGACGCTGTGGACCATGCAGCAGGTGGTGCAGCGCGGCACGGGGCGTCAGCTGGGCGCGAAGTATCCGGGCCTGCATCTGGCGGGAAAAACCGGGACCACCAACAATAACGTCGATACCTGGTTCGCCGGCATCGACGGTAGCCAGGTGACCATCACCTGGGTGGGCCGCGACAACAACCAGCCGACCAAACTGTACGGCGCCAGCGGCGCGATGTCGATTTACCAGCGCTATCTGGCGAACCAGACGCCGACGCCGCTGGCGTTGACGGCGCCGGAAGACGTGGTCGACATGGGCGTGGACAGCAACGGCAACCTCGTCTGCAGCGGTGGCGTCCGTTCGCTGCCGGTCTGGACGACGCAGCCGGATGCGCTGTGCCGCCAGGGCGAGATGATGCAGCAGCAGCAGTTGCAGCAGCAGGAAGCGAACAACCCGTTTAATCAGTCCGGGCAACAGCAGCCGCAGCAGCAACAGCAGCAGCAACAGCAGCAACAGCCGAAGCAGCAGGAGAAGAGCGACGGCGTCGCGGGCTGGATCAAGGATATGTTCGGCAGTAACTGATTTTGGCCGCACAACCCGACCCCTTAATACGAAAGTATTAAGGGGTTTTTTTATACCTGTAAAAAAGTTAACGCCTCTTTAACTCCATAATAACTATCTGGTTATTAATTCGGCCTCCGGTCTCGACAGGCTGGCATATCGCTTGCCTTGCCTTCGGCGTTTCGCCTATTATATCGCCCGTCATAATAATAATTATCGTTTACGTTATCATTCACTTTCATCAGAGATATACCCATGGCGCGTCCAAAAACTGCTCAGCCAAATCACTCGCTGCGTAAAATCGCAGTCGTAGTAGCCACGGCGGTTAGCGGCATGTCTGTCTATGCACAGGCTGCGGAACAACCGAAACAAGAAGAGACTATCACCGTCGTTGCGGCACCGGCCGCCCAGGAAAGCGCCTGGGGACCGGCGCCGACCATCGCGGCAAAACGCTCTGCCACGGCGACGAAAACCGATACCCCGATCGAAAAAACGCCGCAGTCTGTCTCGGTGGTCACGCGCCAGGAGATGGAGATGCGCCAGCCGACCACGGTAAAAGAGGCGCTCTCCTATACGCCGAGCGTCTTCTCCACCCGCGGTAGCTCGACCACCTATGATGTGGTCACCATCCGCGGTTTCACTACCTCGACGACCGTCAATACCAACCAGTATCTGGACGGCATGAAGCTGCAGGGAAATAACTACTCTGAAGTCTCCATGGACCCGTATTTCCTCGAGCGCGTGGAAGTGATGCGCGGGCCAACCTCGGTGCTGTACGGCAACAGCAACCCTGGCGGTATCGTCAGCATGGTCAGCAAACGCCCGACCACTGAGCCGCTGAAAGAAGTGCAGTTCAAGATGGGCACCGACAACCTGTGGCAGACCGGGTTTGACTTCAGCGACGCCATTGATGATGCCGGCGTCTGGTCCTATCGCCTGACCGGCCTGGGCCGCAGCCAGGATACCCAGCAGCAGATGGCGAAGTCTACCCGCTATGCGGTGGCGCCGTCCTTTAGCTGGCGCCCGGACGATAAAACCGACTTCACCTTCCTGAGCAACTTCCAGAATGACCCGGATGCGGGTTACTACGGCTGGCTGCCGCGCGAAGGCACCGTGGTGCCGTATTACGACGCCAACGGGAAGGCGCACAAGCTGCCGACTGATTTCAACGAAGGCGAGGCGGATAATAAGATCTCGCGCCGCCAGAAGATGGTGGGTTATAGCTTCTCCCATCAGTTTGATGACACCTTTACTGTGCGGCAGAACCTGCGCTATGCCGAGGTTGATACCTTGTATCGCTCGGTGTACGGGAATGGCTATGTCGCCCCGGGCTACATGAATCGCGCCTATGTGCGTTCTGATGAGCACCTGAACACCTTTACCGTCGATACCCAGCTGCAGTCTGCTTTCGCCACCGGCGCGGTCAGCCATACGCTGCTGACCGGCGTGGATTACTCGCGGATGCGCAACGATGTGGATGCCGACTACGGGACGGCGGATCCTATCAGCATGAGCAACCCGCAATACGGCAACCCGAATATTCAGGTCACTTTCCCGTACGCGGTCCTCAACCGAATGGAGCAGACGGGCCTGTACGCGCAGGATCAGATGGAGTGGGATAAGTGGGTCATGACCCTGGGCGGCCGTTACGATTACGCCACCACCTCAACGTTAACTCGCTCCAGCAACAGCCTGGCGGAGAATCACGACCAGCAGTTTACCTGGCGCGGCGGTATCAATTACCTGTTTGATAACGGCATCTCTCCGTACTTCAGCTACAGCGAATCCTTCGAGCCGGTATCGGGCTCCGGGCTTAACGGCCAGCCGTTCGATCCGTCGCGTGGCAAGCAGTATGAAGCTGGCGTGAAATATGTGCCGAAAGATATGCCAGTGGTGGTCACCGCCGCGGTCTATCAGCTGACCAAAGATAAGAACCTGACGGCGGATCCGGCTAACCAGGCGTTCAGCATCCAGACCGGCGAGATCCGCTCCCGCGGCCTTGAGCTGGAGGCGAAAGCGGCGGTGAACGCCAATATCAACGTCACCGCGGCCTACAGCTATACCGATGCGGAATACACTCACGATACGGTGTTCAACGGCAAGCGTCCGGCGGAAGTGCCGCGTAACATGGCGTCGCTGTGGGCGGATTACACCTTCCACGAAACCGCGCTCAGCGGTCTGACGGTCGGCGCCGGGGCGCGCTATATCGGTTCTACGGTCAGCTATTACAAAACTGACACCAGCACCGGTAACAAAAATGATGCCTTCAATGTGGCCGGTTATGCGCTGATGGATGCGACGGTCAAATACGATCTGGCGCGCTTTGGCCTGCCGGGCTCTTCGGTCGGCGTCAACGTCAACAACCTGTTTGACCGCGAATATGTCTCCAGCTGCTATAGCGAATACGCCTGCTACTGGGGTGCGGGACGTCAGGTTGTCGCGACCGCAACCTTCCGCTTCTAACTACTCACGGGCGCGGTTCGCCGCGCCCAACATCAGGTTGTTGCTATGCAGGAACAGACTCCGCACTCTGAGACCACCTTTGCGTTAAATGGCGTGACCTTTCGCGTACCGGGTCGCACGCTGCTTCACCCCCTTTCGTTAACCTTCCCGGCAGGAAAAGTGACTGGCCTGATAGGCCATAACGGTTCCGGCAAATCCACATTACTGAAAATGCTCGGCCGCCATCAGCCGCCTTCCGCGGGCGAGGTGCTGCTGGACGGCCAGCCGCTGGAGAGCTGGAGTAGCAAGGCGTTTGCCCGCAAAGTGGCCTATCTGCCGCAGCAGCTGCCGGCGGCGGAAGGGATGACAGTTCGCGAGCTGGTGGCGATAGGTCGCTACCCGTGGCACGGCGCGCTGGGGCGCTTCGGCGCGGCGGATCGGGAAAAGGTGGAAGAGGCGATCGCGCTGGTGGGGCTGAAGCCTTTGGCGCAGCGGCTGGTGGACAGTCTCTCCGGCGGCGAGCGTCAGCGGGCGTGGATCGCCATGCTGGTGGCGCAGGATAGCCGCTGTCTGCTGCTTGATGAACCGACCTCGGCGCTGGATATCGCCCATCAGGTCGATGTCCTGGCGCTGGTGCATCGTCTCAGCCAGCAGCGTGGCCTGACGGTGATCGCGGTCCTGCATGATATCAATATGGCTGCCCGCTACTGCGATTATCTGGTCGCGCTGCGCGGTGGGGAAATGATCGCCCAGGGAACGCCAGCAGAACTGATGCGCAGCGACACGCTGGAACAAATCTACGGCATCCCGATGGGGATCCTGCCGCACCCGGCGGGCGCGGCGCCGGTAAGTTTTGTCTATTGATGATGAACCCAACTCTGATAACCCGACGCCGCCTGCTGACCGCGATGGCGCTCTCGCCGCTGCTGTGGCAGATGCGCGGCGCGCAGGCGGCGAACATTGACCCGCAGCGCGTCGTCGCGCTGGAGTGGCTGCCGGCCGAACTGCTGCTGGCGCTTGGCGTCACGCCCTACGGCGTGGCCGACATTCCCAACTATCGCCTGTGGGTGAACGAACCCGCGCTGCCCGCGTCGGTAATCGATGTCGGCCTGCGCACCGAACCCAATCTTGAGCTGCTGACGCAGATGAAACCGTCGTTTATCGTCTGGTCGGCAGGCTATGGCCCGTCGCCAGAAAAGCTGGCGCGTATCGCGCCTGGCCGTGGTTTCACCTTCAGCGACGGCAAACGGCCGCTGGCGATGGCCCAGCGTTCGCTACTGGAAATGGCCGACCTGCTGGGTAAACAACAGCAGGCGAAGCGCCATCTGGCGGAGTTCGACGCGCTGATGGAGAACCTGCGTCCGCGATTTGCCCGGCGTGGCGATCGCCCACTGCTGATGATTTCGCTGCTTGATGCCCGCCACGTGCTGGTATTCGGTGAGAACTGCCTGTTCCAGGAGGTGCTTGACCGCTTTGGCATTCAAAACGCCTGGCGCGGCGAAGCGGCATTCTGGGGCAGCGTCACCGTCGGTATTGATCGGCTGGCGGCATTTAACGAGGCCGATGTGATCTGTTTCGATCATGGCAACGATCGGGAGATGGCCCGGCTGTTGGCGACCCCGCTGTGGCAGGCGATGCCGTTCGTGCGCGCGGGGCGTTTCCAGCGGGTTCCGGCGGTGTGGTTCTATGGCGCGACGCTGTCGGCGATGCATTTCGCCCGCGTGCTGGCCGATGCGCAGGGGAGGGCGGCGGTATGAACGCGCGTCTCTCGCCGTTAGCCATTCTCCTGCTGACCGGGCTGCTGGTTGCCGCTTTTGCGCTGAGCATCGTCAACCTCAATGTCGCTTTACCTTACGCGCAATGGCGTCAGGCGCTGTGGCAGCCGGATATCGATAATATCGCCCAGATGCTGTTCCATTACAGCCTGCTGCCGAGGCTGGCGATATCGCTGCTGGTCGGCGCCGGGCTGGGGCTGGTCGGCGTGCTGTTCCAGCAGGTGCTGCGTAACCCGCTGGCGGAGCCAACCACGCTCGGCGTCGCCACCGGCGCACAGCTGGGAATGACGGTGACGACGCTATGGGCCATCCCTGGCGTGCTGGCCTCGCAGTTTGCGGCGCTGGCTGGGGCTTGTCTGGTGGGGGCGCTGGTGTTTGGCGTCTCGTGGGGCAAACGTCTGTCGCCGGTGACGCTGATCCTGGCCGGCCTGGTAGTGAGTCTCTATTGCGGCGCGGTCAATCAGCTGATGGTGATTTTCCATCACGATCAGCTGCAAAGCATGTTCCTGTGGAGTACCGGCACCCTGACGCAGACCGACTGGAGCGTGGTGCAACGCCTGTGGCCGCAGCTGCTCGGCGGCGCGATGTTGACGCTGTTATTGCTACGCCCGTTAACCCTGATGGGACTCGATGATGGCGTGGCGCGCAACCTTGGGCTGGCGCTGTCTCTGGCGCGGCTTGGCGTGCTGACGCTGGCGATTGCCATCAGCGCGCTGCTGGTTAACGCGGTCGGCATTATCGGCTTTATCGGTCTGTTCGCGCCGCTGCTGGCGAAAATGCTCGGCGCCCGCCGCCTGCTGCCGCGATTGCTGCTGGCGGCGCTAATTGGCGCGTTGATCCTGTGGCTTTCCGATCAAATTATTCTCTGGCTCAGCCGGGTCTGGCGGGAAGTCTCGACCGGGTCAGTCACTGCGCTGATTGGCGCGCCTTTATTGCTGTGGCTGCTGCCGCGGCTGCGCAGCATCAGCGCCCCGGTGATGAACGGCGGCGATAAAGCGTTGATCGAGCGCCGCCACGTGCCGTGGTTCGCGCTGGGCGGCTTAGCGCTGCTGCTGTTGGCGATAACCGCCGCGCTGACCTTTGGTCGCGATGCCCATGGCTGGCAGTGGGCCAGCGGCGATCTGCTGGCGCAACTGATGCCCTGGCGCTGGCCACGTGTGCTCTCGGCGCTGTTCGCCGGGGTGATGCTGGCGGTTGCGGGCTGCATCATTCAACGCCTGACCGGCAACCCGATGGCCAGCCCGGAAGTACTGGGCATCAGCTCTGGCGCGGCGTTCGGTGTGGTATTGATGCTGTTCTTCGTGCCGGGCAACGCCTTTGTCTGGCTGCTGCCTGCCGGCAGCCTTGGCGCGGCGGCAACGCTGCTGGTTATTCTGATCGCCGCCGGGCGCGGCGGTTTCTCGCCGCACCGGATGCTGCTGGCGGGGATGGCGCTGAGTACCGCCTTCACCATGCTGTTGATGATGCTGCAGGCCAGCGGCGATCCGCGCATGGCGCAGATCCTGACGTGGATGTCCGGTTCGACCTATAGCGCGACGCCGGAGATGGTGCTGCGTAGTGGCGTGGTGATGCTGGCGCTGCTGGCGCTGGCGCCGCTCTGCCGCCGCTGGCTGACCATTTTGCCGCTGGGCGGCGAGGCGGCGCGGGCGGTGGGGATGGCGCTGACGCCATCGCGTATCGGGTTGCTGCTGCTGGCGGCGAGCCTGACGGCGACGGCGACGCTCACCATTGGGCCGTTAAGTTTCGTTGGCCTGATGGCGCCGCATATTGCGAGGATGCTGGGATTCCGCCGGACGATGCCGCATATGGTGATTTCCGGGCTGACGGGCGGGATGCTGCTGGTGTTCGCCGACTGGTGCGGGCGAATGATGATGTTCCCCTACCAGATCCCGGCGGGGCTGTTGTCGACCTTTATCGGCGCGCCGTACTTTATCTATTTGCTGAGAAAGCAGAGCCGCTAACGATCCTGGATGGCCTCAATATCCCCGGTGGCGCTAGCGCTTACCGGGGCTACAGCGCTGTGCAATTTGGTAGCCCGGACAAGGCGCAGCGCGCCGCCTCCGGGAAACTCCCCGGTGGCGCTAGCGCTTACCGGGGCTACAGCGCTGTGCGATTTGGTAGCCCGGACAAGGCGCAATGCGCCGCCTCCGGGAAAATCCCTGCGCCACCAGGCCTTCAAGTACCTTACAGTTTGGCAAACACCCGACGGGCGGCGTCGATGGTGTTGTTAATGTCCTCTTCGCTGTGGGCGATGGACATAAAGCCGGCTTCAAACGCCGACGGCGCCAGGTACACACCTTCCTCCAGCATCAGGTGGAAGAAGCGCTTGAAGCGTTCGACATCGCACTTCACCACGTCCTGATAGCAGGTGACGGTTTCGGCATCGGTAAAGAAGATGCCGAACATGCCGCCGACGTTATTGACCACCAGCGGGATCCCGGTTTCGCGCGCCGCGTTCAGCAGGCCATCCGCCAGCTGGTTGGTCAGCTCGGTCAGGGTTTCATGCACGCCCGGCTGCGCCACTTCGCTTAAGCAGGCGAAGCCAGCGGCCATGGCGATCGGGTTACCGGAGAGCGTACCAGCCTGGTACACCGGGCCGGTCGGCGCCAGCGCGTCCATCACTTCGCGGCGGCCGCCGAAGGCGCCCACCGGCATCCCGCCGCCGATGATTTTCCCGAGACAGGTCAGATCCGGCTCCACGCCGTAATAAGCCTGGGCGCCCGCCAGCGCCACGCGGAAGCCGGTCATCACTTCGTCGATGATCAGCAGGGCGCCAAATTCGTCGCACAACGCGCGCAGGCCCGGCAGGAACTCCGGCTGCGGCGGAATGCAGTTCATATTCCCGGCGACCGGCTCGACGATGATGCAGGCGATATCCTGTGGATATTGCTCGAACGCCGCGCGTACCGAGGCGAGGTCGTTATAGGTGCAGGTCAGGGTATGTTTCGCGAAATCGGCTGGCACGCCCGGCGAATTTGGCTGGCCGAGGGTCAGCGCGCCGGAACCGGCTTTCACCAGCAGACAGTCGGCATGGCCGTGATAGCAGCCTTCGAACTTAATGATCTTATCGCGGCCGGTGAAGCCGCGGGCCAGGCGAATCGCGCTCATGGTCGCTTCGGTGCCGGAGTTCACCATCCGCACCATATCCATGGTCGGGACCAGCTCGGTCACCAGCTCCGCCATTTTCACTTCCATTTCGGTCGGCGCGCCAAAGCTCAGGCCGCGGGACGCCGCTTCGATCACCGCATTGCGGATAGCCGGGTGGTTGTGGCCCAGCACCATCGGACCCCAGGAGCCGACATAATCGATATAGGCCTTCCCGTCCACGTCATAAAGATAGGCGCCATCCGCGCGTTCGATAAACAGCGGCGTGCCGCCGACGCCGGTGAAGGCGCGCACCGGCGAGTTAACGCCGCCGGGGATCAGTTCGCGCGCAGCATGGTATAGATTTTCAGATTTGCTCATGGCCAGGGTCCTGGTTCGTGAAAAATGTTTTATCGGCTATTCTAAGTTATTCCAGGATGGTTATGAAAGTTTTGCCCAATTGAAACAATGTGCCGCAAGGGCATTTTTTTGACGACGCAGCGCGCCGGGACGGCTAAAATGCCTCTCTCTTCATTTGTATTACCAATAATTGATAATGGCATGAAAGCAGAAACTCCCTCTTTTGAAGCACATCAGTTCGTGCGGGTGCGTCGCGGCGATGCGGTGCGCCGTTTGATTCAACGCGATAAAACGCCGCTGGCGGTCCTGTTGATGGCGGCGGTGGTTGGCACGCTGGCCGGTCTGGTAGGCGTGGCGTTTGAAAAGAGCGTGAACTGGGTGCAGAACCAGCGGATCGGCGCGCTGGCGCAGGTGGCCGATCACTGGTATCTGGTCTGGCCGCTGGCGTTTATCTTGTCGGCGCTGCTGGCAATGGTCGGTTATTTTCTCGTGCGCCGCTTTGCGCCGGAGGCGGGCGGCTCCGGGATCCCGGAAATCGAAGGGGCGCTGGAGGAGCTGCGGCCGGTGCGCTGGTGGCGCGTGCTGCCGGTGAAATTTATCGGCGGCATGGGGACCCTGGGCGCCGGAATGGTGCTGGGACGCGAAGGGCCGATGGTGCAGCTTGGCGGCAACATTGGACGCATGGTGCTGGATATCTTCCGCATGCGCAGTCCGGAGGCGCGGCACACGCTGCTGGCGACCGGTGCGGCGTCGGGGCTCTCGGCGGCCTTTAATGCGCCGCTGGCCGGTATTCTGTTTATCATCGAAGAGATGCGCCCGCAGTTTCGCTACAACCTGATCTCCATTAAAGCGGTATTTACCGGCGTGATCATGTCGAGCATTGTGTTTCGTATTTTCAATGGCGAAGCGGCTATCATTGAGGTAGGCAAGCTGAGCAACGCCCCGGTGAATACCCTGTGGCTGTATCTGGTGCTGGGCATGCTCTTTGGTTGCTTTGGTCCGCTGTTTAACTTCCTGGTGCTGCGCACCCAGGATATCTTCCAGCGCATCCACGGTGGCAATATCAAAAAATGGGTATTGATGGGCGGGGTCATCGGCGGGATCTGCGGCCTGCTGGGGCTGATGCAGCCCTCCGCGGTGGGCGGTGGCTTTAACCTGATCCCCATCGCCGCCGCCGGTAATTTCTCCGTCGGTTTGCTGCTGTTTATCTTTATTGCCCGCGTGGTGACCACGCTGATCTGCTTCTCTTCCGGCGCGCCGGGGGGGATCTTCGCGCCGATGCTGGCGTTGGGCACCTTGCTGGGCACGGCGTTCGGCATGGCGGCTATTCCGCTGTTTCCGGCCTACCATCTCGATGCCGGCACCTTCGCCATCGCCGGGATGGGGGCGCTGCTGGCCGCCTCGGTGCGCGCGCCGCTCACCGGGATTGTGCTGGTGCTGGAGATGACGGATAACTATCAGCTCATTTTGCCAATGATTATTACCTGCCTTGGCGCAACACTACTGGCGCAATTCCTCGGCGGTAAGCCTTTGTATTCGACCATTCTGCAACGTACTCTGGCGAAGCAGGAGGCCGAGCAGGCGGCAAAAGCGCAGCAGGCACCGCGGGAGAATACTTGAACGATTTACCAGGGTATTAGATAATGGCTCAAAAGGTCCGGTTATTCTTTAACCGGCCGGAAGTATTAATGGGAGCAAAAAATGAGTGATGACGTAGCGTTGCCGCTGGAGTTTACCGAAGCCGCAGCCAACAAAGTAAAACACCTGATTGCGGATGAAGATAATCCGAACCTGAAACTGCGCGTGTATATCACCGGCGGCGGTTGCAGCGGTTTCCAGTATGGCTTCACCTTTGACGATCAGGTGAACGAAGGCGATATGACCATCGAGAAACAGGGCGTCGGCCTGGTGGTTGACCCAATGAGCCTGCAGTATCTGGTCGGCGGCGCCGTCGACTATACCGAGGGTCTGGAAGGTTCGCGTTTCATCGTGACCAACCCGAACGCGAAAAGCACCTGCGGCTGCGGTTCCTCATTCAGCGTTTAAAGCGAGTGCGACCGGGCGCCTTCTCCTCCAGCGAGCGGGAGCCAACGCGAAAAACGGTAACCTTAAGGTTACCGTTTTGCTTTTACTACCGCCCGTTATCGTCCAGGGCAAACGTCGGCAGCTTCAGGTGCCAGCGGATCGCCGCCAGACGGATCACCAGTGTCACCACCATGCCCATCATCGCCGAATTCTCCAGCGGGAGATGAAAGGTATCGTGCGCTGTAGCGTGGACAATGCCGCCGACAATACAGGCGGTGGCGTAGATCTCGGTGCGCAGAATCATGGGAATTTCGCGCGCCAGCACGTCACGGATAATCCCGCCGCCGACGCCGGTGACCACCCCCATGCAGACCGCCACCAGCGGACCACTGCCGGCGAGAAAGGCTTTATTGACGCCGATGCCGACAAACACCGCCAGACCGACGGCATCAAGAACGGGCAGTATCCATTTCGGCAGCCGACGCGGCTGGCGGACCAGCAGGATGGTCAGCATGCTGGTGACCATCGCCACCACCAGATCGGTGGGATCTTTGACCCAGAATACCGGGCCATTCGCCAGCGCCATGTCGCGGATGGTTCCGCCGCCCACCGCCGTCACCACGCCTAACACCAGCACGCCGAATGGGTCCATGCGTAATTTTCCCGCCAGCAGAACGCCGGAGATCGCGAAGACAGCCGTGCCAATAATATCCAGCCAATAGACAAGCATCGTTGATTCCCACTGAACATCCGGTGTGCCGGATGATTATTTTACCTGGTCAAGCGCCGCACAAAGTTGTTTGGCGGCGAGGATAATACGTGGGCTTGCGCGTTCAAACCAGTCGCTGTGTAACGCAATCAACGAAATGGTGAGCTGATGTTGCCAAAAGCGCTGCGCTTCGGCAATGCGGCTGGCGTCGCCGGTCACCACGATCGCCTGCGGCTGGCGGGCCAGCACCTGTTCGCGGCTCACCTGCGGCCAGGGAACACGGCTGGTGGCAAAGATATTCTCGCCGCCGCACAGCCCCAGCACCTGATCCTGAATCGAACCGGGACCACTGGTGAATAGCGGCGCGGATCCGAACTGCAGGAAGACGCGTTTCTTCGGCGCATTGGCATAGCGCGCTTTCAGCGTATCGTATTCCTGCTGCATCGCCTGCGCCGCCTGCTGCGCTTTTTCCGGCTGCGGGCTCCACTGCGCCAGCTGACGCAAGGTAGCGATGATCTCTTCTATCGTCGAGGTCTGCACCCAGAGAACGTGAATACCCAGCGACTGCAGCTGGTTAACCTGGCGTTCGGCATTGCCCCCACGCCAGGCCAGCACCACGTCTGGCTTTAGCGCCACGATGCGTTCCAGGTTCATCCCCTGCCAGCTGGCAACCTGTTCTATGGTTTTGGCCTGCGGAGGATAATCGGAATAGCTGCTGACGCCGACCGGCGTGATCCCGGCGGCAAAGGCCAGTTCGGTATTGGCGGGGGAGAGGGTGACCACCCGCGGCGCGGCCAGTAGCCACGCCGGGGCGAGTAACAGCAGCGCGGCAAGCGCGAAGGATAGCGACTTAGCCACGTGCCAGGTTCTGTACCAGATTCTCCACCATCAGGGTGGACTGTCTGGCGGCGACCGCAAGGAACTCCTCAAAACTGAGGTGGGACTGCTGATCGGCCACGTCGGAGATGGCGCGAACCACCACGAAGGGAACCTTGAAGTTATGGCAGACGTGAGCGATGGCGGTCGCTTCCATTTCCACGGCGATTGCCTGCGGGAAATTATGGCGGATCTTCGCCAGCGCGACGGAGCCGTTAATGAAGGCATCGCCGCTGACGATCAGGCCGCGAACGGCATTGAGATCTAACGCTTTAATGCAGTCTTCGGCGGCGGCCACCAGCTTATCGTCCGCTTTAAAGCCCGCCGGGCAGCCAGGCAGCTGGCCATACTCATAACCGAAGGCGGTGACGTCGGCATCGTGGTAGCGCGCTTCATCGGAGACGACGATATCGCCGACCTTCAGCGTCGGCGCGAGGCCGCCGGCAGAACCGGTATTAATGATCACGTCAGGCTGGCAGCGCTCCAGCAGCAGGGTCGCGCCCGTCGCCGCCGCCACTTTCCCGATACCAGACTTCAGCAGAGCGACGTCAACGCCGTGAAGTTGGCCGGTATAGATTTCGCTCCCGCCAATAGTGATAGTCTGGCGGTTTTCGATTTTGTCGCGCAGGAGGGTAACTTCCTCTTCCATAGCGCCAATAATGCCAATTTTCATAGATTTACTCGCGATGTGTCAGGTTTAGTTGCATAGTCTATCATGCGCTTAAGGGGAAGCGTATTGCTCGCGCGGGAGAGGCTATGGCAAAGATTGATTTTCGCAACAAGATAAACTGGCGTCGACGCTTCCGTTCGCCGCCGCGGGTGGAGACGGAGCGCGACATCCTGCGGATCTTCGAAAGCGATCGGGGGCGGATCGTCAACTCGCCGGCCATCCGCCGCCTACAGCAAAAAACCCAGGTCTTCCCGCTGGAGCGCAACGCGGCGGTCCGTACTCGCCTGACCCACTCGCTGGAGGTGCAGCAGGTGGGGCGCTATATCGCCAAAGAAGTGCTGAGCCGGCTGAAAGAGCAGAAGCTGCTGGAAGAGTATGGCCTGGAAGAGCTGACCGGGCCATTCGAGAGCGTGGTTGAGATGGCCTGCCTGATGCACGACATTGGCAACCCGCCGTTTGGCCACTTTGGCGAGGCGGCGATTAACGACTGGTTTCGCCAGCGCCTGGCCCCCGGCGATGCGCTCGGCCAGCCGTTGACCGACGATCGCTGCGAGGTGCAGGCGTTACGCCTGCACGAAGGGGAAACGGCGCTGAATGCGCTGCGGCGTAAAGTGCGCCAGGATCTCTGCAGCTTTGAGGGCAACGCGCAGGGGATTCGTCTGGTCCACACGCTGATGCGGATGAATCTGACCTGGGCGCAGGTGGGCTGCATCCTGAAATATACCCGACCGGCGTGGTGGTTCGAGGCGACGCCAGCCAGTCACAGTTATTTAATGAAGAAGCCTGGCTATTATTTAGCCGAAGAAGAGTATGTCGCGCGCCTGCGTAAAGAACTGGATCTGGCACCTTACAATCGATTCCCATTAACCTGGATTATGGAGGCCGCGGATGACATCTCATATTGCGTCGCGGATCTCGAGGACGCGGTTGAAAAACGTATTTTCAGCGCCGAGCAGCTTTATCAGCATCTTTACGACGCCTGGGGCAACCATGAAAAAGGATCGTTATTCTCTCAGGTAGTGGAAAATGCCTGGGAAAAATCGCGAGCTAATTACCTGCGACAGAGCGCGGAAGATCAGTTTTTTATGTATTTGCGGGTAAACACGCTGAATAAGCTGGTGCCCTACGCGGCGCGCCGATTTATTGATAACCTGCCGGCCATCTTCACTGGCGACTTTAATCATGCGCTGCTTGAGGACGATAGCGATTGCAGTCAGCTGCTGGAACTCTATAAAAATGTAGCGATGAAACAGGTCTTTAGCCATCCGGATGTCGAGCAGCTGGAATTGCAGGGCTACCGGGTGATTAGCGGCCTGCTGGATATCTATCAGCCGCTGCTGAAATTATCTCTGGAGGATTTCAGCGAATTAGTGGCGCAGGAGCGGGTACGGCGGTTACCCATTGCCTCCCGGCTGTATCAGAAACTTTCAACCCGTCACCGGTTGGCCTATGTTGAAGCAGTAAATAAGCTGGTGCGCACGGCGCCCGAATTTGCGCTGATGGAATACTATTATCGCTGCCGTCTGATCCAGGATTATATCAGCGGAATGACGGATTTGTATGCGTGGGATGAATATCGGCGACTGATGGCGGTGGAATAGGCTGGAGTTTTGTAAAGATGGACAATAAATTTTTACTTTTTCCAGAAACTTAATTCCGGAACTTAGCGCTATAAAATGACTCTGATAGTCACGTACACAGCAACTTTCGTTATCTGATATTGAGATTGAAACTGATGAAAAAAACCACGTTAGCAATGAGTGCACTGGCTCTGAGTTTAGGTCTGGCGTTGTCCCCGCTCTCTGCGAGCGCGGCAGAAACGGCATCTTCGGCCACTAATGCACAGCAGATGCCAAGCCTGGCCCCGATGCTGGAGAAGGTGATGCCATCGGTGGTGAGCATTAACGTTGAAGGTAGCACCACTGTTAATACCCCACGGATGCCGCGTAACTTCCAGCAGTTCTTTGGCGATAATTCGCCGTTCTGCCAGGATGGTTCTCCTTTCCAGAGTTCACCGTTTTGCCAGGGCGGTGGACAGGGCGGTCAGCCTGACGGCGGCCAGCAGCAGAAATTCATGGCGCTGGGCTCCGGCGTCATCATTGATGCGGCCAAAGGGTATGTGGTGACCAACAACCACGTTGTGGACAACGCCACCACGATTAAGGTTCAACTGAGCGATGGCCGTAAGTTTGATGCCAAAGTCGTGGGCAAAGATCCGCGCTCCGATATCGCGCTGATTCAGATTCAGGATCCGAAAAACCTGACGGCGATTAAGCTGGCTGATTCTGATGCGCTGCGCGTCGGCGACTACACCGTGGCTATCGGTAACCCGTTTGGTCTGGGCGAAACCGTGACCTCCGGGATTGTCTCCGCGCTGGGCCGTAGCGGCCTGAACGTGGAAAACTACGAAAACTTTATCCAGACCGATGCGGCGATTAACCGCGGGAACTCCGGCGGCGCGCTGGTGAACCTCAACGGTGAGCTGATCGGCATTAACACCGCCATCCTGGCGCCGGACGGCGGCAACATCGGTATCGGTTTTGCTATCCCGAGCAACATGGTGAAAAACCTGACCGAGCAGATGGTGAAATATGGCCAGGTGAAACGCGGTGAGCTGGGCATCATGGGCACCGAACTGAACTCTGAACTGGCGAAAGCGATGAAAGTCGACGCCCAGCGCGGCGCCTTCGTCAGCCAGGTGATGCCAGGTTCGGCAGCCGCCAAAGCGGGCATTAAAGCCGGCGACGTGATCACCACCCTCAATGGCAAGGCGATCAGCAGCTTCGCCGCGCTACGTGCTCAGGTCGGCACCATGCCTATCGGCAGCAAAGTTGAGCTTGGCCTGCTCCGCGACGGCAAACCGGTCACCGTTACCGTCGAACTGCAGCAGAGCAACCAGACCCAGGTGGATTCCAGCACCATCTTCAACGGGATTGAAGGGGCGGAAATGAGTAACAAGGGTCAGGATAAGGGCGTGGTGGTCAACAATGTGAAAGCCGGCACCCCGGCGGCGCAGATTGGCCTCAAGAAAGGCGATATCATTGTCGGGGCGAATCAGCAGCCGGTGAAAAACATCGCCGATCTGCGGAAAATCTTCGACGCCAAACCGTCCGTGCTGGCGCTGAACATTCAGCGCGGCGACGCCTCTATCTACCTGCTGTTGCAGTAATCGTCAGCGCAAGCGCCACAGCCCCTTCCCTCGCCGAGGGCAGGGGCTTTTTTTTCGTTCTGTGACCACTTCCACAACTCCACATATCTCGCCCCGCCTTCGGGCATATGCACAATGCAGCAGGACGGAGACTCTTTTATGCTGGTGCCCTGCATAGGGGAGGATTACATGGCTGGCTGGCATCTTGATACCAAAATGGCGCAGGATATTGTGGCGCGCACGATGCGCATCATCGATACCAACATCAACGTGATGGATGCCCGCGGGCGGATTATCGGCAGCGGCGATCGGGAAAGAATTGGTGAATTGCACGAAGGCGCGCTGCTGGTGCTTTCTCAGGGGCGGGTGGTGGATATCGACGATGCGGTCGCTCGCCATCTGCACGGAGTGCGTCAGGGGATCAACCTGCCGCTACGCCTCGAAGGTGAAATCGTCGGGGTGATCGGCCTGACCGGCGAGCCGGAGTCGCTGCGGAAATATGGCGAGCTGGTGTGCATGACGGCAGAGATGATGCTGGAGCAGTCGCGGCTGATGCATCTCCTTGCGCAGGACAGCCGCCTGCGCGAAGAGCTGGTGATGAACCTGATTCAGGCGGAAGAGCATACCCCGGCGCTGAACGAATGGGCTCAGCGGTTAGGTATCGATCTCAATCAGCCGCGGGTGGTGGCGATGATTGAGGTGGACAGCGGCCAGCTCGGCGTGGATAGCGCGATGGCGGAACTGCAGCAGTTGCAGAACGCGCTGACCACCCCTGATCGCAATAATCTGGTGGCCATTGTGTCACTCACGGAAATGGTGGTGCTGAAACCAGCGCTGAACAGCTTTGGCCGCTGGGACGCCGACGATCACGTCCGCCGCGTCGAGCAGCTTATCGCCAGGATGAAAGAGAATGGTCAGCTCCGCTTTCGCGTGGCGCTGGGCAACTTCTTCACCGGCCCCGGGAGTATCGCCCGCTCTTACCGTACCGCACGGACGACCATGATGGTGGGTAAGCAACGAATGCCGGAGAGCCGCAGCTATTTCTATCAGGATCTGATGCTGCCGGTGCTGCTAGACAGCCTGCGCGGCGGCTGGCAGGCCAATGAACTGGCCCGTCCGCTGGCGCGTCTGAAGGCTATGGATAACAACGGTTTGCTGCGGCGTACGCTGCAGGCGTGGTTTCGCCATAACGTGCAGCCGCTGGCGACATCAAAGGCGCTGTTTATTCATCGCAATACCCTGGAGTATCGGTTGAACCGTATCTCGGAGCTGACCGGTCTGGATCTCGGCAGCTTTGACGATCGGCTGCTGCTCTATATAGCCCTGCAGCTGGATGAGCAACGATAGGGCGTCGAGATAAAAATGCCGGGAGGCGGTTCGCCTTACCCGGCCTGGAGGATGCATGGCGTAAGCGGCAGATTATATTGGTTGCCCGGTCAGGCGGTGCGCCGCCGGGAACGCTGTCACTTACGGGTAAGTTTTTCCAGATCGGCTTCGATTTCGCTGATCTTATTGGTAACCACGCTTTCCAGATGGCGTAAATCGTCGAGGATTTTACGCTTGAGATCGATTTCAGTGCGATCGCGCTGGCAGATCTGATCCAGTTCGTCGATGACGTAGCGCAGATTGGGGCTGATCTCCTGGACTTCTTTGTAGCCCTGGCCGACGCCGTCGGCGACAACGGTTTTGCGCTGACGCGGGTATTTAAACTTCACGCTCTTGGCGAAGAATTCGCCTTTGTCTTTCTGAAAATAGATTTTCAGGATGTCATTGTTAGCTTCCTGCCGCAGGCTATAGCGATCGATCTCATCAGGGTTGGTAATGCCAAGACTTTTCAGATTATCGTACATAACGGTACCTTTGATAGCATCATAACCATTGAATAATTAACGAAAAAATCCATTTTCGCCAGCATCAAATATAAAAAAAGCGGGATATCTCCCGCTTTTTATTTGCTTTAGTCGATGGTGCGCAGCAGTTCGTTAATGCCGACTTTGCCGCGGGTTTTGGCATCGACTTTCTTAACGATCACCGCGCAGTACAGGCTGTATTTACCATCCTTCGACGGCAGGTTGCCTGACACGACTACCGAGCCAGCCGGTACGCGGCCGTAGAAGACTTCACCGGTTTCGCGATCGTAGATTTTGGTGCTCTGACCCAGGTAAACGCCCATGGAGATGACGGAGCCTTCTTCGACAATCACCCCTTCAACCACTTCAGAGCGCGCGCCGATGAAGCAGTTGTCTTCGATGATGGTCGGGTTCGCCTGCAGCGGCTCCAGTACGCCACCGATGCCGACGCCGCCGGACAGGTGAACGTTTTTACCGATCTGCGCGCAGGAGCCGACGGTAGCCCAGGTATCAACCATGGTGCCTTCGTCAACGTAGGCGCCGATGTTAACGTAGGACGGCATCAGCACGGTGTTGCGGGCGATGAATGCGCCCTGACGTACCGCTGCCGGCGGCACCACGCGGAAACCTTCTTTCTGGAAACGCGCTTCGTCATAGTCAGCGAATTTCATCGGTACTTTATCGAAGTAGCGGCTTTCCGCACCATCGATAACCTGGTTATCGTTAATACGGAAAGAGAGCAGTACCGCTTTCTTCAGCCATTGATGCGTCACCCACTGACCATCGATCTTCTCAGCGACGCGCAGCGCGCCGGAATCCAGAAGGGCGATAACCTGGTTTACCGCTTCGCGGGTCACGGTATCCACATTGGCCGGCGTGATGTCGGCGCGACGCTCGAAGGCGGACTCAATAACGTTCTGTAACTGCTGCATTGTTTCTTTCCATTCACTAAAAAAAATACGTCACCCTTTATCGTTTGGATTGAGGGCCTCTGTCAACCGTTGTTGCACTTCTTGTTGTAGCTCATTATTAAGGCCACGCCGGTCGGCGGTGGCGATTATAAATAAATCTTCTACTCGCTCACCAATTGTCGTAATTCGCGCCCCGTGAAGCGAAATACCGAGGTCGGCGAACACCTGGCCGACGCGGGCGAGCAGCCCTGGCTGATCGAGCGCAATCAGCTCGAGAAACGATTTTCGATCGGTATGGGTCGGCAGGAAATTCACCTCTGTCGGCACAGAGAAGTGACGCAGTTTTGCCGCCTGACGACGCGGGGCCGGGGGTTCCCAGCTGCGCTGAGTTATCGTCTGTTCAAGACCGTGGCGAATCGCGTCGTGGCGGTCAGCGGAAAGCGGGCTGCCGTCGGGTTCGAGGACAATAAAGGTATCCATCGCCATGCCGTCGCGGGTGGTGAAGATCTGCGCGTCGTGGACGCTGAGGTTGCGGCGGTCCAGTTCGCCGCACACCGCGGCAAACAGATAAGGGCGATCCGGGCTCCAGATAAAAATCTCCGTACCGCCGCGGGTGGCCTGCGAACTCAGCAGAATCATCGGCTTATTCAGATCGTGACGCAGCAGGTTGCGGGCGTGCCAGGCGAGCTGCGTCGGCGTATGCCGCACGAAATAGTTGGCGCGGCAGCGGTTCCAGATCTGATGCAGCGCCTCTTCATTAATATTGTCCATCCGCAGCAGGGCCAGCGCCTGCAGCTGATGATGACGCACCCGTTCGCGCATATCCGGGGTGCTTTGCATGCCCCGACGCAGCTGTTTCTCGGTGGCGAAATAGAGTTCGCGCAGCAGACTCTGCTTCCAGCTGTTCCACAGCGTTTCGTTGGTGGCGCAGATGTCGGCGACGGTCAGGCACACCAGATAGCGCAGGCGATTTTCCGTTTGCACTTCCTCGGCGAACTGCTTAATCACCTCCGGATCCTGAATGTCGCGCCGCTGGGCGGTGACCGACATCAGCAGATGGTGACGCACCAGCCAGGCGACCAACTGCGTTTCGCGAGAGTTCAGTCCGTGCAGCTCGGCAAACTTCAGCACATCCTGCGCGCCGAGGATCGAGTGGTCGCCGCCACGCCCTTTCGCAATGTCGTGGAACAGGGCGGCGATTAAAATCAGCTCCGGGTGCGTTAAGCGCGGCCACAACTCCACGCACAGCGGGTGGCGGCTGCGGGTTTCTTCTTTGGCAAAGCTCTCCAGCTTCAGCATCACGCGGATGGTGTGTTCATCGACGGTGTAGGCGTGAAACAGATCGAACTGCATCTGGCCGACGATGTGGGACCACTGCGGCATATAGGCCCACAGCACGCTGTGGCGATGCATCGGCAGCAGTCCGCGGCTGACCGCCCCCTGATGGCGCAGCATGCTGAGAAAGAGCGTACGCGCCTCCGGGATATAGCACAGCGGCTGGGTCAGATGGCGCCGGGCATGGCGCAGATGGCGCAACGTCGTGGAGTAGATGCCGGTGATAGTGCTGTTGCGCACCATCATATAAAACATGCGCAGAATGGCCTGCGGTTCGCGAATAAACAGCGTGTCGTCACGCAGATCGATAAGGGTGCCGCGCAGCTGGAAGTCATCGTCTATCGGGCGCGGTTTTTCATCCTCGGTCAGGGCGAGAATAGCCTCTTCAAACAGCTGAAGCAGCATCTGGTTCAGCTCGCTCACCCGGCGGGTAACGCGGAAGAAGTCCTTCATCATATGCTCAATCGGCTGGTTGCCGTCGCCTTCATAGCCGAGCCGGCGGGCGACGCTGAGCTGGCGGTCGAAAAGCAGACGGTTGTCATAGCGAGTGAGCTCGAGATGCAGCGCGAAACGGATGCGCCACAGCTGATGCAGACACTCGTTGAGCTCATTGCGCTCGGCTTCGGTCAGAAAGCCGAAGCCGACCATCTCATCCATCGAGGTGGCGCCAAAATGACGGCGAGCCACCCACTGTAGCGTATGGATGTCACGCAGGCCGCCGGGGCTGCTTTTCACGTCCGGCTCCAGGTTATAGCTGGTGCCGTGATAGCGTTGATGACGGACGTTCTGCTCTTCCACCTTGGCGGCGAAGAACTTTTCCGATGGCCAGAAGCCGTCGCTAAAAATATGTTTTTGCAGTTCAAGGAACAGTGCGACGTCGCCGATCAGCAGGCGCGATTCAATCAAGTTAGTGGCGACGGTGAGATCCGAGAGTCCTTCCAGCAGACACTCTTCGAGGGTGCGCACGCTGTGGCCCACCTCCAGCTTGACGTCCCACAGCAGCGTCAGCAGTTCGCCGACCTTTTGCGCCTGCTCGTCAGGCAGCTTTTTGCGGCTGAGGATCAGCAGGTCGACGTCAGAGAGCGGATGCAGCTCGCCGCGGCCATAGCCGCCGACGGCGACCAGCGCCAGGTCGCAGACGGATTCAAAACCGTAGGCGATCCACAACCGCTGCAGCAGCTGGTCGATAAATTCGGTGCGCGCCGCAATGAGCTGCTCCGCGGCGATGCCGGAGTCAAACGCCTCGCCCAGCCAGTGCTGGAAGGTATCGATGTGCGCCTTAATTGCAGCACAGTTCAGATCGCCCTGCGGCCAGCTCACCGGATGTTCCGGCGGGACGGGCAGAAGAGGGGAGGCTGTGTCAGGTAATGAGTTGCTCATCGCGTCACCATAAGAAAAAACTATCTAATAAAAAAGCCGGCGGGCGCCGGCTTTTCATCATTCATCGTGCGAGATTATCGCCGGGATGGTGTCATCCTTGCGTAGCGTCAGAATTTCGCAGCCGTTGTCTGTCACCACAATAGTATGCTCGTACTGCGCAGACAAGCTCCGGTCTTTAGTTTTCACCGTCCAGCCGTCTTTCATGCTGCGGATCTCTTTTTTACCCGCGTTGACCATCGGCTCGATGGTGAAGGTCATGCCGGGTTTGAGCACAACGTTGGTCTCCGGTGAGTCGTAGTGCAGCACCTGCGGCTCTTCATGGAAGCCGCGGCCGATACCGTGGCCACAGTATTCGCGCACCACGGAAAAACCTTCGGCTTCAACGTATTTCTGGATCGCCGCGCCGATGGTGCGCAGGTTGATCCCCGGCTTCACCATTTTCAGCGCCAGATACAGGCTTTCCTGAGTGATGCGGCACAGGCGCTCACCGAGAATCGTCGGTTTACCGACGATAAACATTTTGGAGGTGTCGCCATGGAAATCATCTTTAATGACCGTCACGTCGATGTTAACGATATCGCCATCTTTCAGCAGTTTGCCGTCGTCAGGGATACCGTGGCAAACCACTTCGTTGACCGAAATGCAGACGGACTTCGGATAGCCGTGATAGCCGAGGCAGGCGGAAATGGCCTTCTGCTCGTTAACGATATAGTCGTTACAGATGCGGTCCAGTTCACCGGTGCTGACGCCCGGTTTAACCCAGGGTTCGATCATTTCCAGCACTTCAGCGGCCAGGCGGCCGGCAACGCGCATTTTTTCAATGTCTTCAGATGTCTTGATAGAGATAGCCATGGAGTATGTCCAGCAGTGTCGATATTTTCGACAATAATAGAGTAAGTCCTGCCAATGGTAACAGTCCGGGCAGGCTGGTGCCAAATTGAGAATCATTAACAGCACGTGACGTCAACAAGAGTTGGTGTCTGGGCGGATTTTGTGGTATAAAGCGCGCCGGACTTCCGTTCCATCTCAGATACACAAGGATGGGACGTAAGCGACATACTCATATTGTGTAAATAACACACACGTATCGGCACATATTCCGGGGTGCCCTTTGGGGTCGGTAATATGGGATACGTGGAGGCATAACCCCAATTTAATCTATAGAGGTTTTAAACATGGCAACTGTTTCCATGCGCGACATGCTCAAGGCTGGTGTTCACTTTGGTCACCAGACCCGTTACTGGAACCCGAAAATGAAGCCTTTCATCTTCGGCGCGCGTAACAAAGTTCACATCATCAACCTTGAGAAAACGGTACCGATGTTCAACGAAGCTCTGGCTGAGCTGAACAAAATCTCTGCCCGTAAAGGCAAGATCCTGTTCGTGGGTACTAAGCGCGCTGCAAGCGAAGCGGTAAAAGAAGCTGCTAACAGCTGCGACCAGTTCTTCGTGAACCATCGCTGGCTGGGCGGTATGCTGACTAACTGGAAAACCGTTCGTCAGTCCATCAAACGTCTGAAAGACCTGGAAACTCAGTCCCAGGACGGTACTTTCGACAAGCTGACCAAGAAAGAAGCGCTGATGCGCACTCGTGAGCTGGACAAGCTGGAAAACAGCCTGGGCGGTATCAAAGACATGGGCGGCCTGCCGGACGCACTGTTCGTTATCGACGCTGACCACGAGCACATCGCTATCAAAGAAGCAAACAACCTGGGTATCCCGGTATTTGCTATCGTTGATACCAACTCTGATCCGGACGGCGTAGACTTCGTTATCCCGGGTAACGACGATGCAATCCGCGCAGTAAGCCTGTACCTGGGCGCTGTTGCTGCTACCGTTCGTGAAGGTCGCTCTCAGGACCTGGCTTCTCAGGCGGAAGAAAGCTTCGTAGAAGCTGAATAATAAGGTTTAAGCCCTTATTAGTACCGTGTATGAATAGGGGCCCATTACAGGCCCCTTTTTTCAATTTACGCTGTTTGGCCGTTGGCCGGGCAGTATCCACATCTCCCGAGGATTTTAGAATGGCTGAAATTACCGCTTCCCTGGTAAAAGAACTGCGCGAACGTACTGGCGCAGGCATGATGGATTGCAAAAAAGCGCTGACTGAAGCGAATGGCGACATCGAGCTGGCAATCGAAAACATGCGTAAATCCGGCGCGATCAAAGCGGCGAAGAAAGCAGGCAACGTGGCTGCTGACGGCGTGATCAAAACCAAAATCGAAGGCAACTACGGTTACATTCTGGAAGTTAACTGCCAGACTGACTTCGTTGCTAAAGATGGTGGTTTCCAGGCATTTGCTGACAAAGTACTGGACGCTGCTGTTGCGGGTAAAATCTCCGACGTTGAAGTTCTGAAAGCGCAGTTCGAAGAAGAACGCGTTGCGCTGGTTGCTAAAATCGGTGAGAACATCAACATCCGTCGTATCGCTGTTCTGGAAGGCGACGTTCTGGGTAGCTACCAGCACGGTGCGCGCATCGGTGTTCTGGTTGCCGCTAAAGGCGCTGACGAAGAGCTGGTTAAGCAGCTGGCAATGCACGTTGCTGCAAGCAAGCCGGAATTCGTTAAGCCGGAAGACGTGTCTGCTGAAGTGGTAGAGAAAGAGTACCAGGTTCAGCTGGACATCGCGATGCAGTCCGGTAAGCCGAAAGAAATCGCAGAGAAAATGGTTGAAGGCCGCATGAAGAAATTCACCGGCGAAGTTTCTCTGACGGGTCAGCCTTTCGTAATGGAGCCGAGCAAATCTGTTGGTCAGCTGCTGAAAGAGCACAACGCTGACGTGACTGGCTTCATCCGCTTTGAAGTGGGCGAAGGCATCGAGAAAGTTGAGACTGACTTTGCAGCAGAAGTTGCTGCGATGTCCAAGCAGTCTTAATTTTTACAAGGAGCCGCCTGAGGGCGGCTTCTTTTTGCGCCCATTTTGTAAATTCAGCCAACTGCGTATAGTGACCGCGCTGAAATGCGACATACAATGTCGCCAGAATTCTCATATCTCATTCGTTGACAGTCTCAGGAAAGAAACATGGCTACCAATGCAAAACCCGTCTACAAACGTATTCTGCTGAAATTAAGTGGCGAAGCGCTGCAGGGCTCAGAAGGCTTCGGTATTGATGCAAGCATACTTGACCGCATGGCTCAGGAGATCAAAGAGCTGGTCGAGCTGGGTATTCAGGTTGGCGTAGTAATTGGTGGTGGTAACCTGTTCCGTGGTGCTGGTCTGGCGAAAGCGGGTATGAACCGCGTTGTGGGCGACCACATGGGCATGCTGGCAACGGTCATGAACGGCCTGGCAATGCGTGATGCGCTCCACCGCGCCTATGTGAACGCTCGTCTGATGTCCGCCATCCCGCTGAACGGCGTGTGCGACAACTACAGCTGGGCAGAGGCGATCAGCCTGCTGCGCAACAACCGTGTGGTGATCCTCTCCGCAGGCACCGGCAACCCGTTCTTTACCACCGATTCCGCAGCCTGCCTGCGTGGTATTGAAATTGAAGCCGACGTGGTGCTGAAAGCGACCAAGGTTGACGGTGTGTTTACCGCGGATCCGGCAAAAGATCCTTCTGCCACCATGTACGATCAGCTGACCTACAGCGAAGTGCTGGATAAAGAGCTGAAAGTGATGGATCTGGCGGCCTTCACCCTGGCGCGTGACCACAAATTGCCGATTCGCGTCTTCAACATGAACAAACCCGGCGCCCTGCGTCGCGTGGTCATGGGCGAAAAAGAAGGCACATTGATCACGGAATAATTCCCGTCAGCGCCAAATCCGGGTAATATTCCGCTTTACTTTCGCGGGGATATTGCCCGGTGATTTTCATTAAATCTGACTATACTTAGCTCATTTTCCGACGGGTGTCCCGTCTGGTCTGACTGAGACAAGCTTTCAAGGATTCGTAACGTGATTAGCGATATCAGAAAAGATGCTGAAATCCGCATGGAAAAATGCGTCGAAGCATTCAAAAACCAAATCAGCAAAATTCGCACGGGTCGTGCTTCTCCGAGCCTGCTGGACGGGATTGTTGTTGAATACTACGGTACGCCGACTCCGCTGCGCCAGCTGGCCAGCGTCACCGTCGAAGACTCCCGTACCCTGAAAATCAACGTCTTTGACCGTTCTATGTCTGCGGCCGTTGAAAAAGCGATCATGGCGTCTGACCTCGGTCTGAACCCAAGCTCCGCCGGCAGCGATATTCGTGTTCCGCTGCCGCCGCTGACCGAAGAGCGTCGTAAAGATCTGACCAAGATCGTCCGTGGCGAAGCTGAGCAGGCGCGTGTCGCCGTGCGTAACGTTCGCCGTGACGCGAACGACAAAGTTAAAGCGCTGCTGAAAGAGAAAGAGATCAGCGAAGATGACGATCGCCGTTCTCAGGACGACGTGCAGAAAATGACTGACGCCGCCATCAAGAAAGTTGACGCGGCGCTGGCAGATAAAGAAGCGGAACTGATGCAGTTCTGATGCTCTGCTGTTGCTCGGGCCGACACTTCCTGGCCTGAGTAAAATCTGAAACGCCGTACAGAAGACTGTACGCTCAATTCTCGGGATTGCGTTGAGCCGGCTGGCCTTGTAGCCTTTAGCGCTAAGTTGAAGGCCTGATGCCGCCGCCTTACCCCCGATAGTTGTCGCGTAGGGGCTTGCTGGCGGCGTTTTGCTTTTTATTCTGTTTCCTTTCTTCTGGACGTCTCATGAAGCAATTAACCGTTCTCGGTTCGACCGGCTCCATTGGCTGTAGCACGCTGGACGTGGTACGCCATAACCCTGGTTGCTTTTCCGTCGCCGCGCTGGTCGCGGGGAAAAACGTTGACCGCATGGTTGAACAATGCCTGGAATTTACTCCGCGTTACGCCGTGATGGATGATGCGCAAAGCGCTGAGCGGTTGCGCACCCGTCTGCATGAGCATGGCTGCCGTACCGAGGTGCTGAGCGGCCAGCAGGCGGCGGCTGAGGTCGCGGCGCTGGATGAGGTCGATCAGGTGATGGCGGCAATCGTCGGCGCGGCGGGGCTGGTACCGACGCTGGCGGCGATCCGCGCCGGGAAAACCGTGTTGTTGGCGAATAAAGAATCGCTGGTGACCTGCGGTCGCTTGTTCATGGAGGCCGTTCAGCGGTCGGGGGCGCGATTGCTGCCGGTCGATAGCGAACATAACGCGATTTTTCAGAGTATGCCGGAGACAATTCAACAGCATCTGGGATACGCTGACCTCACCCGGAATGGCGTCTCGTCCATTCTGTTAACCGGTTCCGGGGGGCCTTTCCGCGAGACGGACGTGGCTGAACTATCGGCGATGACCCCGGATCAGGCCTGCCGCCATCCCAACTGGTCGATGGGACGTAAGATCTCCGTCGATTCAGCCACGATGATGAACAAAGGTCTGGAATATATTGAAGCGCGCTGGCTGTTCAATGCTTCGGCGCAGCAGATGGAAGTGCTGATCCACCCGCAGTCGGTGATCCACTCGATGGTTCGCTATCAGGACGGCAGCGTGCTGGCCCAGCTTGGGGAGCCGGATATGCGCACGCCGATTGCTCATACCATGGGCTGGCCACAGCGCCTGAGCTCCGGGGTCAAACCACTGGACTTCTGCCAGCTGAGCAACCTGAGCTTCTCCGCGCCGGACTACGCCCGCTATCCCTGCCTGAAGCTGGCGATGGACGCGTTTGACGTCGGCCAGGCGGCCACCACGGCGCTGAATGCGGCCAATGAAGAGTCGGTTGCCGCGTTTCTGCATGGCGATATCCGCTTTACCGATATTGCGGCGGTGAATCTGGCGGTGCTGGATAAGATGAACCTGCAGGAGCCGCAAAGCATTGATGATGTTCTGGTTATCGACGCTGACGCTCGTGCGGTAGCTCACCAGCAGCTTAATCGTTTGGGCGCGCAGGCGTAACGCGGTGGTATTTGTGGGCGAAAGGCTTCGGTGATATAGTCTGCGCCACCCGATCGTTGCATTTTGTTGTTAAAGATTACGGTGGCCGTGGCAAAACACGGCTTTTTTGCGTAAAGCTTTTGGTTGTTCTCTGCGATTGGCTGCAGCCCCGGCATCGGATAAAAATGCGTATCCAGCGCGGCCCGGTGGCCTCTGTTTGGTGGCTAGTTAATCCTTATTATGGACTTAAAACGCGTGATGTTGTCTGCTAATCAAACTGTCAGCGAAATATCGCCAACTCATGGCTGCCGTCATGTCGCCATTATTATGGATGGCAACGGCCGTTGGGCGAAACGGCAAGGTAAAATTCGCGCTTTCGGGCACAAGGCCGGTGCGAAATCCGTGCGTCGCGCGGTCTCCTTCGCGGCGAATAATGGAATTGAGGCGTTAACGTTATACGCGTTCAGCAGCGAAAACTGGAACCGTCCAGCCCAGGAAGTCAGCGCGCTGATGGAACTGTTCGTCTGGGCGCTGGATAGCGAAGTCAAAAGTCTGCACCGACACAATGTGCGTTTGCGGGTCATTGGCGACACCACGCGCTTCAATGCACGCCTGCAGGAACGCATCCGCAAAGCGGAAGCGTTGACCGCAAACAATACCGGCTTAACGCTGAACATTGCGGCAAATTACGGCGGTCGCTGGGATATTACCCAGGGCGTTCGTCTGCTGGCGAAACAAGTACAGGACGGGACGCTGCTGCCTGAAGAGATCACGGAAGAAATGCTGAGTCAGCAGGTCTGCATGCATGAACTGGCTCCCGTTGATTTAGTTATTAGGACCGGGGGAGAGCACCGAATAAGTAACTTTTTGATTTGGCAAATTGCCTATGCCGAACTTTACTTTACGGATGTTCTTTGGCCCGATTTTGCTGAACAGGACTTTGAAGGTGCACTCCATGCCTTTGTTAATCGAGAGCGTCGTTTCGGCGGCACTGAGCCGGGTGGCAGTCATGCCTGATGGGGGTCACTTTTGCTGAAGTATCGCCTGATATCTGCTTTCGTCTTAATTCCCGTCGTCATTGCGGCGCTGTTCTTATTGCCGCCGATGGGATTTGCTATCGTGACCCTCGTGGTCTGCATGCTCGCCGCGTGGGAGTGGGGGCAACTGAGCGGTTTCACCTCAACGTCGCAGCGGGTCTGGCTGGCGGTGCTGTGCGGCCTTCTGCTGGCTGCCATGCTTTTTCTGCTGCCTGAATACCATTATGACGTTCATCAACCGATGGTGGAAGGTTCACTATGGGCCTCATTCGCCTGGTGGATCGTCGCGCTGTTGCTGGTGTTATCGTACCCGGCGTCGGCGGCATTCTGGCGCCATTCCAAAGTGCTGCGCCTTATCTTCGGCATATTGACCATTGTTCCGTTTTTCTGGGGCATGCTGGCGCTGCGCGCCTGGCACTATACCGATAATCACTACAGCGGTGCGGTGTGGCTGCTGTACGTCATGATCCTGGTCTGGGGAGCCGACTCTGGCGCCTACATGTTTGGCAAAATGTTCGGCAAGCATAAGCTGGCGCCGAAGGTTTCACCGGGAAAAACCTGGCAGGGTTTTTTTGGCGGTTTGCTGACGGCGGCCGTGATCTCCTGGGCTTACGGGGTGTGGGCGCATCTTGACGTCACGCCGACGGTGCTGCTGGTCTGTTCCGTGGTGGCGGCCCTGGCTTCCGTGCTGGGCGATCTGACGGAAAGTATGTTTAAGCGCGAGGCCGGCATTAAGGATAGCGGGCACTTGATTCCCGGACACGGCGGTATTCTCGATCGTATCGACAGCCTGACGGCGGCGGTACCGGTCTTCGCCTGTCTGCTACTGTTGGTCTTCAGGACGATTTGACGGAAGGTTATATGCTGAGCGTGCTCTGGAATCTGGCAGCTTTTATCATTGCGCTTGGCGTACTGATTACGGTGCATGAGTTTGGCCATTTTTGGGTGGCGCGCCGCTGCGGCATCCGGGTTGAGCGTTTTTCTATCGGCTTTGGCAAAGCGCTGTGGCGGCGGATGGATAAGCAGGGCACGGAGTTCGTGATTGCCCTGATCCCGCTGGGCGGCTACGTCAAGATGCTGGACGAGCGCGTCGAGGCGGTGGCGCCGGAGATGCGCCACTACGCCTTCAACAATAAAACCGTCGGCCAGCGTGCGGCGGTGATTGCCGCCGGCCCCATCGCTAACTTCATTTTCGCTATCTTTGCTTACTGGCTGGTCTTTATTATCGGCGTTCCTGGCGTGCGACCGGTGGTGGGTGAAATAACGCCCAATTCGGTTGCCGCGCAAGCACAAATTGCAAAAGGAACGGAACTTAAAGCGATAGATGGTATCGAAACGCCTGATTGGGATGCGGTGCGTATGCAGCTGGTCGCCAAAATCGGCAACCCGCAAACAATACTTACCGTCGCCCCTTTCGGGACCAATCAGCGCCAGGATAAAATCGTCGATCTGCGGCACTGGGCGTTTGAGCCAGACAAGCAAGATCCCGTGACCTCGCTGGGGATCCAGCCGCGCAGCGCGCAGATTGATACGGTGCTGGCGGAGGTCCAGACGGGCTCGGCAGCTCAGAAAGCGGGTTTGCAAGCGGGCGACCGGATCGTTAAAGTCGATGGTCAACCGTTAACGCAGTGGATGACGTTTGTTAATCTGGTGCGAGATAATCCGGGCAAAGCGCTGGCGCTGGAGATTGAACGGCAGGGGAGTGCGCTGCCGTTAACCCTGACGCCGGATGCGAAAACGGTAAAAGGTAAGGCAGAAGGGTTCGCAGGGGTGGTGCCAAAGGTCATCCCGCTACCTGAGGAATACAAGACAGTACGTCAGTACGGACCGTTTGCCGCCATCGCTGAAGCCACGGATAAAACCTGGCAGCTGATGTCACTGACGGTCAGGATGCTGGGTAAATTGATAACCGGTGATGTCAAACTGAACAACCTCAGTGGGCCGATCTCTATCGCTCAGGGGGCTGGAATGTCAGCGGAGTTTGGGTTGATTTATTATCTGATGTTCCTTGCGCTGATTAGCGTGAACCTCGGAATCATCAACCTGTTCCCACTGCCCGTACTGGATGGGGGACATCTGCTGTTTTTAGCGATCGAAAAGCTGAAGGGCGGGCCGGTATCCGAGCGAGTTCAAGACTTTAGTTATCGCATTGGCTCAATACTGCTGGTGCTGTTAATGGGGCTTGCACTTTTCAATGATTTCTCTCGGTTATAAGAGAGTTTGTTAGGAAGAACGCATAATAACGATGGCGATGAAAAAGTTGCTCATAGCGTCGCTGCTGTTTAGCAGCGCGACTGTATACGGTGCTGAAGGGTTCGTGGTGAAGGACATTCATTTCGAAGGCTTGCAGCGTGTCGCTGTTGGTGCGGCCCTCCTCAGTATGCCAGTGCGTCCTGGCGATACGGTGACCGACGATGATATCAGTAACACTATTCGCGCGCTGTTTGCCACTGGCAACTTTGAGGACGTCCGCGTCCTGCGCGATGGTGATACCCTGCTGGTGCAGGTGAAAGAGCGTCCGACGATCGCCAGCATCACCTTCTCCGGCAATAAGTCGGTGAAAGATGACATGCTCAAGCAGAACCTCGAGGCCTCTGGTGTTCGGGTGGGCGAGTCGCTTGACCGCACGACCATCGCGGATATCGAGAAGGGTCTGGAGGATTTCTACTACAGCGTCGGTAAATACAGCGCCAGCGTCAAAGCGGTTGTGACGCCGCTGCCGCGTAACCGTGTCGATCTGAAGCTGGTCTTCCAGGAAGGCGTCTCCGCAAAAATTCAGCAGATCAATATCGTCGGCAACCATGCGTTTTCGACCGATGAACTGATCTCCCACTTCCAGCTGCGCGATGAGGTACCGTGGTGGAACGTGGTCGGCGACCGTAAATACCAGAAGCAGAAGCTGGCGGGCGACCTTGAAACCCTGCGCAGCTACTATCTGGATCGCGGCTATGCCCGTTTCAACATCGATTCTACTCAGGTTAGCCTGACGCCGGACAAGAAAGGGATCTACATTACCGTCAACATCACCGAAGGCGATCAGTACAAGCTTTCCGGGGTGCAGGTAACGGGCGATCTCGCGGGCCATTCGGCCGAAATCGAAGCGCTGACCAAAGTCGAGCCGGGCGAACTGTACAACGGCGCGAAAGTAACCAAGATGGAAAACGACATCAAGAAACTGTTGGGTCGTTATGGTTACGCCTACCCGCGCGTTCAGTCGCAGCCGGAAATCAACGACAGCGATAAGACCGTCAAACTGCACGTCAACGTCGATGCGGGTAACCGCTATTACGTGCGTAAAATTCGCTTCGAAGGTAACGACACCTCCAAAGATGCCGTCCTGCGCCGCGAAATGCGCCAGATGGAAGGCGCATGGCTGGGGAGCGATCTCGTCGATCAGGGTAAAGACCGCCTCAACCGTTTAGGCTTCTTCGAAACGGTGGATACCGATACCCAACGCGTGCCGGGCAGCCCGGACCAGGTCGACGTTGTCTACAAGGTGAAAGAGCGTAACACCGGTAGCTTCAACTTCGGTATCGGCTACGGTACCGAAAGCGGCGTCAGCTTCCAGGCGGGCGTCCAGCAAGATAACTGGTTAGGTACCGGTTATGCGGTCGGGATCAACGGCACCAAAAACGATTACCAGACCTATACCGAACTGTCGGTGACCAACCCGTACTTCACCGTTGACGGTGTGAGCCTCGGCGGCCGTATCTTCTATAATGACTTCGATGCGAACGATGCGGATCTGTCTGACTATACCAACAAAAGCTATGGTACAGACGTCACGCTGGGCTTCCCGGTCAACGAATACAACACGCTGCGCGCCGGGGTCGGTTATGTTCATAACTCCCTGTCCAATATGCAGCCGCAGGTGGCGATGTGGCGTTACCTGAACTCGATGGGCCAGTATCCGGACAACACCAACGACCGGAACTCGTTCAGTGCGAATGACTTCACCTTCAACTACGGCTGGACCTACAACAAGCTTGACCGCGGCTTCTTCCCAACGGAAGGTTCGCGCGTCAACCTGAACGGTAAGGTGACCATTCCGGGCTCAGACAACGAATACTACAAAGCGACGCTGGATACCGCCACCTATGTGCCGATCGACAACGATCACCAGTGGGTAGTGCTGGGTCGTACCCGCTTTGGCTATGGCGATGGTATCGGCGGCAAAGAGATGCCGTTCTATGAGAACTTCTATGCCGGTGGTTCCAGCACCGTGCGTGGCTTCCAGTCGAACACCATTGGTCCGAAGGCGGTGTACTTCCCGTCGAGCAGCCGTCATGATGGCGATAGCGGTTATACCAATGACTGTAAGAGCACCGAATCCGCGCCGTGTAAATCCGATGATGCGGTGGGCGGTAACGCGATGGCGGTGGCCAGCCTGGAGCTGATTACCCCGACGCCGTTTATTAGTGACAAATATGCGAACTCGGTCCGTACTTCCGTCTTCTGGGATATGGGTACCGTATGGGATACTCACTGGGATTCGAACGCCTATGGCGGTTACCCGGATTACAGTGATCCGAGCAACATCCGTATGTCTGCGGGTATTGCCGTGCAGTGGATGTCGCCGTTGGGGCCGTTGGTCTTCTCCTACGCCCAACCGTTCAAAAAGTACGATGGAGACAAAGCCGAACAGTTCCAGTTTAACATTGGTAAAACCTGGTAATTGTTGGCGGCAACGGAATGCAAGTGCAGTATAGCGCTGACTGTAGGCGATAACGCGGTTATCGCCTCGCCACGCAAATAACGGTACCCCTGGGTACTCATGGGATGGTAAGGAGTTTATTGTGAAAAAGTGGTTATTAGCTGCAGGTCTGGGTTTGGCAATGGTAACTTCCGCTCAGGCGGCAGATAAAATTGCCCTGGTGAACATGAACAGCCTGTTCCAACAGGTTGCCCAGAAAACTGGCGTTTCCAACACGCTGGAAAACGAGTTCAAAGGCCGCGCTAGCGAACTGCAGCGTATGGAAGGCGACCTGCAGTCTAAAATGCAGCGTCTGCAGTCCATGAAGCCGGGCGCCGATCGTACCAAACTGGAAAAAGACGTGATGGCTCAGCGCCAGACCTTCTCCCAGAAAGCGCAGGCGTTTGAACAGGATCGCGCACGTCGTTCCAACGAAGAGCGTGGCAAACTGGTTACCCGCATCCAGACTGCTGTACAGAGCGTAGCGAAAGATCAGAGCATCGATCTGGTGGTTGACGCAAATGCCGTTGCATACAACAGCAGCGATGTAAAAGACATCACCGCTGATGTGCTGAAACAGGTTAAATAAGTAATGCCTTCAATTCGACTGGCTGATCTCGCGCAGCAGTTGGATGCAGAATTACACGGTGATGGCGATATCGTCATCACCGGCGTTGCGTCCATGCAGAGCGCGAAAACGGGCCAAATCACTTTCATGGTCAACCCTAAGTACCGTGAACACCTGGCCGCTTGTCAGGCTTCTGCCGTTGTCATGACGCAGGATGATTTGCCTTTTGCCCATAGCGCCGCGCTGGTAGTGCGTAATCCCTACCTGACCTACGCGCGCATGGCTCAAATTCTTGATACCACGCCGCAGCCGGCACAGGATATCGCGCCGAGCGCGGTCATCGATCCGTCGGCGAAGCTGGGTAACAACGTGGCGATCGGCGCTAACGCGGTTATCGAATCCGGTGTTGTACTGGGCGATAACGTGGTGATCGGCGCAGGCTGCTTCGTTGGGAAAAATACGAAAATCGGTGCCGGCTCGCGTTTGTGGGCCAATGTGACCATTTACCATGAGATTGAGATCGGCGAGAATTGCCTGATCCAGTCCAGCACGGTGATCGGCGCGGATGGCTTCGGTTATGCTAACGATCGCGGTAACTGGGTCAAGATCCCGCAACTGGGTCGCGTCATTATTGGCGATCGCGTGGAGATTGGCGCCTGCACCACCATCGATCGCGGCGCGCTGGACGATACCCTTATCGGTAACGGCGTTATCATTGATAACCAGTGTCAGATTGCGCATAACGTGGTGATTGGCGACAATACCGCGGTTGCCGGCGGCGTTATCATGGCGGGCAGCCTGAAAATTGGCCGCTACTGCATGATTGGCGGCGCCAGCGTGATTAACGGCCATATGGAAATCTGCGATAAAGTCACCGTCACGGGGATGGGGATGGTGATGCGTCCTATCTCTGAACCTGGCGTATACTCCTCCGGTATTCCGCTGCAGCCGAACAAGGCGTGGCGTAAAACTGCGGCGCTGGTGATGAATATTGACGAGATGAGCAAGCGCCTGAAAGCGATTGAGCGCAAGGTTAATCAACAAGACTAATTCATCATTTGGTCACATGACATTTCCGGCCTGTTGCATTCGCTAAAAGATTGCCGCAGGCCGTGTTATTATTGCCTTTTAGTACATTTAGACAGGAAGAGTATTTTGACTACTGACACTCATACTCTGCACATTGAAGAGATTCTGGAACTTCTGCCTCACCGTTACCCGTTCCTGCTGGTAGACCGCGTGCTGGATTTTGAAGAAGGTCGTTTTCTGCGCGCAGTAAAAAATGTTTCTGTAAACGAGCCGTTTTTCCAGGGGCACTTCCCTGGTAAGCCGATTTTGCCTGGCGTGCTGATTCTGGAAGCGATGGCGCAGGCCACCGGGATTCTGGCATTTAAAAGCGTCGGAAAACTGGAGCCAGGCGAGCTGTATTATTTCGCAGGCATCGACGAAGCGCGCTTCAAACGTCCGGTAGTACCAGGCGATCAGATGATTATGGAAGTCACTTTCGAGAAAACCCGCCGCGGCCTGACCCGTTTCAAAGGCGTCGCGCTGGTTGACGGTAAAGTGGTTTGCGAAGCGACGATGATGTGTGCGCGTAGCCGGGAGGCCTGATACGTGATTGATAAAACCGCTTTTGTTCATCCTACCGCCATTGTAGAAGAAGGCGCCGTCATTGGTGCTAACGTTCACATTGGTCCGTTTTGTATTGTTGGCGCTAACGTCGAAATTGGCGAAGGCACCGTACTGAAGTCTCATGTCGTCGTTAACGGCCATACCAAAATCGGCCGTGACAATGAGATCTATCAGTTCGCTTCCATCGGCGAAGTTAACCAGGATCTGAAATATGCTGGCGAACCGACCCGGGTGGAAATTGGCGATCGCAACCGCATCCGCGAAAGCGTCACCATTCATCGCGGCACAGTACAGGGCGGTGGATTAACAAAGGTGGGCAACGATAACCTGCTGATGATCAACGCCCATGTGGCGCACGATTGTACGCTTGGCGATCGCTGCATTCTGGCCAATAACGCAACCTTGGCCGGTCACGTATCTCTGGATGATTTCGTCATCATCGGCGGCATGACCGCAGTACACCAGTTCTGCATCATCGGCGCACACGTCATGGTAGGCGGATGCTCCGGCGTGGCGCAGGATGTTCCGCCGTTCGTGATTGCCCAGGGTAACCACGCGACGCCGTTTGGCGTCAACATCGAAGGGCTGAAACGCCGCGGCTTTAGCCGTGAGGCGATTACCGCGATTCGTAACGCGTATAAACTGCTGTACCGCAGCGGCAAAACGCTGGACGAAGCCAAACCGGAAATCGCCGAACTGGCGACTCAGCATCCTGAAGTTCAGCCGTTTGTTGA
The DNA here is from genome assembly GCF_001808325.1 of Klebsiella sp. HMSC16C06. NCBI lineage: Bacteria > Pseudomonadati > Pseudomonadota > Gammaproteobacteria > Enterobacterales > Enterobacteriaceae > Klebsiella > Klebsiella sp. HMSC16C06. The sequence continues at coordinate 352,933 of NZ_KV792994.1, forward strand.
TTTCTTTGCCCGTTCCACTCGCGGCTTGATTCGTTAATGGCTGAACCGCGTCCCCTGACGATTGCCCTGGTCGCCGGAGAAACCTCCGGCGATATTCTTGGTGCAGGCCTCATCCGGGCTCTCAAAGCGCGCATCCCTGACGCGCGCTTTGTCGGCGTGGCGGGGCCGCTGATGCAGGCGGAAGGGTGCGAAGCCTGGTACGAAATGGAAGAGCTGGCGGTGATGGGCATTGTTGAGGTGCTCGGTCGCTTACGCCGTCTCCTGCATATTCGCGCCGATCTTACCCGCCGCTTTGGCGAGCTGCGCCCCGATGTCTTCGTCGGCATCGACGCCCCTGACTTCAATATTACCCTCGAAGGGAATCTGAAAAAGCAGGGCATCAAAACGATTCACTACGTCAGCCCGTCGGTCTGGGCCTGGCGACAAAAACGCGTTTTCAAAATCGGCAGAGCGACCGACCTGGTGCTGGCTTTTCTGCCTTTCGAAAAAGCGTTTTATGACAAATTTAACGTCCCTTGCCGCTTTATCGGCCATACCATGGCGGATGCGATGCCGCTGGATCCTGACAAAGGCGCTGCGCGCGACCGGTTAGGGATCCCGCACAATGTGCGCTGTCTGGCGTTGCTGCCCGGCAGCCGCGGCGCGGAAGTCGAAATGCTCAGCGCGGACTTTCTGAAAACCGCGCAGTTGTTACGCGGCACCTATCCCGATTTGCAGGTGGTGGTGCCGCTGGTCAATGCCAAACGGCGGGAGCAGTTTGAGCGAATCAAAGCTGAGACGGCGCCGGATATGATCGTGCATATGCTGGACGGTCAGGCGCGCGATGCGATGATCGCCAGCGACGCCGCGCTGCTGGCCTCCGGGACGGCGGCGCTGGAGTGCATGCTGGCGAAGTGCCCGATGGTGGTTGGCTACCGCATGAAGCCGTTCACCTTCTGGCTGGCAAAGCGTCTGGTGAAAACCGACTACGTCTCCTTGCCGAATCTGCTGGCCGGTCGCGAGCTGGTCAAAGAGCTACTGCAGGATGAGTGCGAGCCGCAGGCGCTGGCCGCCGCCCTGCAGCCGCTGCTGGCCGATGGCAAAACCAGCCACGAGATGCATGAGACGTTCCGCGCGCTGCATCAGCAGATCCGCTGCAACGCCGATGAGCAGGCCGCGGACGCCGTACTGGAGTTAGCAAAACAATGATGGAGTTCGTCTATCCGCATACCCATCTGGTTGCCGGCGTTGATGAAGTTGGCCGCGGGCCGCTGGTTGGCGCGGTCGTGACCGCGGCGGTGATCCTCGATCCGGCGAAGCCGATTGTGGGTTTGAATGATTCCAAAAAACTCAGCGAAAAGCGTCGCCTGGCGCTGTGCGATGAGATTAAAGAGAAAGCGCTGTGCTGGAGCCTGGGGCGTGCCGAGCCGCACGAAATCGACGAGCTGAATATTCTGCATGCCACTATGTTGGCGATGCAGCGCGCCGTCGCCGGCCTGAGCATTGTTCCTGAGTTTGTCCTGATCGATGGCAACCGCTGTCCGTCGCTGCCGATGCCCTCTCTGGCGGTGGTGAAAGGCGACAGCCGGGTGGCAGAAATCAGCGCAGCGTCTATTCTGGCAAAAGTCACTCGTGACGCCGAAATGGCCACGCTGGACCTCGCATTTCCCCACTACGGATTTGCCCAGCATAAAGGCTATCCCACCGCTGTTCACCTGCAGAAGCTGCAGGAACACGGCGCAACAGAGCATCACCGGCGCAGTTTTGGCCCGGTGAAGCGTGCCCTGGGCCTGGCGTCCAACTAAGTCACCGGGATCTAAAGATGGCTGAACCACGTTTCGTACACCTGCGGGTGCACAGCGACTATTCCATGATCGATGGGCTGGCAAAGACCGGGCCGCTGGTCAAGAAGGCGGCCTCGCTTGGCATGCCGGCGCTGGCGATCACCGATTTCACCAACCTGTGCGGGCTGGTGAAGTTCTACGGGACGGGACACGGCGCGGGTATTAAGCCGATTGTCGGCGCCGATTTTCACGTGCAGTGCGACCTGCTCGGCGATGAGTTTACCGAGCTGACCGTGCTGGCGGCGAACAACACCGGTTACCAGAACCTGACGCTGCTCATTTCCCGCGCCTATCAGCGCGGCTACGGCGCGCTGGGGCCGTGGATTGACCGCGACTGGCTGGTGGAACACCAGGAAGGGCTGATTCTGCTTTCCGGCGGCCGTAAAGGCGACGTCGGCGTTAGCCTGATCCGCGGCAATATGCCGTTAGTGGAACAGTGCGTCGCGTTCTATGAAGAGCATTTCCCGGACCGTTATTTTCTTGAGCTGATCCGGACCGGTCGTCAGGATGAAGAGGCCTATCTCCACGCCGCCGTGGCGCTGGCGGAAGCACGCGGCCTGCCGGTGGTGGCGACCAACGATGTCCGCTTCCTCGACACCAGCGATTTCGACGCCCATGAAATCCGCGTCGCGATCCACGACGGCTTTACGCTCGACGACCCGAAACGGCCGCGCAACTACTCGCCGCAGCAATATATGCGCAGTGAGGAGGAGATGTGCGAGCTGTTCGCCGATATCCCGGAAGCGCTGGAGAACAGCGTCGAGATCGCCAAACGCTGCAACGTCACCGTGCGGCTTGGCGAATATTTCCTGCCGCAGTTCCCGACCGGCGATATGACCACGGAAGATTTCCTGGTCATGAAATCGAAAGAGGGTCTGGAAGAGCGGCTGGAATTTCTCTTCCCGGATCCTGCCGTCCGTGCTGAAAAGCGCCCGGAGTATGACCAGCGTCTTGATATTGAACTGCAGGTGATCAACCAGATGGGGTTCCCGGGCTACTTCCTGATCGTTATGGAGTTTATCCAGTGGTCGAAGGATAACGGCGTGCCGGTTGGCCCGGGCCGCGGTTCCGGCGCCGGCTCGCTGGTGGCCTACGCGCTGAAGATCACCGATCTTGATCCGCTGGAATTCGACCTGCTGTTCGAACGTTTCCTTAACCCGGAACGTGTCTCGATGCCCGACTTCGACGTCGATTTCTGCATGGAGAAACGCGACCAGGTTATTGAGCACGTGGCGGACATGTACGGCCGCGATGCGGTATCGCAGATCATCACCTTCGGTACCATGGCGGCGAAAGCGGTCATCCGCGATGTGGGCCGCGTGCTGGGTCACCCGTACGGCTTTGTCGACCGTATCTCCAAGCTGGTGCCGCCCGATCCGGGTATGACGCTGGCGAAAGCGTTTGAAGCCGAACCGCAGCTGCCGGAAATCTATGAGGCGGACGAAGAAGTTAAAGCGCTGATCGACATGGCGCGTAAGCTGGAAGGGGTGACGCGAAACGCCGGTAAACACGCCGGTGGGGTGGTTATCGCTCCCACTAAAATTACCGACTTTGCGCCGCTGTATTGCGATGAGCAGGGGCTGCATCCGGTTACCCAGTTTGACAAAAACGACGTGGAATACGCCGGGCTGGTAAAATTCGACTTCCTCGGTCTGCGTACGCTCACTATCATTAACTGGGCGCTGGAGATGATCAACAAGCGGCGGGCGAAAAACGGCGAAGGGCCGTTGGATATCGCCGCTATCCCGTTGGATGACAAGAAAAGCTTCGACATGCTGCAGCGCTCGGAAACCACCGCGGTCTTCCAGCTTGAATCGCGCGGCATGAAAGATCTGATTAAGCGTCTGCAGCCTGACTGCTTCGAAGATATGATCGCGCTGGTGGCCCTGTTCCGCCCGGGTCCGCTGCAGTCGGGGATGGTAGATAACTTTATCGACCGTAAGCACGGCCGCGAAGAGATTTCCTACCCGGACGTGCAGTGGCAGCATGAGAGCCTGAAACCGGTGCTGGAGCCGACCTACGGCATTATCCTGTATCAGGAACAGGTCATGCAGATTGCCCAGGTGCTCTCCGGTTATACCCTCGGCGGCGCGGATATGCTGCGCCGTGCGATGGGTAAGAAAAAACCGGAGGAGATGGCCAAGCAGCGTTCTATCTTTGAAGATGGGGCGAAGAAAAACGGCGTTGACGGCGAACTGGCGATGAAAATCTTCGACCTGGTGGAGAAATTCGCCGGTTACGGATTTAACAAGTCGCACTCCGCCGCCTACGCGCTGGTCTCCTACCAGACGCTGTGGCTTAAGGCGCACTATCCGGCTGAGTTTATGGCGGCGGTAATGACCGCCGATATGGACAACACCGAGAAGGTCGTTGGCCTGGTGGACGAGTGCTGGCGCATGGGGCTGAAAATTTTGCCCCCGGATATTAACTCCGGCCTGTACCATTTCCACGTTAACGACGACGGCGAGATTGTCTACGGCATCGGCGCCATCAAAGGCGTTGGCGAAGGGCCGATCGAAGCGATCATTGAGGCGCGCAACAATGGCGGTTATTTCCGCGAGCTGTTCGACCTCTGCGCGCGGACCGATATTAAAAAGCTCAACCGCCGGGTGCTGGAAAAACTGATTATGTCCGGGGCGTTCGATCGTCTCGGTCCGCATCGCGCGGCGCTGATGAACTCGCTGGGCGATGCGTTGAAAGCCGCCGACCAGCACGCGAAAGCGGAGGCTATTGGCCAGGCCGATATGTTCGGCGTACTGGCGGAAGAGCCTGAACAAATAGAACAGTCCTACGCCAGCTGTCAGCCATGGCCTGAGCAGGTGGTGCTGGATGGTGAAAGGGAAACCCTGGGGCTATACCTGACCGGGCACCCGATTAACCAGTACCTGAAAGAGATTGAGCGCTACGTCGGCGGCGTGCGGCTCAAAGACATGCATCCGACCGATCGTGGTAAAGTGACCACGGCGGCGGGGCTGGTGATTGCGGCGCGGGTAATGGTCACCAAGCGCGGCAATCGTATCGGCATCTGTACCCTGGATGACCGTTCCGGGCGTCTGGAGGTGATGTTGTTCACCGACGCGCTGGATAAATATCAGCAGTTGCTGGAAAAAGACCGCATACTTATCGTCAGCGGACAGGTCAGCTTTGATGACTTTAGCGGGGGGCTTAAAATGACCGCCCGCGAAGTCATGGACATTGACGAAGCCCGGGAAAAATATGCTCGCGGGCTTGCTATCTCGCTGACGGACAGGCAAATTGATGACCAGCTTTTAAACCGACTCCGTCAGTCTCTGGAACCCCACCGTTCGGGAACCATTCCAGTGCACCTCTACTATCAGAGGGCGGATGCACGCGCGCGGTTGCGTTTCGGCGCAACATGGCGCGTCTCTCCGAGCGATCGTTTACTTAACGATCTGCGTGGCCTTATCGGCTCGGAGCAGGTGGAACTGGAGTTTGACTAATACAGGAATACTATGAGTCTGAATTTCCTAGATTTTGAACAGCCGATTGCAGAGCTGGAAGCGAAAATCGATTCCCTGACTGCGGTAAGCCGTCAGGATGAGAAACTGGATATTAACATCGACGAAGAAGTGCATCGTCTGCGCGAGAAAAGCGTAGAGCTGACGCGCAAAATCTTCGCCGATCTCGGTGCATGGCAGGTTGCGCAACTGGCGCGCCACCCGCGCCGTCCTTATACCCTGGATTATGTCCGCCTGGCGTTCGACGAATTTGACGAACTGGCCGGTGACCGCGCCTACGCTGACGATAAAGCGATTGTCGGCGGTATCGCGCGTCTTGATGGTCGTCCGGTGATGATCATCGGCCACCAGAAAGGTCGCGAAACCAAAGAGAAGATCCGTCGCAACTTTGGTATGCCGGCCCCGGAAGGCTACCGCAAAGCGCTGCGCCTGATGGAAATGGCCGAGCGGTTTAAAATGCCGATCATCACCTTCATCGACACCCCTGGCGCCTACCCGGGCGTCGGCGCGGAAGAGCGCGGCCAGTCGGAAGCGATTGCCCGCAACCTGCGTGAGATGTCGCGTCTGAGCGTGCCGGTTATCTGCACCGTGATCGGCGAAGGCGGCTCCGGCGGCGCGCTGGCGATTGGCGTGGGCGACAAGGTCAATATGCTGCAGTACAGCACCTATTCGGTGATTTCGCCGGAAGGCTGCGCGTCCATTCTGTGGAAAAGCGCGGATAAAGCACCGCTGGCCGCGGAAGCGATGGGTATCGTCGCACCGCGTCTGAAAGAGCTGAAGCTGATTGATTCTATCGTTCAGGAACCGTTGGGCGGCGCGCACCGCAACCCGGAAGCAATGGCAGCGAGCCTGAAAGCGCAGCTGCTGGCAGACCTGGCCGATCTCGATCTGCTCAGCGAAGAAGAGCTGCTGAACCGCCGCTATCAGCGTCTGATGAGCTACGGTTACGCCTAAGTTTTCCGCTAGCGAAAAACACTAAGGGCCGGATTTTCCGGCCCTTTTTTTGTGTGCGATGCGCCCAGGGGATTGCTATGATGCTTGACTTAGGTGAATACCAGGAGGAAAGCGTGAATATTATCGCCATCATGGGGCCTCACGGCGTCTACCACAAAGACGAGCCGATCAAAGAACTGGAAGCGGCGCTGCAGCGCCAGGGCTTCCAGACCATCTGGCCGCAAAACAGCGCCGACCTGCTGCAGTTTATTGAGCACAACCCGCGCATCTGCGGGGTGATCTTCGACTGGGATGAATACAGCGTCGATCTGTGCAGCGATATCAATCAGCTCAATGAATATCTGCCCCTGTACGCCTTTATTAATGCCCACTCGACGATGGACGTCAGCAGTCAGGATCTGCGTATGACGCTGTGGTTCTTCGAATATGCGCTGGGACTCTCCGAAGAGATCGCCACCCGCATTGGGCAGTATACCCGCGAGTACCTGGACAATATCACCCCGCCGTTTACCCGCGCGCTGTTTAACTATGTGCAGGAGGGGAAGTATACCTTTTGTACACCGGGCCATATGGGCGGTAGCGCCTATCAGAAAAGCCCGGTGGGCTGCCTGTTCTATGATTTCTTTGGCGGAAATACGCTGAAGGCGGATGTCTCGATTTCGGTCACCGAGCTGGGCTCCCTGCTGGATCATACCGGCCCGCATCTGGAGGCGGAGGAGTATATTGCCCGCGCCTTTGGCGCTGAACAGAGCTACATGGTGACCAATGGCACCTCGACGTCCAACAAAATTGTTGGTATGTACTCGGCGCCCGCCGGCAGCACGCTGCTGATTGACCGTAACTGTCACAAATCACTGGCCCACCTGCTGATGATGAGCGATGTGGTTCCCCTGTGGCTGAAGCCGACCCGCAACGCGTTGGGGATCCTCGGCGGTATCCCCCGACGCGAATTTACCCGCGACAGCATTCAGCAGAAAGTGCGCGACACGGGCGGGGCGCAGTGGCCCGTGCATGCGGTGATCACCAACTCCACCTACGATGGTCTGCTCTATAACACCACCTGGCTTAAGGAGACGCTCGACGTCCCGTCGATCCATTTCGATTCCGCCTGGGTGCCCTATACCCATTTCCATCCGATATATCAGGGGAAAAGCGGCATGAGCGGTGAGCGGATCCCCGGAAAAGTCATCTTCGAGACGCAGTCCACGCATAAGATGCTGGCCGCGCTGTCGCAGGCCTCGCTGATCCACATTAAGGGCAACTATGATGAAGAGACCTTTAATGAAGCCTTTATGATGCATACCTCGACGTCGCCGAGCTATCCCATCGTCGCGTCGATTGAGACCGCGGCGGCGATGCTGCGCGGTAACTCCGGTAAGCGCCTGATCCAGCGCTCCATTGAGCGGGCGCTGGATTTCCGCAAAGAGGTGCAGCGACTGCGCGAGGAGTCGGACGGCTGGTTCTTTGATATCTGGCAGCCGGAAGCGGTGGATAAAGCCGAGTGCTGGCCGGTGGCGCCTGGCGAAGACTGGCACGGTTTCAAAGATGCCGATGCGGATCATATGTATCTCGATCCGGTGAAGGTCACCATTCTGACGCCGGGCATGGACGAGCAGGGGAATATGGATGAAGAGGGGATCCCGGCGGCGCTGGTGGCGAAGTTCCTCGACGAGCGGGGCGTGGTGGTGGAAAAAACGGGCCCCTATAACCTGCTGTTCCTGTTCAGCATCGGTATTGATAAAACCCGGGCGATGGGGCTGCTGCGCGGCCTGACCGAGTTCAAACGCGCCTACGATCTCAATCTGCGGGTGAAAAATATGTTGCCGGATCTGTACGCGGAAGATCCCGACTTCTACCGCAACATGCGGATCCAGGATCTGGCGCAGGGGATCCACCGCTTGATCCGTCAGCACCAGCTGCCGCAGCTGATGCTCAGCGCCTTTGACGTCCTGCCGGAAATGAAAATGACGCCGCATCACGCCTGGCAGCGCCAGATTAAGGGTGAGGTGGAAACCATTGAACTGGAGAACCTGGTCGGCCGGATTTCGGCCAACATGATCCTCCCTTATCCGCCGGGCGTACCGCTGCTGATGCCGGGAGAGATGATCACGGAGGAGAGCCGGGCAGTGCTCGATTTCCTGCTGATGCTCTGCTCTATCGGCCGTCATTATCCGGGGTTTGAGACCGATATTCACGGGGCGAAGCGCGATGAGGACGGCGTGTATCGGGTACGAGTCTTAAAAAATGACGAAAGGCTTGCGCGTTAACGGCGCGCACGAGTAACGTGGCTGGCTTAACAGAAGGAGTTTGACCATGCTGGGTTTGAAACGGGTTCACCATATTGCCATCATTGCGACTGACTACGCCCGCAGTAAAGCGTTCTATTGCGATATTCTGGGGTTTACGCTGCAAAGTGAGTTCTATCGCGCCGAGCGCGACTCCTGGAAGGGCGATCTGGCGCTCAATGGCGAGTACGTGATTGAGCTGTTTTCGTTCCCGTTTCCCCCGGCCCGCCCCAGCCGCCCCGAAGCCTGCGGGCTGCGTCATCTGGCCTTTAGCGTGGATGATATCGACGCCGCGGTAGCGCATCTGACGGCGCATGGCGTCGAGTGCGAAGCGATTCGCGTCGATCCCTTTACCGGCAAACGCTTTACCTTCTTTAGCGATCCGGACGACCTGCCGCTGGAAATATATCAGCAGTAAACCTTGCCAGCGCGACCCTGGCCCGGTAACGTGCCGGGCCATCACTTCTCGGTATGTTCGTGGATATGACGGCTGATATTGCGCATACGCTTCATCCCCATCGCCAGCTGCTGGTGGCCTTCAGCGGCGGTCTGGATTCGACGGTTCTCCTGCACCAGCTGGTGCTACTGCGGGAACAGGATCCCTCGCTGACGCTGCGGGCGGTGCATGTTCACCACGGCCTGAGCGCCCATGCAGACGACTGGGTGGCGCATTGTCGGCAGATTTGCCAGCAGTGGCAGGTGCCGCTGGTGGTGCATCATGTGACGTTAGCCAGGGGCGGTCTCGGCGTGGAGGCCCATGCCCGTGCGGCGCGCTATCAGGCCTTTCAGGATACGCTCAATGCCGGCGAGGTGTTAGTGACCGCCCAGCACCAGGATGACCAGTGCGAAACGCTGCTGCTGGCGTTAAAACGCGGCAGCGGTCCTACTGGTCTGTCGGCGATGGCGCCATCCTCTGCCTTTGCCGACAGTCGACTACTGCGTCCTCTCCTCAATGAAACCCGCGAATCGCTACGCCAGTGGGCGCTCGCCCATCAGCTGTCGTGGATTGAAGATGAGAGTAATCAGGACGATACCTATGACCGCAACTTTCTGCGCCTGCGGGTGATCCCGGTCCTGCGCGAGCGCTGGCCGCATTTTAGCGAGGCCGTTGCCCGCAGCGCCAGCCTGTGCGCCGAGCAGGAACAACTGCTGGACGAAATGCTGGCGGCGGAGCTGGCGTCGCTGGTGGCCGAAGATGGCTCGCTGGCTATCACGCCGTTGACGTCGATGAGCCCACCCCGTCGCGCGGCGCTGCTGCGTCGCTGGCTCGCCGGGCAGCAGGCGCCGATGCCGGCCCGGGAGGTGCCAGAGCGCCTCTGGCATGAGGTGGCGCTGGCGCGGGAAGATGCCAGCCCTTGTCTGCGGCTCGGGGATTTTACCGTCCGCCGTTTTCAACAGCGTTTGTACTGGGTGAAGTATCTTCCGGGCCAGACGGAAAGTGTCCAGCACTGGCCCGACTGGCGCCAGCCGCTGCGGCTGGCAGACGGTCTCGGCGAGCTGATGCTGCAGCCCGGCGGCAGGCTGCGCCCGCCGTCTGCGGATGAGCCGGTCACTGTCCGCTTTCGCGCCAGCGGCCACCTGCATATCGTCGGACGCCACGGCGGACGTAAGCTGAAGAAGATCTGGCAGGAGCTGGGCGTTCCTCCCTGGCGACGAGACACTACGCCGCTGCTGTTTTACGGCGAAACGCCGATCGCTGCAGCGGACGATCTGTTTGTGACCACCGAAGGTGAAGTGAAGGACGGGGAAGGGGTCAGGCTGTCATGGAGGAAAACGGGCGGTTAAGCCCGTTTTGATTCAGGATTCGCTCACCACCACGGTGCCGATTTCCGGGTGACTGAAGCTGGCGATTTTATCCAGGCGCAGCTCACGGACGTTGCCGGCGAGTTCGACCACCAGATACTCGATATTTTTACGCGAGATTAGATCGCTGGCCTTTGCCTGCAGCTGTTCGCCATCCTTCAGCGCCAGCGTCAGCACCAGGTGATGCTGGCAAGCCAGTTCCAGGTTGTCGTAATCATCGCAGTTAATGGGTTGATAAGTATCATTCATTGACATAATCGCTCACCAGTAAGTTTGCTGCCGCATAAGCGGCCTTTTCCCTGACTGACTCCGAAAGGGCCTCATCCGCCGCAATCTCATTCAATACTTTCAACACGCAACCCAGCGCATCCGGGATATACCCTAAGTCTCCGCTGGCTATTTCCGCATACCGCTTGCGTATTAACTCACAATAGTGGTCCACATGCCCTCCTGTCAGCGTTCTGACTCAACCGTGGGATGCAAGTTTAAGCCTACGAAGATAAACTCTGTTTAGCAAGGGAACTATATCATAGTCATTTAAGCAATTTCAGCAGGATGAAACAGGTTGCTGCGATTGACGACAGCCTTTTGCCGCCAGTTTCGCTACAATGTCCGCCATTCTTTTCAGGAGTTTATTCATGGCGCTGAAAGCGACAATATATAAAGCTGCGGTAAATGTAGCCGATCTGGATCGCAACCAGTTTCTGGATGCTAACCTGACGCTGGCGCAGCACCCCTCGGAAACCCAGGAGCGCATGATGCTGCGCCTGCTGGCGTGGATCAAATATGCCGATGAACGGCTGCAGTTTACCCGCGGCCTGTCGTCGGACGACGAGCCGGAGCTGTGGCTGCTTAACGATCATCTCGGGGTCGATCTGTGGATCGAACTGGGTCTGCCGGATGAGCGGCGGATTAAGAAAGCCTGCTCACGGGCGCAGGCGGTAGCGCTGTTTGCCTATAATAGCCGGGCCGCTGAAATCTGGTGGCAGCAGAATCAGAACAAGCTTGCGGCGTACCCGAAGTTGACCATCTGGTATCTTGATGACGCGCAACTGGCACAGCTTAGCGCCTTTGCCGACCGTACCATGACACTGCAGGCCACTCTGCAGGACGGTAGTATCTGGTTATCCGATGCTCAGAATAATCTGGAAATTCATTTGACGGCCTGGCAAGCACCGGCATGATTACTATTAGCCGCAGCGTGACCCTTGCCGATAACGAGGTCACGCTGGAAGGTATTCGTGCCCAGGGGGCCGGGGGCCAGCATGTGAACAAAGCGTCGACGGCAATCCATCTGCGCTTTGATATTAAAGCTTCAAGCCTGCCGGAGTTTTACAAAGAGCGCCTGCTCGCCGCCAGGCACCACTTAATTTCTGCTGACGGTGTGGTTATCATTAAGGCTCAGGAATACCGCAGCCAGGAGATGAACCGCGAAGCGGCGATTGCCCGGCTGGTGGCCCTCATAAAAGAATTAACCGCAGTGCAAAAAAGTCGCCGGGAGACGCGACCGACTCGGGCATCCAAAGAGCGACGCCTTGCTTCCAAGGCACAGAAGTCCTCAGTCAAGGCGCTGCGTGGGAAAGTTCGCCAGTGAAGACGTCGGCGAACGGGTGAAATGGATGATAAGGAAAGCAAAGTGAAGAAAATCGTATTCTCCGTGATAGCGGCCTGCTCGCTGTTCGCGCTGTTTGGTTGTAACCATCGCGCCGAGACTGACACCGTACAGCCAGCGGCGATGGAAGAGCTCAAACCGATGCAGCAAAGCTGGCGTGGGGTGCTGCCATGCGCGGATTGTGAAGGTATCGACACCTCGCTGTTCCTGGAAAAAGACGGTACCTGGGTGATGAACGAGCACTACCAGGGCGCTCGTCGTGAACCGTCATCTTTTGCCTCTTATGGCACCTGGGCTCGCACAGCGGATAAACTGGTGCTGACCGACAGCAAAGGCGAGAAATCATATTTTCGCGCGAAGGGCGACAAGCTGGAGATGCTTGACCGCAACGGGAGCCCCGTTCAGTCTCCTCTCAATTATACCCTGGAGCCGGTGAAGGCCAGCCTGCCGACCACCCCGATGGCGATGCGCGGCATGTATTTCTATATGGCCGATGCGGCAACCTTTACCGATTGCGCGACCGGTAAACGCGTCGCGGTGGCGAACAATGCCCAGCTTGAGCGGGATTATGCCGCTGCCCGCGGAAATGATTCACGACCGGTACTGCTGGTGGTGGAGGGGCACTTTACCCTCGAGGCGAACCCGGACACCGGCGAAATGATGAAGACGCTGATGACGGACCAGGCCGGCAAATTTATTCCCGGTAAAGACTGCAGCCATTGATTGTCAGGCCCCTGCCCGGGAAATGGGCAGGGGATGATCCCCCTGCTACCAACCAGCTTGCTCCTGCTCTTCGCCCTGTCATATACAGAGTGAGCGTGAGTCTGGCTGGCGGAAAAGCGCAAATCTTTTCTTTACTCCGCATCGTCCTTCGGTTTATTCAGCCCCACCAGCTTGCCGGCCTGAAGATAAACGCCCAGTTTCAGATGCCCGACATACTGTAGCTGCGTTTCGGGTTTAAACGTGGCGACGTCTCCTTCCCGCATGTGCAGCAGATCGGAAGGACTTATCCACGCCGCCTGCGCCTGGGTCAGCGGATGCCCGGCTCTGACGAAGGCCTCGCTGACAAACTCCGAGCAAAACCATGCTTTCTTGTCGGCGCTTGCCGCATCGCCCAGTTGCGCTTTGGCCAGGCCGCTCACGCACTGCTGACGAAAGTTACGCGAGAAAGGGTTGAGCGAGCAGAGCGGTTTGGTGACCATATAAGGGATAAACTGAATAATGCCGCGATAGTTATACCCGCTGTCTTTGACCTGCCAGGCAAAATTTTTCATCGCCGTTGCCTGGTCCGGCGTCAGGTCGGGCACCCTGAGGGCAAAGAGTTTATCGCTATGCGCCAGCGCCTGCTGAACAGAAATCACCTGTACGCCAGCGCCGGTGGCTTCCGCGATCTGACCCTCGCCAAGATACAGTGCGACGTGGCTAACGGAAGAGGCGCTGAAGGCGCGGATCCCAAGCGAAGTGATACCCAGGCTGGACGAGAAGAGCAGGTCGCCGGAACGGAGATCGCTTTCGTCAATTTCGTGGAGCCCGCTGCCGGCAATCGAGCTTTGACGCTGGAGGGTGACAGCCCATGGCGGGGAGCGGCCCTCGGTAGCGGATGCGGAAGCGGCGCTGCGGCCGACGTCTATGGTGCAGGCGGTAAGCAGCAGCAGGGCGGAAGTAAGCAGTCCGCTGCTGAGGATAGGTGCAGTCATGGGTACTTTCCTTGTAAAAAAAAGGCCCTGACATCCGTTCAGGGCCCTGAGGTGGTTGCTTAGCCTTTTATCGCTTTAACCAGATATTCCACGATATCACCGGTTTTAATCAGCTGCTTCTCACCATTGCGACGATACTTGTATTCGATATCATCGTTATCGAGGTTCCGATCGCCCAGCACGATGGTGTGCGGAATACCGATCAGTTCCATATCGGCGAACATCACGCCCGGACGCTCTTTACGGTCGTCCATCAGCACATCGATGCCGTGCGCACGCAGCTCGGCGTACAGCTTCTCGGCCAGCTCCTGCACGCGATAGGACTTGTGCATATTCATCGGCAGAATCGCCACCTGGAACGGCGCGATGGCGTCTGGCCAGATAATCCCGCGATCGTCAAAGTTTTGCTCAATGGCGGCGGCCACCACGCGGGTCACCCCGATACCGTAGCAGCCCATGGTCAGGATCTGGTTACGGCCATCTTCGCCCTGAACTGCGGCATTCATCGCCTGAGAGTACTTTGTACCCAGCTGGAAGATATGACCCACTTCGATACCGCGCTTGATAAGCAGAGTACCTTTTCCGTCCGGGCTCGGATCGCCGGCAACGACGTTACGAATATCGGCGACTTCCGGCGTGGCAACGTCGCGATCCCAGTTGATGCCGAAGTAGTGTTTGCCATCGATGTTAGCGCCAGCGGCGAAATCGCTCATTACCGCGACGGTACGGTCGATAACCACCGGGATCGGCAGGTTCACCGGACCCAGGGAGCCCGGACCCGCTTTCACCAGAGCGCGGATCTCTTCTTCGGTGGCGAAGGTCAGCGGGCTGGCGACCTGCGGCAGTTTTTCCGCTTTCACTTCGTTCAGCTCGTGATCGCCGCGCACCAGCAGGGCAATCAGCGGAGAGGCGCTACCTTCAACCGCTTTCACCAGCAGGGTCTTCACGGTTTTTTCGATCGGCAGGTCGAACTGCTCAACCAGCTCGGCGATGGTTTTGGCGTTCGGCGTATCAACCAGGGTCATCTCCTGGGTGGCGGCTGCGCGCGGCTCTTTTGGCGCAACGGCTTCCGCAAACTCGATGTTTGCCGCGTAGTCGGAGCTGTCGGAGAAGATCACATCGTCTTCGCCGCTCTGCGCCAGCACCTGGAATTCATGAGAGGCGCTGCCGCCGATAGAACCGGTGTCAGCCTGTACCGCACGGAAATCCAGCCCCATACGACTGAAGATTTTGCTGTAAGCGGTATACATCGCGTCGTAGGTTTCCTGCAGCGATTCCTGAGAGGTATGGAAAGAGTAAGCATCTTTCATCAGGAATTCACGGGAGCGCATCACGCCGAAACGCGGGCGCACTTCGTCGCGGAATTTGGTCTGGATCTGATAGAAGTTCAGCGGCAACTGCTTATAGGAGTTCAGCTCGTTGCGGATCAGATCGGTAATGACCTCTTCGTGGGTTGGACCGAGGACGAACGGGCGATCGCCACGATCGGCAATGCGCAGCAGTTCCGGGCCATACTGCTCCCAGCGACCGCTCTCCTGCCACAGTTCAGAGGGCTGAACGACCGGCATTAACACCTCGATCGCACCGGCATTATTCATTTCTTCACGCACGATGTTTTCGACTTTTTTCAGGACGCGCACGCCGGTCGGCAGCCAGGTGTATAACCCGGAGGCCAGCTTGCGGATCATCCCGGCGCGCAGCATCAGCTGGTGGCTGATTACCTCGGCGTCGGCAGGTGTCTCCTTCAGAGTGGAGAGCAGATATTGGCTAGTACGCATGTTGTAACGGTTCCAGTTAAACGAGCGGAACAGGCTGGTTGCCCAGCCTGAAACAAAAAAAGTGGTTTAGTTTACCAGTGTGGCAAAGATGCCAAAAGAGAGGAAAAATAAAATTAGCGCGCTTCGAGGGCAAAGACTTCAAAACCAGAGGCAATCACCCGCCAGCGGACGTTGAAATCCAGCAACCAGACGGCATAATTTTTTCCTGCTTCTTCCTCTTTACGGTAGGCCGGGCGCGGATCCTGCGCCAATACTTCGCGGATAAACGCTTTGATATGCGGGTAGCGTTTTTCCAGGGTCAGTAACTGTGCTTCTGTTTCCGGTGTAAAACTGACGTTCATACCCGCCAGCGGCGCCTGTTGCGCATAGCTGGCGCAGGCATCCGGCAGGGCTTCGGCGAAAGGAAGATACGGTTTGATATCAACCACTGGCGTCCCGTCGACGAGATCGAGGCTACCGAGTTCCAGGATCACCTGATCCTTCTGACAGCGAATGCCTTTCAGCTCAACCAGCGACATGCCGATGGGGTTGGGGCGAAACGTCGAACGGGTGGCGAAGACGCCCATCCGCGCATTGCCTCCCAGTCGGGGAGGGCGCACCGTCGGACGCCAACCGCCTTCCATGGTCTGATGAAACACAAACAGGATCCACAGATGGCTGAAGTTTTCCAGGCCTCGCACGGCGTCGGCCTGGTTGTAGGGCGCAACCAGATGCAATTCTCCGCCGCCGTGTTTCACCAGACC
The DNA here is from genome assembly GCF_001808325.1 of Klebsiella sp. HMSC16C06. Classification (NCBI taxonomy): domain Bacteria; kingdom Pseudomonadati; phylum Pseudomonadota; class Gammaproteobacteria; order Enterobacterales; family Enterobacteriaceae; genus Klebsiella; species Klebsiella sp. HMSC16C06. The sequence continues at coordinate 369,107 of NZ_KV792994.1, forward strand.
AGGCTGGCGAGGAACGGCAAATTTCTCTTTATACGGCGAGCGGATAACGCCTATCTGCGCGAACTGGAATGCACTCATTGTGCCGAAACGTTAAGCGCCGAGCCCAGACAAACCGCCTGACGGTAGCAGCCTGGCGTGCCGCTGGTCACTTCGCAGCGGTGAAGCAGGACGGCATTGGCTTTCATGCGTGCCGCATTCACCTGCAGACGCTTGCGGGCGGTTGGGATGTTCGGCGGAGAATCCTGATTTGAGGCCTGGCATGACTCACCAGTCACTTCACCCAGATCGCGGAACGGTTTTCCCACCAGCTCTGACGCATCGGTATAAATACGTACCGGCGCCGGACGGGTTGCGCGTGGTTTGCTCGGCTCAGATTTAACCGGGGGGGTTGCAGTGCTTTGAACAGGTTCAACGGGGGATCTGCTTAGCATGGAACAACCGCTTAACATGAGTGCTAACAAACAGACCGGTAAAGCACGCATAGTATTTCCTCAATGAATAAAAAACAGGGCGTTATTGAATCAGGTGCTTGCATAAATGACAAGACGGGCGTGAAGCCCGTCCTGAATGATATTACGGTGAGAAAAGATTACCAGCCTTTCACTGCGCCGCCGTTAAAGATCTTGTTCGCCGCTTCGTAAACTTCATCGCTCTGGTAAGCCTGAACGAATTTCTTCACATTCTCAGCATCTTTATTGTCTTCACGCGCCACAATCAGGTTCACGTAAGGAGACTCTTTGCCTTCAACAAAGATACCGTCTTTCGCCGGGGTCAGGCCAATCTGGCTGGCGTAAGTGGTGTTGATGACGGCCAGCGCAATCTGTGCGTCGTCCAGCGAACGCGGCAGCTGTGGCGCTTCCAGTTCAACAATTTTCAGGTTTTTCGGGTTTTCGACGATATCCAGCGAGGTCGGCAGCAGGCCCACGCCGTCTTTCAGTTTGATCAGACCCACCTGCTGCAGCAGCAGCAGGGAACGGCCGAGGTTAGTCGGATCGTTCGGGACGGCGATCTGCGAGCCCGGCTGCAGTTCGTCCAGCGATTTGATTTTCTTCGAGTAACCCGCGATCGGATAGACGAAGGTGTTGCCAACGGAGACCAGCTTATAGCCACGGTCTTTAATCTGCTGGTCGAGATACGGTTTATGCTGGAAGGCGTTCACGTCGATATCGCCTTTGCTTAGCGCTTCGTTTGGCAGCACGTAATCGTTGAAGGTCACCAGCTCAACATCGAGACCATACTTCTCTTTTGCCACTTTCTGCGCAACTTCAGCGACCTGCTGTTCCGCCCCGACGATAACGCCGACTTTAATATGATTCGGATCTTTTTCATCCTGACCGCAACCCACCAGCGCCAGAGAACCGATTAACGCGCCAACTGCCGCAAAGGTTTTGAAATTAAAGGCCATGTTATTTCCTTCCTGTAAGAATGAGTGTTGTCTGCCAATAACGTTATTTATGAGTCACAGCCCGGACGATACGATCGCCAGAGAATTGAATTAAATAAACCAGAATAACCAGTAACACCAGTACGGTATTCATCACCGTTGCGTTGTAGCCGATATAACCGTACTGATAACCAATCTGCCCCAGACCACCGGCGCCCACCGCGCCGCCCATGGCGGAGTAGCCTACCAGGGTAATAAGCGTGATGGTGGCGGCGTTGACCAGCCCCGGCAGCGCTTCAGGCAGCAGAACCTTGCGGACGATCTGCAGCGGTGTGGCGCCCATCGCGCGGGAAGCTTCGATGAGCCCGGTCGGGATCTCCAGCAGGGCGTTCTCCACCATGCGGGCGATAAACGGCGCGGCGCCCACCGTCAGCGGAACGATTGCCGCCTGCAGGCCGATCGAGGTGCCGACGATTACGCGGGTAAACGGGATCATCCAGACCAGCAGGATAATGAACGGGATGGAACGGAAAATGTTCACCAGCGCCGACAGAGTACGGTACAGTTTGGCATTGGCGACGATTTGCCCCGGCCGGGTCACATACAGCAGCACGCCCACCGGCAGACCAAGGACAAAACCGAAGAAGCCGGAGACAAAGGTCATTGCCAGCGTTTCCCATACGCCGCGCAACAGCAGCCACATCATTGCCTCAGACATAACCCAATACCTCTACTTTTACATGATGTTCCTGCAGCCAGGCGATGGCCGCCTGAGTGTCTTCCTGTGTACCGTGCATTTCGGTGAGCATGATGCCGAACTTCACCCCGCCGGCATAATCCATCTGCGCGCTGATAATGTTGTTATTCACATTGAAGCGACGCGCGGTTTCAGAGAGCAGCGGCGCATCGACGGAGTGGCCGGTAAATTCCATACGCAGCATCGGCACGCTATCCGCTGTGGCAGTAGATTTCAGGCGCGCCTGGTAGTCATCCGGAATATCGAGGTGCAGCGTGGACTGAATAAACTGCTGGGCCAGCGGCGTCTTCGGATGGGAGAAGACTTCGCTCACCGTATCCTGCTCGATCAGTTGACCGTTGCTAATGACCGCCACGCAGTCGCAGATGCGTTTCACCACATCCATTTCGTGGGTGATCAGCAGAATGGTCAGTCCCAGACGCCGGTTAATGTCTTTCAGCAGTTCGAGAATGGAACGGGTGGTGGCCGGGTCGAGGGCGCTGGTGGCTTCATCGCACAGCAATACCTTCGGGTTGCTGGCCAGCGCGCGGGCAATAGCGACGCGCTGTTTCTGGCCACCGGAGAGATTAGCCGGGTAGCTGTCGTGCTTATCACCCAGGCCGACGAGATCCAGCAGCTCCGTCACACGGCGTTTGATTTCTGCCTGCGGGGTGTTATCCAGTTCCAGGGGCAACGCGACGTTGCCGAAAACGGTCCGGGAGGCCAGCAGGTTAAAATGCTGGAAAATCATGCCAATCTGACGGCGCGCACGGGTTAGCTCTTTTTCCGACAGTGCAGTCAATTCCTGACCGTCAACCTGTACGCTGCCCTCGGTCGGGCGCTCCAGCAGGTTGACGCAGCGAATCAGCGTACTTTTACCGGCGCCGGAGGCTCCGATGACGCCATAAATTTGTCCGGCAGGGACATGCAGGCTGACGTTATTCAGCGCCTGAATGCTGCGATTCCCCTGCTGGAACACTTTGGTGATATTGGAAAGTTTAATCATCAGTTATTTATTATCGTTTAGCCGTTTGCCGTGGCATTTTCTTCTGCCGTATCCAGGCGATGCCTGGCAATGAAATGGATGTTAAGGCATCCAGACGTCTAAATCAATCTGACTCTTTATAATGAGCACTTTCTTGCATGCTGAAACATGCGATACTAACGGCACTAGCCTTTTTCAGGAGCAAACCGGTGGCAAAGTCAGTACCCGCAATTTTTCTCGACCGTGACGGCACTATTAATGTCGATCATGGCTACGTCCACGAAATCGACAATTTTGAATTTATCGATGGCGTCATTGACGCGATGCGCGAACTAAAAGAGATGGGCTATGCGCTGGTGCTGGTCACTAACCAGTCCGGTATTGCACGCGGTAAATTTACCGAAGCCCAGTTTGAAACGCTGACCGAATGGATGGACTGGTCTCTGGCCGATCGTGGCGTCGACCTGGACGGTATCTACTATTGCCCGCATCACCCGCAGGGTGCGGTGGAGGAGTACCGTCAGACTTGTGATTGTCGTAAACCGCATCCGGGGATGCTGATCTCCGCCCGCGATTATCTGCATATCGATATGGCTTCTTCCTATATGGTAGGGGACAAACTGGAAGATATGCAGGCTGCTGCGGCGGCAGATGTCGGTACTAAAGTGCTGGTGCGTACCGGTAAGCCCCTGACTGAAGAAGCGGAAAAAGCGGCTGACTGGGTGCTAAATAGCCTGACAGAGCTGCCTGCGGCGATTAAAAAGCAGCAAAAATAAGCGTTGCGTTTAAAAGATGAGCGGTTGAAATAAAATTGTATTTTTCCGCTTGTCATTCCCGGAGAGCTCCCTATAATGCGCCTCCATCGACACGGCGGAT
>NZ_KV792995.1:0-88984 GCF_001808325.1 Klebsiella sp. HMSC16C06
CCGGCTGGCGCTACGCTTAGCCGGGCTACGACTGGTGCGCTCCATTTATGCCGGATGGCGGCATACATGCCTTATCCGGCCTACAGAAAATCGCCTTCCCCCCAGGACCGGCAAGCGCAGCGCCGCCGGGCGGTCAGGCGCCGTACCCGCGGTAGTGCCGGCTGGCAAAAGGCGAGCGGCCTTAAGCGGGTGGATTCACCTTCACTTTGGTTGCCACCAGCAACCCGGTAAACAGCATTAATATTCCTGACAACACCAGCGGCGACAGCAGCCCTAAGTGGTCGAGCGCCACACCGCCGACCGCGGCGCCGCAGGTGTTGGCAAGCTGGATCACCGCCACCTGAATCGACCCGGCTTTTTCCGCCTGATCGGAGAGCGAACGGGTGATCCACGTTGACCACCCCACCGGGATCAGCGCAAACGCGAAGCCCCAGATAATCGCCACCGTCGAGGCGACGATTTTGCTTTCTCCCCACAGTACCAGCGCCGCCGCGCAGGCTGTCAGCACCAGCGGCGAAATCGCCAGCGCCGCTTTGACCGAGCGCTTCAGCACCACCGAGGAGAGCGAGGTGCCGATAAAGCTGGCGATACCAAAGCTCAGCAGCACCAGCGTCAGGCCGTCGACGTCAAAACCGGCGAGGGTCATGTAAACCGGGCGAATATAGGTAAAGAAGGCGAACTGCCCGGCAAAGGCCATGAAAATGGCGCACATCCCGGCCATCACCCCCGGACGCTTCAGCAGACCAAACATATTTTGCTGCTGAGAAGCCGATTCACCGGGCAGCGACGGCAGCGCTTTCAGCACCCAGAGCGTACACAGCACGCCCATCACCGCCGCGCCGTTAAAGACGTTGCGCCAGCCGATAAGCCCGCCAAGGAAACTGCCCAATGGGGCGGCGATCACCAGCGCGATTGATACCGCGCCGAAGATAATCGACAGCGCTTTCGGCACCACGCGCATCGGCACCAGCCGCATGGTCAGCGAGGCCGACATCGCCCAGAAACCGCCGAGCGCCAGGCCCAGACAGGCTCGTCCCAGCAGCAGCAGGGTGAAGCTATCGGCAAACGATACCAGCAGGCAGGAAAGGGTCAGCAGCAGCGAAAACAGGATCACCACGTAGCGGCGATCGGTTTTGCCAATGATGGAGGTGATAAACAGGCTGGAGAACATCGCTACGAATGCCGTCGTCGTCACCGACTGCCCGGCCATCCCTTCGGAGATGCCTAAATCCAGCGCCATCGGCGTCAGCAGGCTGACCGGCAGAAACTCGACGGTAATCAGGCAGGCAACGCAGAAAGCAACCGCGAAAACCGCCGACCAGTTTGGTCGCGCCAGCTCGCGTGCATGGGATTTGGCTTCATTTGAATGACTCATGAGTGACCTGCGAAGAAAGTGGCTGAAAGCCGCGCAGTGTAACATTTTGTTTGTGACGAATTTAACGTTTTCGCAACTCTTCTCGCTTTTCATAAGAGGATGCGTAGCTGTTCGCATGTTTAAAAAAACGATGCTTGCTATCGCTTTTACAAATCTCAGGAGAATTTAATATAGCACTATGTGCTATACTTTTAACGACAGGATGTCAGCAATGCGTATCTTTAAAACCAAATGGTTCGCCAGAGAGGCTAGCTCTCATGGCATTTCCGACAACGAGCTCTATCAGGCAATTCAATCTGCGCTTCAGGGCAAGGTGGTTGATTTAGGAGGAGGGGTTTATAAAAAGCGACTCAACAAGAATCGCGATCGCGCAATCATCCTTACCAAAAGCGCAGGGCATTGGTTTTATGTCTTTCTGTACGCCAAACAGGATATGGCCAATATCAGCCATCGCGAATTAATGGGGTTTCGTGAGCTTGCAAAACACTATGCCAATCTCTCTGAAGAGAAAACGACGGCCTTAGTTAAAAGTAAAGAATTGGTGGAGATTTGCGATGACAGCAAAAAATAAATACAAAAGCCCGGCTTTCGAAGCGATCCATAGCGCTGCGTCGGGGCTATTCAGCGTTGGCGCAATCCCACAGGAAACAATGCGCCATTTTGATGAATCATGTCTCGGTAGCGTAGCCGCACTTCAACCCATTGAAATTAAAGCGCTACGTGAACAACTCAATGTTAGCCAACCCGTGTTCGCTCGTTATCTGAATACCAGTGTGTCTACCGTGCAAAAATGGGAGACTGGCGCTAAACGACCGAGCGGAATGTCATTAAAATTGCTTAGCGTCGTACAAAAACACGGCCTGAAAATCCTACTGTAGTTATTCTGCCGGATGGCGCTTACGCTTATCCGGCCTACAAGTGACGAGTGCGGAAACCGTAGGCCGGATAAGGCGCAGCCGCCATCCGGCACTCGGATTTACTCACCGCGAGCCGATTTCACCAGCCCGCAGATCCACTCCTGGTGACCGTTAATCATCGGATTGGGCAAGGTACGCGCCAACTCCTGCGCCGGAACGCCTTTTTGCGACTCCTGGGTGAGGATACGTACGCGCCCGCCGGGCAAATCTTCAAATAGCCACGCGTGGATCACATCAAGACGCGTCGTTGCATCCCCTTCCGCCCAGCCGTGCCAGGCTACGCGCGCCGCCTGCCCGGCAGCGGGAGGTACATACTCTGTAATCTGCGCCTCAATCGGGAAGCCGAAGGTGCTGAAGCGGAAACGGGCGTTGGCGCTGAGGGTCGGGCCGCTGCCGTCATGGAAATGGATATCGGCAACGTTGCTGTAATAGCCCGGCCACAGCGTGGTGTCATCGAGCTGCGCCCATATCTGAGCTGCCGTCAGGCCGCTGACGATAATTTCATTAGAGGCAAAATTGTCGGTCGTGCCTGGCAGATACTCTTCCGGCCAGACGATGGCGCTTTGCAGCAGGGGCTGTTTCATGATTAACCTCGTGAACGATTGTTTTAACAAGGTTAATCATGCGTCGGTGAGTGATATAAATCGAATCACCATCCTTGATAATACACATAAGCAATTATGATATCAGTGCAGCCAGTGCACGCCGTCTTCCGGCAGAAACAGCGCGTTATAACGCTGCTGTAGGTTATGCAAATCGCTTGCATCCGGATCCAGCTCGCGCAGAAACCCTTGCGCAAGACGAATTTGCGCGTCGGTAATCGGCGCCGCTAAACGCGCTTTTTGCATCAGGCGATACCAGTAATGCAGGTTTTTTTCGCTGGCATCGACGATAGCGGTCTGCCAGATCAGCAGTACCTGTGCGGCGTTCTGCAGATGCGCTTCATTCGGCCGCTCCAGGTAGCGCAAATACTCATTACCGGCGGTTTTTCCCAACTGATCGATCATCGATTCCAGCGGAACAGGCGTTATGCCAAGGCGTTCGCTCAGGCGACGAATCGCGCGGCGTGAATCAGAGGTAAGCACCCGAAATCCCACAACAAATACCACTACCAGGGTGGCCAGTCCTATCCAGATCATGCATCCTCTCATCCAATCGCAGCCTCACTATCATAATGGGAATTTGCCTGCTGTCGACTACCGGGCATACCATAATGTGACTTATCGCGTTTGCGGATGGCTATCATGAAATCTGATATCAGAAACCTCGATCTCAACCTGCTGAAAGCCCTGGATGCGCTGCTCGATGAGCGCAGCGTCACCCGGGCGGCAGCGCGGCTGGCGCTCACCCAGCCGGCGGTCAGCGGCATGCTCACCCGCCTGCGCGACGCCTTTAATGACCCGCTATTTATCCGCGCCCCGCACGGTATGGTGCCGACGCTGCGCGCTCAGGCGCTGGCGGCTCCGGTAAAGCAGCTGCTGATCGATGCTGAAACCCTGCTGCAACCCGCCATCTTCGAGCCGCTGGAAGCCAATTTTACCTGGACCATCGCCGCGACGGATTATGCGTTGAAAGCAGTGATCGTGCCATTTATCGCCGCACTGAAGCCACTGGCGCCGGGTATCCGCGTGCGCATCATTCCCGAATCACCGACCACGCTGCTGGCACAGTCCGAACGTGGTGAAGTGGATATTGCGCTATTGACGCCCCACGATACGCCGCCGGCGCTGCACAGCCGGGCGCTGTATCAGGAAGACTATGTCTGTCTGATGCGCGAAGACCATCCGCAGGCCAGCCAGCCGCTGACGCTCGACCGCTTCTGTGCGCTGGAACATGTGCTGGTTTCATGGCAGGGCGATAGCTTTCGCGGCGTAACCGACGACGCGCTGGCGGCGCTTGGTCGAACCCGGCGGGTGGGATTGTCGGTGAGCAGTTTCCTGGTGTTGCCGGAAATACTAGCGGTGAGCGACATGATCGCCGTGGTACCGCGCCGGCTGGCGAAAAGAGCCAGCGGCATGAAAATCGCCCCACCGCCGCTGACGATCCCGGGTTTCACCAAAAGCATGGCCTGGCACGAGCGTAACCATCATGACCCGGCGCAGCAGTGGCTGCGGGAGCTACTCCTGCAATCCAGCCAGCAAGAACAATAAAAAAGCCCGGCGCAATGGCCGGGCAAGGTTACCAAATACCTGTTGAATCAGGCAGTCTGCAAAATACGGTTCTTTTTCTCGCGGCGAATTTTACGCTCTTCGAAGATAGCCACGATGGCCATCAGGCAGATACAGCCGATGGCGGCGGCGTCCAGCGCCGCAAAGGTGCCGGCCCAGCCGGTCAGGCCGAAGACCGGCGTGCCGTCGGCGATCATCCCGAGACCCAGCTTGGCGAAGCTATCGCCAATCAGATAGGCGAAAGTGCCCTTGATCCCATCGGCGGCGCCGATCGCTTTTTTCGGCACAAAGCCGACGGCGGCGACGCCAATCAACAACTGCGGACCAAACACCAGGAAGCCCAGCGCAAACAGCGAGGCCAGATAGACGTACTGGTTGCTGGCGTGTTGGTAAACCCCGAGGGTGGCGATAATCAGCGCCAGCGCGATGCAAGCCACCAGCGCGCGGCGGCCGTTGGCCAGATCCGACAACCAGCCCCACAGCAGCGTGCCGACCAGCGCGCCGACCTCAAACAGGGTAAAGCCCTGAATCGCCACCTCTTTAGACAGCTTCAGCTCCTGGAAAGCGTACACGGTGGACCACTGATCGATACCGATACGCACCACGTAGAGGAAGATGTTGGAGAAGCACAGCAGCCAGATCACTTTGTTTTTCAGCACGTACTCAACAAAGATCTGCCACTTGGTCATCGCATTTTCTTCGGTCTCTTTGTCCTCTTCGCTGATCGCTTCACCAAACAGCTCTTCCGCCGTGCCGAGGCCATAGGATTCCGGCGAGTCGCTACCGTAGCGCAGGCCGATAAAGCCAACGATCAGCGCAATAATCGACGGGAAGATAAACATGCCGATCACATGGCCGTCGAACAGATAGTTGGCGCCAAACAACGCCACGCCCGCCGCGCCCGCGCCGCCGAGGTTGTGGGAGATATTCCAGAAGCCGAGGAAGGTGCCGCGTTTGCGTCTGGGCGTCCACTTGGTGATGGTGGAATAGCTGCACGAGCCGCCGGTGCTCTGGAAGAAGCCGCTCAGCGCATAGAAGGCGATCATCAGGAACAAGCTGGTGGAGCCCGCGCCCATGCTGGCGCTAAAGCCCAGCATACAGATGGCGGAGAGGATCAGCATAAACGGCAGGAACTGCTTGGTGTTTTTACCGTCGGCATAATAAGACACGAGCGTCTTGCCCACGCCGTAGGTGATGGAGAAGCCCAGGCCAATCATCCCCAGCTGCGTCATGCTCAACCCATAGGTGGAGATCATGTCATTCTGCGCGATGTTAAAGTTCTTGCGGATCAGGTACATGGTCAGGTAGCCAATGAAGACCACCAGATAGGACTGCATGAAAGGTTTGAACCACATTTTGCGCCGCACATCGAGCGGCAGATCCAGGGTCGGCTTGCGCACCTGATTCAGAAAGGCCAGCATGGGTATCTCCTGAGCTGATTTTTTATGCCTGCGTAATAACCAGGCATTGTAAAAACCAGCGCGCCGTCTGGCCTGAGACGGCGTCCAGGTGAAACCGGGAAAATTTCTTAGTTTTGCTCCGTTCGCGGCCAAAGGGTGAGCTACATCACGCTTCGCTGGCGGTACGCGGCGCCTGCGCGTTTAAAAACGGCAGCAGCAGCAGCGCGGAAATGCCGGCGGCAATCGCAATCACCACGAAGAATCCGGTCCAGTGCCAGATATCCATCACCTGCGCCAGCGGCCAGCCGGAAAGCGAGGCGCCAAGATAAGCGAACAGGCCGACAAACCCGGTTGCCGCCCCGGCGGCTTCTTTATGCGAACATTCCGCCGCCGCCATGCCGATCAGCATCTGCGGGCCGAAGACGAAGAACCCGGTGGTGAAGAAGCAAGCCGCCTGCATGACGTAGCTGGCAAACGGCATCAGCCACAGCCCGCCAACCGACAACAAAATTCCGGCGGCGAAAATCAGATTCATCGGCCCACGGTTGCCGTTAAACAGCTTATCCGAGCCCCAGCCCGCCACCAGCGCGCCGATAAAACCGCCCAGCTCAAACATGGTCACCGCCGAGTTAGCGGTCACCAGATCGACGCCGAGCGTCTCCGACATATACAGATTACCCCAGTCGTTAATCGCCGCCCGCACCACGTACACCAGCACATAGCACAGCGACAGCAGCCAGATATAGGGATTGGCCAGCACGTAGCGGGTCAGGATCGCTTTGCGCGTCAGCCCGGCCCCTTCCTGCTGCTGGGCGATTTCCAGCGCATCGTGACGCCAGTCGCCCACGGCGGGTAACCCCACCGCCTGCGGGCGATCGCGCAGCCGCCAGCACAGATACAGCCCGGCGAGGATCGCCAGACAGCCGGCAATCGTCATCCCTGCACGCCAGCCGTAGTGCAGCGCCGCCGCCCCCACCACCATCGGGATCAGCGCGCCGCCGACGTTATGCGCGGTATTCCATAGCGCCCACCAGCCGCCGCGTTCGGTCCGCGAATACCAGGCCGTCAGCAGCCGGGCGCAGACCGGAGAGCCCCAGCCCTGGAAGAAGGCATTCAACGCCCACAGCAGCGCAAAAGCCCACAGCGAGGTGGAAAAACCGAACAGAATATTCACCACCCCGGTAGCGATAAGCCCCAGGCCCATAAAATAGCGGGCGTCGGAGCGGTCGCTAACGATACCGGAGAAAAATTTCGACAGCCCGTACGTGATATAGAACAGCGTGGCCAGCAGGCCAATATCGCTACGAGTCAGCACATTGCTGGCAAGAATTTCAGGCACCGCGGCATTAAAGCTTTTGCGGGTGAAATAAAACAGCGCGTAGCCAAGCCAGATAGTGAGCAGAATATGTCGACGCCAGTAACGATAACGCTCGTCCAGCTCGCGTTTATCGCTAACTGGCGCGGCGTCCGGCGGCGCTTTTAAAAAGGCAAACATCGGCGCTCCTCTCAGGCGTAACGCAGCGGTAGATTGACGCACACGCGGGTACCGTGTGTGCAGGAGATAGTTAACGTACCGCCCAGCGCGGTCACACGTTCGCGCATGCCGGTCAGGCCGAACCCCTGCAGATTCGACCCCGGCGGCAGGCCGCAACCGTCATCTTCCAGCACCAGCATTAGTCGCTCATCCTGCTGCCAGCCCTGCAGGGTAACAGCGCTGGCGCTGGCGTGCTTGACGATATTATTCAGCCCCTCCTGGCAAACGCGAAACAGCGTCACACGCTGGTTCTCGCTCAGTCCCGCCTCGTTAATCCGCCAGTCGAGATGGCTGACAATGCCGCGGTCCTCCAGCTCCATCTCGCGCATCAACGAACGTACTGCCTGCTCCAGCGGCAGGTCGTCGAGCTGACGCGGACGCAGACGGCCTAGCAGTCTACGCACCGAGTCGTAAACTCCCAGCGACAGCTGTTCTATCAGCTGGCCGCTCTGGCGCACGCTGGCGTTATTCGGCGCCAGCCGTTGCACGATCCCCGCCTGGGTGCGAATTGCCGTGATAGTCTGGCCAATATCATCATGGAGCTCGCGCGCCACGTCGCGCCGCACGCTCTCTTCGGTCTCCAGCAGACGTTCCGCCAGCCGCCGATTTCGCGCCAGCTCGTTCTGTAGCGACAGGTTAAGCTCGCGTAATCGCTGGATCCCCGCCCCCAGCAGCAGCCCGGTGAGGCTCTGCGCCAGCAGCGAAAGCAATAGATCGACCGGGTGATCGTGCCAGGTCTGGCTGGCAATCAGCGCAATCGCGTTCATCAGGGTGGCGATCAGCGCCCCCTGCCAGCCGTAGTGCCAGGCGAGGGCAATAATCGGCAGCGCGAGGCAAAATGGGGTAAAGCGGGAGAGCTCGGCGGGCAGCCCAAGCTGCAGCCACAGGCTAATGGTGAATAACAGCAGGTACCAGATCAGATGCCGACCGCGCCAGTTAATCGGCTGCGAGACCAGCGCGGGCCCCAGTGGCCTCCAGACGGTACTGGTAAGATAGTGCCAGATAACCAGGCAGGTCGGCGCCAGCGTCAGACCGCCGGTCAACGTCAACAACAGCGCGGTCAGTCCCTCACTGCCTTCTTGCGCCAGCCACGGCAGCGATTGCAGCAGCGAGGCGGCGATCAGCGCCCCGCCCTGGCGCAACAATGTCAGCCAGTCTCGCTGCTGGCGATAGCGTGAAATCAATGCCACCGGCAGCAGAGTCAGCAGACTTCCGGTCATCAAAATTATCGGGTGCGCCAGCGCCACCTCCTGCGCCAGCCAGAAGATAAGCAGCCACTCGGCGCCCAGCAGCACCGGCCAGTAGCCACGCGGGCATTGCAGCATCAGCCCTAAACGCAGGCCAAAGGGAAACAGCAACACCGCTAAATCCGCGCGTTCCACCAGATGCAGACTGATGCTCCACAGGCAGAACCAGGCGGCCGCGAAGATAAAGGCGCAGCCGATGACCGACAGCAATCGTGAGACGACAGCCTTCATTGCCAGCTATCGAACATGCGGCGCGCCAGCTCAACGTCGTTGCTGACGCCCAGTTTTTCCAGCAGGTTGGCGCGGTGAACGTGAACGGTTTTCGGCGACAGGCCGAGCTCGGCGGCAATCTCTTTCACCGCCATGCCCTGCGCCAGCTTTTCCGCCACCTGGCGTTCGCGTTTGGTGAGCGGATCCTGGCGCCCGGCGGCCAGCTTCATGGCGATATCCGGCGTGAGATAGCAACCACCCGCCGCCACCGTGCGGACCGCGGCAATCAGTTCATCCGGGCTGCAGCGTTTCGACAGGAAGCCGCGCGCGCCGGCGTTCAGCGCCTGCTCGATCAGCGCCGGGCTGTCGTGTACCGACAGCATGATGGTCGCCATCCCCTTCGGCAGCTGGCTGAGCAGCTCCAGCCCGGAAATATCCGGCATGGAGATATCGCAGATACAGACCTGTACGCCGCGCCCCGGTAGCCCCGTCAGCGCCTCGCGGCCGCTACCAAATTCAGCGACAACCTGAAAATCAGCTTCCAGCCCCAGCAGCTGAGCAAAGCCGGAGCGGACAATCAAATGATCGTCAATAAGGGCGATGGTAGTCATGGTGTTTCCTGGTGCCTGAAAGCGCCGGATGGCGGCGTAAACGCCTTATCCGGCCTACGGATCCACTCCCTGTAGGCCGGATAAGCGCAGCGCCATCCGGCAAAGGCGCTTACCTTAACCATAAGCACCTTACCGTTCAAGCCTTGCGCGATTTACTCGAAGAACACCGCAATTTTGTTAAACATGGTGGGATCGGATTGGTTGCGCGCCACTTTGGTGACATCTTCCAGCTTTTCAATCTGGCTAATCATCTGCCCCAATCGCTGGTCATCATTCACCAGCAGCCAGATACGGCTGTGTTCGCTGCCCTGAATTGGCAGACAGAGAATGCCTTCGACGTTAAACGCCCGACGGGCAAATAGCCCGCAAACGTGGGTCATGACGCCGGGATGGTTGCGGACGGTGAGTTCCAGAATGACGTTATCACATTGTTTTTGCATGGCTTATTCCCCCACCATTTCAGTATTGGCCGCACCCGGCGGTACCATCGGATACACTTTCTGCTGCGCGTCGATACGCACGTGGATCAACGCCGGCCCCGGACGGTCGATAATCGCCTGCAGCGCCGCCTGCGGATCGGCTTCGTTATTTAAATCACAGGTTTGCAGGCCAAAACCGGCGGCAATCTGCATAAAGTTAATCATCCCCGGATAGGTGGCGGCGAACACGCCCTGCTGATAGAACAGGCTCTGCTGCTGGTGCACCAGCCCCAGCGCTTCGTTGTTCAGCAGGATAATTTTGACATCCAGCTGATTTTCGGCGGCGGTGGCCATCTCCTGAATATTCATCATCAGGCTGCCGTCGCCGGAGAAGCAGATAACCTTGCGCTGCGGATTGGCCAGCGCCGCGCCGATGGCCGCCGGCAGGCCGAAGCCCATGGTGCCGAGGCCGCCGGAAGTCAGCCACTGGCGCGGACGGTTGAGCGGGTAGGCCTGCGCTGTCCACATCTGATGCTGACCCACATCGGTGGTGATGATCGCCTCATCGTCAACGCAGGCGGCCACGGCGTTAATCAGGCCGTAATGGGAGAGCGGGTCGCTTTCCTGCGGGATGGCGCAAGGGAATTCACGCTGCAAATCGGCCACCAGCTGGCGCCACTCATCGCGCGGCTGCGCCTCAATCTGCGGGATCAGCTGGGCTAAGACTTCCGCCACATCGCCCTGAATCGCGACGTGCGGTTGCTTAATTTTGCCAAGCTCAGAGCGGTCGATATCGACGTGAATAATCTTCGCGTTCGGGCAGAACTGCTCGGTCTTGCCAATCGCCCGGTCATCAAAACGGGCGCCTAAAACAATCAGTAAATCCGCTTCCTGCAAAATGAAGTTGGTGCTGCGCGCGCCGTGCATGCCCAGCATCCCCAGCGACAACGGATGCGCCTTCGGCAGCATCCCCAGCGCCATCAAGGTCATGGTGGTCGGCAGGTTGGCTTTTTCCGCCAGGTCCCGAATCGGCTGCGGCGCGTTAATCACCCCGCCGCCCAGATAGAGCACCGGCCGTTTCGCCGCGTTAATCATTGCCGCCGCCTCACGCACGCTTTCAGGCGTGAAGGCCGGTGCCGGGGCGCGCTCGCCCGGCTCTGGCAACGTTTCCAGCTCAATGGTCGCCGCCTGTACGTCCTTAGGAATGTCTATCCACACCGGCCCGGGACGCCCGGACTGGGCAATACGGAAGGCGTCGCTGATCACCTGCGGCAGCTCGGCGATGTCGCGCACCAGGTAGTTATGCTTGGTGATGGGGATAGAGATGCCGTAGGTGTCCACTTCCTGGAAAGCGTCGGTGCCGATCATGGAGGCCGGCACCTGGCCGGTGATGCAGACCAGCGGGATTGAATCGAGGCGGGCATCGGCGATCGCCGTAATCAGGTTGGTGGCGCCAGGGCCGCTACAGGCCATACAGACTGCGGGTTTGCCTTCGGTTCGCGCCATCCCCTGAGCGATAAAACCCGCGCCCTGCTCGTGGCGCGCCAGGATGTGGCGGATCTGCGTGCTTTGGCTTAAGGCATCGTAGATGGGCAGGATAGAACCGCCCGGGATGCCGCTGACCATAGTGATGCCCTGGCGTTCCAGTAAATGAACAACCAGCTGCGCGCCGGTAAAGCGCATTGTGTTTGATGTGGTGCCCGAACTTGCCATGCTCCAGTCCTTTTATTCTGGGCCGACTTTACCGGGGGGCTCGCCAACAAAAAACCCCGCTCGGTTTGCGCCGGCGGGGTTTGGAATTCGTGTTGTTCCGGACCCTACGGCGCGTTGCCGACGACGACCACCACAGACACGACGACCACCGCGGCTGGCGCGGTTTTTAGTAGGGTCGAAGCGATCAGGGTTGCGTTCATTAGGGACCTGTTGTGTCGAAAAATAAGCTGAATTTATACAAACACAGGTTTTACGATTTCACAATGGATTTATTTTCATCCACGATAATTTGCGTGAAAGATCACAATTCGGCGCAAAAGGGCAGAAAACAAAAAACCCCGCCGGAGCGAGGTTTTTATCAGCATGGTTACAGGTGGTAGCCGCAAGCACACTGTATTACGTCAACGCCAAAAGTATACGCGATCGCTGCAGTTCGCGCAATTTAAGGTCGGTTTTTCTCTGTCATAGAGTATGGATGAGAGGGGCGTATTTGTCCAAAAAATACTGTTCATCCATACAGTATTTATCTATACTGGGTGTGTTCACTTTGTGCCATTCGGGGGCCGCAAGTTTGACCGGCGCAACGAAGTCCTGGCTGAAACGGGTGGTGCCGTCAGTGCCTTAACCCCGAGAGAGCACACTGTGTTACGTCAACAACGTGCAGTCACTGGCCCGCGCGGCAACGCGTGGCTCAGCGCTGCGCACCCCTGTCGTTGCAGGCGGCGGGCCGGGAAGCCGTTCATGGAAAGGATGAACTATCGGCCAGGGCAGACGCCGCCGGCGACAGGCAGGGATAAGCTGGCAACGGGCAGCGGAAAGGTACGTCAGCTTATTGTGCTCCTTAACCACAGGAGACGCGCGTATGGGCGGAATGGATATTATTATTTTAATCCTGAAACTCATGGTTGCTGTGTTGCAACTACTTGATGCAGTCCTGAAACAGTTCCGCTGATTCAGGTTCAAGTCGCACCTGAGGGGGGCGGGAAACCGCCCCCCTGCAGGCGCCCGCCGGGCGTCCCGGGATGACTTGATGGAGGAAACTATGCCACCCCTGTTAATTGCCGCCACAACGCCGGACGATCCGGGGTTCGTTGCGCTGCGCACTGAAAGCCTTGAACAGCATTTCAACATGCTGCGCCGCCTGGCGGAAAACTGGCAGAGCGGCAAAAACCGCTTTAACGCGCCGGGCGAAACGCTGCTGGGCGCCTTCGTCAACCACCAGCTGGTAGGGGTATGCGGCATCAATAGCGATCCCTTCAGTCCGCAGCCGCGGGTTGGGCGCATTCGCCATCTCTACATTAGCGAACGTTACCGTCGCCGGGGCATCGGCCAGCAGCTGCTGGTCTCGGTCATTACCCACTCCAGCGCCTGGTTCGATTTTCTTAACACCCATGCCCCGGCGCAGGCCTGGCCCTTTTATGAAAGGCTTGGTTTTCGCCCGGTGTACGATGAACCGCGGGTGACACATCGCCTGTTTTGTTCGCTTTAACCCCCCCGCTGGCAGGCAGCGCGGGCGCGTGTTACATTCCGGTGACCTTCACTGTTGAACCTGTCTGCGATGACCCTCACCGTATTCTGCATTTTGCTGTTCGCCGCCCTGCTGCACGCCAGCTGGAACGCTATCGTCAAAGCCAGCGGCGATAAAATGTACGCGGCGATCGGCGTCAGCGGCTCGGCCGCGCTGATCGCCCTGGTGATGCTGCCCTTTGCCCCGCAGCCCGCGCTTGCCAGCGCCCCCTATCTGCTGGCGTCGTGCGCGTTACAGGTGGTGTATACGGTGCTGGTGGCGAAGACCTATCAGGTGTCGGATATGAGCCAGACCTACCCGCTGATGCGCGGCACCGCGCCGCTGCTGGTCGCGGCGATAAGCGTGCTGTTCCTAGGCGATCGTCTGTCGCCGCTGGCCTGGCTGGGCATCGGCGTTATCTGCCTGGCGATTCTGGCGATGGCCTTTCACGGCAGCGTTAGCTCCCGCAAAGGCATCGTGCTGGCGCTCATCAACGCCTGCTTTATCGCGGGATATACACTGGTGGACGGCACCGGCGTCCGGCTGGCGGGCTCGGCGCTAGGCTACACCCTGTGGACCTTTTTTATGAACGGTTTCTGCCTGCTGTGCTGGGCCATGGTGGCGCGACGGCGAGAGGCCAGTCGTTATTTACGTCAGCACTGGAAAAAGGGCATCCTCGGCGGTGTCGGCACCATGGGCTCCTACGGCCTGGCACTATGGGCGATGACCCAGGCCCCGCTGGCGGTGGTCGCCGCGCTACGTGAAACCTCCATTCTGTTCGGCGCGCTGATCGCCTTTATCGTTCTGAAAGAACAACTGATGCCGCTGCGCATCGTGGCCGCCTGCGGGATTGCCGCCGGGGCGATCCTCCTGCGCCTGGCGTAGCCTGAAATGGCAACATTAGTTGCCGTTCCTGTTTACATAATCTGCCTGGAATTCCCTCAACAATCGGCGCTTTGCAGTTGTCCTGTCATTTTAATATGGTAGATTCCTCCATCGTTTACGGTATGTGCCAGTCACATATTCTTCATTTCTCTTTACTCGCAAAGTATTCATCGACATGAAACGGCATAAGAACTTCAATTTGTTGTTGATGCTGGTACTGCTGGTGGCCGTCGGCCAGATGGCGCAGACCATTTATATTCCGGCTATTGCCGACATGGCGGTCGCGCTGAACGTCCGCGAAGGGGCGGTACAAAGCGTGATGGCGGCCTATCTGCTGACCTACGGTATTTCACAGCTGTTCTACGGCCCGCTCTCCGACCGTGTGGGCCGCCGTCCGGTGATCCTCGTCGGGATGTCGATTTTTATGCTGGCGACGCTGGTAGCTATTACCACCCATAGCCTGCCGGTGCTGATCGCCGCCAGCGCCATGCAGGGGATGGGCACCGGGGTCGGCGGCGTAATGGCGCGCACCCTGCCCCGCGACCTGTACGAAGGCGCGCAGCTGCGTCATGCCAATAGCCTGTTAAATATGGGTATTCTGGTCAGCCCGCTAATTGCGCCGCTGCTCGGCGGCATCCTCGACACCCTGTGGAGCTGGCGCGCCTGCTACGCCTTCTTGCTGGTGCTGTGCGCGGGCGTGACCTTCAGCATGGCGAAGTGGATGCCGGAAACGCGCCCGGAAGGGGCGCCACGCACCAAACTCCTGACCAGCTACAAAACGCTGTTCGGTACCGGGGCGTTTAACTGCTATCTGCTGATGCTGATCGGCGGCCTGGCCGGGATTGCGGTGTTCGAAGCCTGTTCCGGGGTGCTGATGGGCGCGGTGCTCGGCCTGAGCAGCATGGCGGTGAGTATTCTGTTTATTCTGCCGATCCCGGCGGCGTTCTTCGGCGCGTGGTTTGCCGGCCGGCCGAACAAACGTTTCCCGACGCTGATGTGGCAGTCGGTGATCTGCTGCCTGCTGGCAGGTTTGATGATGTGGATCCCTGGACTGCTGGGCATCATGACCGTCTGGACCCTGCTGGTGCCGGCGGCGCTGTTCTTCTTCGGCGCCGGGATGTTATTCCCGCTGGCCACCAGCGGCGCGATGGAGCCGTTCCCGTTTCTCGCCGGTACCGCCGGGGCCCTGGTGGGCGGCTTGCAGAATATCGGCTCCGGCGTGCTGGCCTGGCTGTCGGCGATGATGCCGCAAACTGGTCAGGGCAGCCTCGGCCTGCTGATGATGCTGATGGGCCTGTTGATTCTGCTGTGCTGGCTGCCGCTGGCCTCGCGCTTCACCCACCATCAGCAGCCAGTATAAGCGCGGCGGTCGTTCCCCGGATGGCGGCTGACGCCTTATCCGGGCTACCGGACTGTAGGCCCGCGCAAGCGCAGCGCCGCCATTTTGCCGGGTGGCGGCTCACGCCTTACCCGCCCTGGCCAACAACACAGAGGGGTAGCCCGGCTCATTTTCAGGTCAGGCTATGCAGCCACTCGATAAAAGCGTCGATTTTCGGCCACTGACGGCCCGGCAGGGTCGTCACGTAATAATGCTGATGGCATTTCAGCGTCATGTCGCCAAAAGGCGCAATCAGCTCGCCGCTCTCCAGCCGCTTCTGCACCAGCCGTTTACGTCCCATCGCCACCCCTACATGGTTCATCGCCGCAATAACCGCTAAATCGGATCGATCGAAGCCGATGCCCGACGATGGCGGCAGTTCCACCGCAAATTTCTGCGCCCAGCTATACCACTCATCGGTCCCCGAGTCGTTGCTCCATGCCTGGCGATCGTGGAGCAGCGTACAGTGGCGCAGACTGGCAGGATTTGACGTTAACTGCAGCTGGCGGGCGTAATTCGGCGTACATACCGGCACGATCGCCTCATCCATCAGAAAATGATGGCTCAGCTGCGACGACGGCGCATCATCAAAATAGATTGCCAGATCGATACCCGCCCGCTGCAGGTTGACGTTATCGTTGCCGGTCAGCACAGTCAGCGAGATGGCCGGGTAGCGGTGAGTGAAATCCCCCAGCGCCGGCACCAGCCAGCATTGGGCTATCGACGGGCGCGAATAGACCGTCAGGCTGCCAGAGAGCTCCTGGTTTTTGATGTCCAGAATCTCCTGATTGAGGCCATCCAGCGACGACTTCAGCGCCCAGTAAACGCGCTTCCCTTCTCGCGTCAGCTCCACTTTGCGGTGCGAGCGGACAAAGAGCTGGATCCCCAGCTCCTCTTCCAGCTGATTAATCCGGTGACTGACGGCGCTTGGGGTGAGCGCAAGCTCGTCTGCGGCCAGGGCGAACGACTCGTGCCGCGCCGCCACCTCAAACGTCGACAGCCTGGAGAGTTGCCAGCCGTTGAGCAACCGGGTACCTAAGGTTTTGAGTACATCCATTATGCGCTCCTGGCAAAAAAGGGGATCTGGATGATAAAAAAATAACGCCAGAACTTCCGCTCAAGGATGAATTAATTTGACCCATAGCATATTCATAGGTCGATTTTAGAGCTAAATCACCTTTTTGATTCAATTTGACTCACCTGAAAGGCCATTTATATCGTTTGTCAGCCCATGCCGAGTTTCTGTTCAATAACCACACGTTACTTACGGCGAGGTGGGGTATGGAATCGCAAATCTGGGTTGTGAGCACGCTGCTGATTAGCATCGTGTTAATCGTCTTAACGATCGTCAAACTGAAGTTTCATCCGTTTCTGGCGCTGCTGCTGGCGAGCTTTTTCGTCGGGGCGATGATGGGGATGGGCCCGCTGGAGATGGTCAACGCCATTGAGAGTGGGATCGGCGGCACGCTGGGCTTCCTGGCGGCGGTGATCGGTCTCGGTACCATCCTCGGCAAGATGATGGAAGTCTCCGGCGCGGCGGAGCGCATCGGCCTGACGCTGCAGCGCTGCCGCTGGCTGTCGGCGGACGTGATTATGGTGCTGGTCGGCCTGATCTGCGGTATTACCCTGTTTGTCGAAGTCGGCGTGGTGCTGCTGATCCCGCTGGCGTTCTCCATCGCTAAAAAAACCAATACCTCGCTGCTGAAGCTGGCTATTCCGCTGTGTACGGCCCTGATGGCGGTGCATTGCGTGGTGCCGCCGCATCCGGCTGCGCTGTTCGTGGCGAATAAACTGGGCGCCGATATCGGGACGGTTATCGTCTATGGCCTGCTGGTCGGTCTGATCGCCTCGCTGGTCGGCGGCCCGCTGTTCCTCAGGCTGCTCGGCAACCGCCTGCCGTTTAAATCGGTGCCAGCCGAGTTTTCCAACCTCGACGTTCGCGAAGAATCGACGCTGCCCTCGCTCGGCGCTACGCTATTTACCGTGTTGTTACCGATTGGGCTGATGCTGGTGAAAACCGTCGCTGAACTGAATATGGCGCAAGGCGGCACGCTGTATACAGTGCTGGAATTTATCGGCAACCCCATCACCGCGATGTTTATTGCCGTTTTTGTCGCCTATTACATTCTCGGCATTCGTCGGCAGATGGGGATGGGCGTCCTGTTGACTCATACTGAAAACGGCTTCGGATCGATCGCCAACATCCTGCTGATTATTGGCGCTGGCGGCGCGTTCAACGCGATTTTGAAATCCAGCGGCCTGGCCGATAGCCTGGCGGTGATCCTCTCGAATCTGCATATGCATCCGATTCTGCTGGCCTGGCTGGTGGCGCTTATCCTGCACGCCGCCGTCGGCTCCGCTACCGTGGCGATGATGGGCGCTACCGCCATCGTTGCGCCGATGCTGCCGCTTTATCCTGGCGTAAGCCCGGAGATCATCGCCATTGCCATCGGTTCCGGCGCCATTGGCTGCACGATCGTCACCGATTCCCTGTTCTGGCTGGTAAAACAGTACTGCGGCGCCAGCCTCAGCGAAACGTTCAAGTACTACACGACAGCGACATTTATCGCGTCACTACTTGCACTGGCCGCCACCTTCCTGCTTTCTTTCATTATCTGAGCGCAAAGAGACGTATGATGAAACACGCTGACCTGACCACCTTAACCGCGACCTTCCCGCTTGTGCAGGATCTGATCGCCCTGAAAGAAACCACCTGGTTTAACCCGGCCACCACCACCCTGGCGCAAGGGTTACCTTACGTCGGTCTGACCGCCGACGATGTGCAAGACGCCCATGCCCGCCTTCAGCGCTTCGCGCCCTATCTGGCGGAAGCTTTCCCGGAAACGGCCGCCAGCGGCGGGATTATCGAATCGGAAGTGGTTGCCATTCCGGCAATGAAACGCAGCCTTGAGCAAAAGTTCGGCCAGCCGATTAGCGGCGATCTGCTGCTGAAAAAAGACAGCCACCTGCCGATTTCGGGTTCCATTAAGGCGCGTGGCGGGATTTATGAAGTGCTGACCCATGCGGAAAAGCTGGCGCTGGAGGCCGGACTGCTCACCACCGCAGATGATTATCGCAAATTGCTGACACCGGAATTTAAACAGTTCTTCAGCCAGTACAGCATCGCTGTCGGCTCCACCGGCAACCTCGGGATGTCGATCGGCATCATGAGCGCGCGCATCGGCTTTAAGGTTACGGTACATATGTCGGCGGATGCCCGGGCGTGGAAAAAAGCCAAACTGCGCAGCCACGGCGTGACGGTCGTTGAGTACGAAGAGGACTACGGCGTCGCCGTCGAACAGGGGCGCAAGGCAGCGGAATCCGACCCGAACTGCTTTTTCATTGATGATGAAAACTCGCGCACGCTGTTCCTCGGCTATGCCGTAGCCGGCGAGCGCCTGAAGGCGCAGTTTGCCAAAGCAGGGCGCGTGGTCGATGCCGATCACCCGCTGTTCGTCTACCTGCCGTGCGGCGTTGGCGGCGGCCCCGGCGGCGTGGCATTCGGCCTGAAGCTGGCCTTCGGCGACCACGTTCACTGCCTGTTCGCCGAACCGACCCACTCGCCCTGCATGCTGCTCGGCGTCTATACCGGGCTCCACGGCCAGATAGCGGTGCAGGATTTAGGCATTGATAACCTGACCGCCGCCGACGGTCTGGCAGTCGGCCGGGCGTCCGGGTTCGTTGGCCGGGCGATGGAGCGCCTGCTCGACGGGCTGTATACCCTTGATGATCAGACGATGTACGACATGCTGGGCTGGCTGGCGAAAGCGGAAAACATTCGCCTTGAACCGTCCGCGCTGGCCGGAATGGCCGGGCCGCAGCGGGTCTGCGTCAGCCAGGCGTACCATCAGCTGCAGGGGCTGAGTGAGCAACAGCTGGAGCAGGCCACCCACCTGGTGTGGGCCACCGGCGGCGGTATGGTGCCGGAAGAGGAGATGGCGCAGTATCTGGCGAAGGGGCGCTAATCTTCAGCGCAGCAGCGGCATCAGCGCCTCTGGCGGCCGCTGCTGTCGGCGCAGGTCACGCATCACTCGCATATAGGGCCCGCTAAGATCGTAGAACTGCCGGTAACCCGCGCACAGCGGGTCTTCCTGTTCGCCGCAGCGGCACAGGCGCAGCCACGGGCAGCCGTAGCAGGTGCTGTTGGCCGCTGGCGCGCCTGGCTGGGTCAGCGTCTCGCCGCACCAGGCGCTCAGCGTCTCACTAAACAGCAAAATATTGATGCGCCCAATATCTTCCCGCACCCAGCGGTGAAAGACAGCACAGAGAAACTCCCCCCAGAGCGCGGCGTCGCCGGCCGCCAGCTGCGGAATAAAATGGATAGCGGTGAGCCCCTGTTGACGTAGTTGTGCATAGAACGCCTGCGGCTGATGGCAATGATGCGCCTCCACCACGACAGCCTGAAAGGGTGTGTCATGTTGCTGGCCGGGGGCATGAGTGAGAGGCAAATTCGCCGGACATCCTGTCATGACATATCCCTAATGAATAAAACGATCGGTTGAAGGTGAGTAACAGCAAACAGGAATGCCAGAGAAAGTACTGCGAGTGCGATCAAAAATTTGTCACGAACCGCCCGCGGCTGTAAAAAATCGCTATCGTCGACGTCCATCAGATGACGACGGCGGGTATAGCCCCAGAGGATCACCGCCACTATCGCCAACACGCCGATCGACAGCCAGAACGGCAGGCCGGCGCGGTGCCAGCTGTGTTTAATCGCCAGCGCCATCAGCGCGCCATAGCCCAACAGAGTGCGAAACCAGGCCAGCGAGGTGCGCTCTGGCTGTAGTCCCGGATCGCCTTCCCGCCGCGCCCGGCGTTTATCCGCCATACACTACCAGCAGCATCACCGCGGCCACCACCGCCAACAGCAGGATGCTAATCACCAGCAGCGTGCGGGTATAGGGAAGGTCCTGTTTCAGACGCATCGCTTTCTCGTTATTCAGCCAGCGCAGATAGCCATAGATGGCCATGCCGCCGGCAAAGAGACACAGCAGCAGGGCAAGAATTTCACGGATCAGCGGCGTGGCAAAGTCCGGCGCTAACTGGTCAAGGCCGACGCCGGCGGCGAGAAAACCGAGCGCCGTGCGGATCCACGCCAGAAAGGTGCGTTCGTTAGCCAGCGAAAAGCGGTAATCCGGCGCTTCGCCGAGGCGGGAGATTTTCATTACAGTTCCTTGTTCATCGCGCTGCAGGCTTCAGCATAGCGTAAATCAGGAACCGGGGAGAAGAACCGGCGCCCCGCGGGCGCCGGTCAAACAGCGGGGATTAATGCAGCTCAGGCCAGTAATCTTTGTTGGCCGCAATCAGGTCGTCGAGGATCGCTTTCGCCACCGAGGCGCTCGGTACGGTTTTCGACAGGGTAATCGCCTGCCACAGCTTGTGGTAAGAGCGCTGTTCCCAGGCATCGACCACCAGTTTTTCCACTGCTACCTGCTGGCTCATCATCCCTTTCTGGAAGTGCGGGATGTCGCCAACCGTCAGCGGTTCCGGTCCGTTGTGACCCACCAGACAAGGGATCTCCACCATCGCGTCAGCGTCAAAGTTATGGATCGCGCCGTTGTTTGGCACAATCAGCAGCATCCTTTCCTGCGTGTTAAAGGCGATGGCCGTCGCCAGATCGACGATATACGACGCATGCTCGTCAATCTCCAGATCGCCAGCGGTGGATTTCCCGGCGGCAATAATCGCCCGGCAGGCGCTGAAGACGTTTTTCTCCCGATGATCCATCACCTCATTGGCGCGAGTACGCTCCGGGTTGGAGTGAGCCACCACGTAGTCCGGGAACAGGTAATATTTCAGGTAGGTGTTCGGCATGGTCTGCGGATCCAGCGCCTGCACGTCTTTCGCTTTAGCAAAGGTATCGTTCCAGCTGGCCTCGGTGTGCGGATCGTTAGAGGGCGGCACATAGCCATATTTCGCCACATATTCACGCAGTTTCGGCATCAAATCGTTGCCGTCGAGGTCCTCAATCGATGTCCACCAGCCGAAGTGGTTGAGGCCGTAGTAGCGCACGCGCATCTGTTTGCGATCTTTGAGGCCGACAATCTGTGCCATCCGCCCTTCAATGCCGATCGGCATATCGCAGATATTGAGGATTTTGGCGTTCGGCCGCAGACGTCGGGTGGCTTCCGCCACAATCGCCGCCGGGTTGGAGTAGTTAAGCATCCAGGCGTTCGGCGAATATTTTTCCATATAATCCACCAGCTCCAGCACGCCGCCGATAGAGCGCATACCGTAGGCGATCCCCCCCGGACCGCAGGTCTCCTGGCCCAGCACGCCGTGGCGCAGCGGGATTTTCTCATCCTGTTCACGCATCGGATATTTACCGACGCGGATATGTGCCATGACGAAATCAACATCGGTAAACGCCGCCTGCGGATCGGTGGTATAGCTGAATTCAATCTCCGGCGCCTGCTCTTTGAGGATCACTTTGCACGCCTCGGCGATGGTCTCCTGACGCGCGCCGTCGTTGTCGTAAAATTTCAGCGACCGCAACGGAAAACGATCCTGGTTTGCCAGCAGCATCAGAACAATGCCCGGGGTGAAGGTGCTGCCGCCGCCTGCGATAACAACTGAGAATTTTTTCATGATACTGCCTCCGTCATGGTGGTATGTTCGGTCGAAAGAGAATCTTTCATCAGGTTTTCCAGCTGGTCGCGCACCTGGGGAACGTGCAGGCCGACGATGACCTGAATCCCGTTGCCGCGGCGTACTACCCCGTGGGCGCCCAGCGCTTTAAAGACGTCGTCACTTTGCGTTTTCGCCATATCGACCAGCGCGATGCGCAGTCGGGTGGCGCAGTTGTTGATGCTTTCAATGTTGTCGGCGCCGCCGAGGGCCTGCAGGAAGCCAGCGGCCTGACCCAGCCGGGTCTCTGGCGCGGCGGCGGCCGTGGTTTTACCTCGTGCCGCCTGGTAATCGGCCTTGCTGTAGAGCTTGATTTCGCTCTCTTCCCGGCCAGGCGTCTTCAGGTTCAGACGCAGGATCAGGGTGCGGAAGACCACGAAGTAGAGGGCGGTGAAACAGAGGCCGATGCCTATCTGAATGAACATCATCGAGGCGTGGTGATGGAACATCGGGATCCAGTTTTGCGGCAAGAATTGATCGAGCAGACCGCCGCCGAAATTGCCTACCACGCCGCAGATGTACATCACCGTCGCCATGGTCGCCGCCAGCACCGCGTGAACGGCGAACAGCAGCGGCGAGATGAACAGGAAGGTGAACTCCAGCGGTTCGGTGATCCCGACCAGCATCGCGGTCAGGGTGGCGGGGATCAGCAGGCCGGCGACCTTGACGCGATTTTCCGGCGCGGCAGTGAAGTAGAGCGCCAGCGCAATCCCCACCGAACCAAACACTTTCGAGTTACCGTGCAGAGCAAAGCCGCCCTCCGGGAACAACGTCTTCAGCGGTTCCGTACTCTGACTGAACGCCTGCAGATGCTCCGCCCAGTAGACCTGCAGACCGCCCTCCACCACCGCCGGGCCAAAGATGAACGGGCCATAGACGAAGTGGTGCAGGCCGGTGGGGATCAGAATGCGCTCAAGGAAGATGTAGACCCACACCCCAAGCGCCCCGGCTGAGCGCAGGAAGGCCTGCAGCGATTCAATGCCCAGCTGAACCTTTGGCCAGCCGAGCAGGGTCAACCAGGCACAGGGGATCATCGCGAGGAAAGCGACAATGACCACAAACGATGATCCCTGAAAGATGCCGAGGAACACCGGCAGGGGTTTATCGAAATAGCGATTGTGCAGGGCCGTCACCAGACCGGAGATGACGATGGCGCCGATAATGCTGGTGTCGAGGGTTTTGATCCCGGCAATCATCGTCAGGCCGCTGCCTGCAGTGGGTTCAACGGAAAAGTCGACGCCGAAGAAGTGGCCCCAGGTCATCCCCATGGCGTTGATAAAGTAGTTCCAGGTGAGAAAACTCACCAGCACCGCCAGACAGGCCCGGCCCTGGGCCTGTTTCGCCAGGCCGATCGGCAGACCGACGGCGAAAATCAGCGGCATATTACGAAAGACGGTCCAGCCGCCCTCTTCAATGATGTGAACGATCTGGGCAAACAGGCTGTCGGGTGCGGTCAGCGCTTCGCCGACGAACATCGGGTTGCGCAGCATGATGGCGATACCGACCACGATTCCGGCAAAAGGAAACAACAAAACCGGAGTAAACATGGCGCCGCCAAAGCGTTGTATTTGACTGAGCATTTGAAAATCCTCATGTAACAACTCGTAGGGTGAGTGGCCTTCTTTTTCTTGATTACCGGCCTGACTCGAGAATAGAAATTTGCCCGTCCGACAACATGTCGCGCCGTTGCGATTCGTGATCCCATTCATGGTTTTAATTTGGCCAAAGTTGTCTACTTCAATAACCAAAGTTAGACATCGATAAGTCAAACAGTGGAATTAACGAAATGAATGAGTATTAATTACTTGTAATAAATCTATTTTTTTAACGAAAAGAGAAGACAGCGACATTCCACTTTCCTGCACAAGAGGACTACTGGTGATCTACAAATCCATTGCTGACCGCCTGCGGCTGCGGCTGAATTCCGCCGACTTCGCCATCGGTAGCCCGCTACCGGGAGAGAAAAAACTGGCCGAGGAGTTCGGGGTGGCGCGCATGACTATCCGCAAAGCCATCGACCTGCTGGTGGACTGGGGATTGGTTGTGCGTCGCCACGGCTCGGGGACGTTCGTGGCGCGTAAGGACGTCCATCATGAAACCAGCAATCTCACTGGCCTGGCGGAAGTGCTGCGCAAGCAGGGTAAAGAGGTGGTGAGTCAGGTGCTGGCCTTCGAGGTGATGCCTGCTCCGCCGGCCATCGCCAGCCTGCTGCGGATTAAAATTGATGAACGGATCTACTTCTCACGGCGGGTGCGCTACGTCGATGGCAAGCCGCTGATGCTGGAGGATAGCTATATGCCAGTGAAGCTGTTCCGCAACCTGTCGCTGAGCCATCTGGAGGGTTCGAAATTTGATTATATTGAGAAGGAGTGCGGGATCATCATCAGCGGGAATTATGAAACGCTGACGCCAGTGCTGGCGGACAAGCAGCTGGCGCGCTCAATGAATGTCCCTGAGCAGACGCCGCTGCTGCGTATTACCTCCCTTTCCTACAGCGACAGCGGCGAGTTTCTTAACTATTCCGTCATGTTCCGCAACGCCAGCGAGTATCAGGTGGATTACCACCTGCGCCGCGTCCAGGCGCAAAGCCCGCTAGCTCAGCCCCCAGAACAGCACGGCGAGTAGCTGCGGGGTGATAATCCGCAGGAACATCACCAGCGGATAGACGGTGGCGTAAGAGAGCGCCGCCGCGCCGCTGGTGGCGTGCAGATTGTTGGCGAAGGCCAGCGCCGGTGGGTCAGTCATGGAGCCGGCCAGCATGCCGCACAGCGTCAGATAGTTCATTTTCGCCAGCATGCGCGCGAGAATGCCTACCGTTAGCAGCGGAATGGCGGTGATGAAAATGCCGTAGGCGATCCAGCTCAGGCCCTCGCCCTGGGTCAGAGTGGCGACAAAGTCGCCCCCCGATTTTAGCCCGACCACCGCCAGAAACAGCACGATCCCCAGCTCGCGCAGCGCCAGGTTGGCGCTCGGCGGCATAAACCAGTACAGCTTGCCGATGCTGCCGATACGCCCGAGGATCAGCGCCATAATCAGCGGCCCACCGGCCAGCCCCAGCTTCAGTGCGGCAGGAAAGCCGGGAATAAACAACGGGATAGACCCCAGCAGTACCCCGAGTCCGATGCCGATAAACACCGGCAGCATCTGGACCTGCTGCAGCTTCTGCTGAGCGTTACCCAGTTCGGCGGCCACGGCGTCAATCGCCTCCTGACGACCGACCAGGTTGAGGATGTCACCAAACTGCAGGCTGGCGCTGCTGCTGGCCACCAGCTCGACGCCAGCGCGATTCAGCCGGGAGATCACCACGTCATAGCGCTGTTTGACGTGCAGATCGCGTATTTTCTTCCCCAGCACTTTTTCGTTAGTGACCACCACCCGCTCGACTTTCAGATCGGTGCCGCGCGTCGACAGCGAGGTGGCCACCTCCTGGCCAATCACCAGCTGCGCATTGTGCAGATCCTCAGGTCGCCCCACCAGGTGCAACAGGTCGCCCGCCTGAATAAGGGTGCCCGGCGCAGGTACCATCAACAGCTCACCGCGCTTCAGCCGCGAACAGACGATGTTGTCGCTATTGAGCATCGGCACATCCTGAATCGCCATCTGGTTGAGGTTGGGGTTCTCCACCCGCACGTTAATGGTGTGCAAATTCGCGTGGCCGTTGCCGCTGCTCTCCTCAAACCGCTGGGCCTCTTTCTCCACATTGATGCGGAAGAACAGGCGCACCAGCCACATGGTCAGCAGAATGCCGCAGATGCCGAACGGATACGCCATCGCGTAACTCATCCCCATCTGATCGACCACCTCGAACGGTACGCCGAGATCGCGGAGAATTTGCTGCCCGGCCCCCAGCGCTGGCGTGTTGGTCACCGCACCGGAGAAGATACCGAGCACCACCGGGAGAGGAATATTGAACAGTTTATGCAGCACCGCGGTCACCAGGCCGCCGAGGATAACGATAAGGATAGCGAACAGATTGAGCCGCAGGCCTGAGACCCGCAGCGAGGCGAAAAAGCCCGGCCCCACCTGAATACCGATGGTGTAGACGAACAGGATCAAGCCGAATTCCTGAATAAAATGCAGCATTGGGCTGCTGAGGGCGACACCCGCCTGATCGACAAAGTGGCCGACAATAATCCCGCCAAACAGGACACCGCCAATGCCAAAGCCGACGCCGCGGATTTTGACATTGCCGATCCACAACCCCACTACCGCCACCAGCGCCAGCACGCTGACCGTCAATGCTATCTCACTCATGGTATCGTCCCTGTGAATAACACCATTAACTACAGGGATTATGACCGCTGCCAGACGGGTTGTATGCCGCCTGGCGCACAATACCAGCAAACAGACCGGCACAAAAAAGCCCCGAAAAACGGGGCCTTATCAGTAGGTTACTTTATTAGCTATTTAGCGCCGGTCGTTCGCTGATGGCGATACGCTGCGGGGCAATCTGCTCAGGCTCATTGCGGGTCAGATCGATATGCAGCAGGCCATTGGTGAAGGTCGCGCCAGAGACCTCCATGTTGTCGGCGAGGGTGAAGCTCAGGCTGAAGGCCTGGCTCACCAGCCCCTGGTGCAGCCATGTGGTCTCTTTTTCCGGCTGCTGCGGCGTGCCTTTCACCACCAGACGGGTGCCTTCCAGTTGAATATCCAAATCTTCCTGACGGAAACCGGCCAGCGCAAGGGTAATGCGATAGTGGTTATCGTCGCTTTTTTCGATGTTATAGGGCGGGAAGCTCTGGCTTTCACCGGCGGTTTGCAGGGCGTTGGCCAGTTTGTCAAAACCGATCCATTGACGCAGCAGGGGGGATAAATCGTAGTTACGCATAGTGTTTTCTCCTTCTAAGAAGCGAGTGAATACCTGCGAATTCTGTAAATTCGCATCTGCTCCCTGACGGCGAGCAGGTTGTGACATCAGGCCGCCACGCGGCCTGAAACGGACAATTAGTTGATTTCGATGCGGCGCGGCTTGTTCGCTTCCGGGATCACGCGTTCCAGATCGATATACAGCAGGCCGTTCACCAGGTTGGCGCCGCGGACGTGAATATTTTCCGCCAGCTGGAATTTGCGCTCGAAGTTACGCTCGGCGATCCCCTGATACAGGTAGGTCCGCTCTTTCTGCTCGGCGGCGTGGGCGCCTTTGACGATCAGCAGATTGTCCTGGGCCGTGATCTCCAGCTCGCTTTCAGCAAAGCCAGCCACCGCGATAGCGATGCGATAGTGGTTTTCGTCTACCAGCTCGACGTTATACGGAGGGTAGCCGCCGTTGCTCTGGCTTTGATTGTTTTCCAGCAGGTTGAACAGGCGGTCGAAACCAATGGCTGAACGATATAGCGGGGAGAGATCGAAGTTACGCATAGTAAATAGCTCCTGAAAATCAGCGAGAATCAAATGACCTTCCATCGTGGACAGGCCGCGGTAATCCGGAATACCCCTCAGGCGTATTCTCAGTGGGTTACACCTATAAAATGGGTTTCTCCCCGTGCTTTTCAAGGGATTGAGGGCGAATTTTTTTGCAGTTTGCCGATGATTGCTTAGACTGGGGGGAGGAGCACAAAAAGCAAAGTGCGATGCCCGCCACAGTGCGGCGCAATAACGCTATGCATTCACGGGTTGGCCCGATATAACCGCTGAAGGTTATCTCAACGCCCGAAACGACGATGGAAGAACAATGAAAAGCAGACGACTGTTAAAGCTGGTCCTGTTCAGCGGGATAATAAGCCTGAGCGGTTGCTCCAGCGTAATGTCACATACCGGTGGCAAAGAGGGAACCTATCCGGGCACGCGATCCAGTGCGCAAACGCTGGGAGACAGCGATACCAACTGGGGTGTGAAATCACTGGTGGCGCTGGACATGCCGTTCACCGCCGTCATGGATACCCTGCTGCTGCCGTGGGATATGTTCCGCACCGACAGCTCAATCAAATCACGGGTCGAAAAAAGCGAGAAGGCCACGCTGGCGACCAACTCGGTGATACCGCCAGCGCCGATGCCTGCCCAGTAAGTTATCGTCCGGTCTGTGTGACCCACAGCTGGCGATAACCGTCCACCTCCTCCATCCAGGCAATCTGTTTACCGTCTGGCGAAAAGACGATCGCATCAGCCGAGGGCGCATGCGCATGCACCTTGGTTAAAAAGGTGATATCGCCTGTGCCGGCATGGCAGCAGGCAATCCGATCCTCCAGCACAAAGCCCAGCCACTCTCCTGATGGATGCCAGTTAAACGCCGACTGGATACCCGACGCATGATACGTCAACTGACGCGGCTCGCCCCCCTGCGGTGAAATAAGCCACAGCTGCACCACGCCGGCGTCATCGCGCATCAGAAAGGCTATCGCCGTCGCCTGGGGATTGGCGCGCACCCAGTGGCGCGGGACGTTCACCAGTCCCGGGTAGCGGCGATGGTGGGTGAAGGTCAAACGACGCTGACTGACGCCCGCCGGCGGCGCCGGCATTGTGGTTGCGGTACCGGCCAGCGGCGCCCCGCCAGGCTGCTTCCAGCCGGCTTCATCCTGCGGCAGATCGACAATAAACAGCTCAGGCACTTTATCGCCATTTTCCGCCAGGGTATCGCCAATAAACGCCAGCGCATGGTTCCCGACCCACCCCTCTTCATAGGCCCGATTAATCTCATCGCTGCCCGGCACGGGAGTCGGTGTCGTGCGGCTTACCAGCACGCACCAGTGGCTGCCGCTATATTCGCGCGGATGCTTTCCCTGCGGCGTCACCGGCCCATATGGCGCCGCCACACCGACGTTGCGCAAGTCCAGCGCCGGGTCGCGCTCGTGCAGCACGTGGTCGTTATAGGTAAAGCTGACGAACTGACCGTTGGGGCTATAGACATGGACGTGGCTGCCGCCGCGCAGCGCGCCGGGCGTGTAAGGGGCGGTAATGTCCATGGCGTCCAGATTCTCGACGGCCCCCTGAAAGGCCACCACCCCGCGGCGATGATGAAAATCATACTGCCACTGCGCATCCGGCTGCTCGGGGCCATGAATAAACACATAGCGCTCCTGGGTTGGATGCACGGTCACCACGCCAACGCGCGCGCCTTGCGTGGCATGATAGACGGTCTCCACAGTACCGCTGTTTACGTTCACTCGCTCAATGGTTTCGCCGGTAAACGACGCGCCGGACGGGCGGACGTCGAACACCAGCCACTGGCTGTCGGGGGTCCAGGTGCGGGTGTTAGTGAGCTGGTGGTTGCGAGGGGCAAAGGTAACTTGTTTCATGGCGTGCTGACCGGGCCGATATAAGAGTGGCTTTAGCATACCGCAATCCGCGCGGGGTTGAATGCCCGACAATGTGCTTAAAACGCTTCTCCAACCTGGAAATAGAACCCGCTGCTGCCTTTGCCGATGCCGTAATCAAGACGGATATTGACCCGCGGCTTGAACTCGAAACGATAGCCAACGCCGCCGGTAGGCAGCCAGCGGCCATTGTTCAGCGATGACAGCGACGGCCCCATGGTTCCCGCCCCGACCCAGGCCACAATCCCGTGCCGCCAGGTGAGCTGCCGACGGTATTCCAGTTGGCTGCTAACGACGTTTTTATCCCGGTAGCGCCCCTGATAGTAGCCGCGCATCCGCTCATCGCTGCCCAGCAGAGGCATCATGCTCCACGGTACATCCCCTTGGGTGAAGGCGCCATCGGCCTCCCAGGCGAGCACGCTTTTCTCGCTCAGGGCATGATAATGGCTATAGTGCAGCTGAAATTCATCAAAACGGGTATCGCTGCCTAACCCGGGCGCGTAATGGGTGTAGCGGAAGTTGGCATACTGGCCCCGGCGCGGGTTGGGGACAAAGTCGCGATCGTCCCAGTTGATATCGATGCTGGCGCCAGAGCTGAATACCGACGGTCCCTGTGGGGTACTTTCTATTTTCGGTAAATCGTCGTGGTCCATCTCATCGGCATTCTGCGCCGCCAGCGACCACCCCGTGCCCAGATAAACATTGTCGATCAGTTGCCGGTAGATTGTCGGGCGCAGGGTCAGCACCTGGGCGGTATATTTTTCCTTCTCGTTGTCTTTATCTCCGGCGTGAAAACCCTGCCCCCAGTAGTAAGACGGGGTATTGGCCATCGACCCTTCAACAAATACGCGCCACAGATCGTTATCGAAAAAGGCGTAGTTTTTCACGCTGAGGCCAAACGCGCCGGTGGAGCTGGCGTAGCCGCTGAGCGTCAGGGTGGAATTCTGGCTGGTGGTATCCTGCGGATCGGGGCGATACATGCCGACGACCGCGGTGCCGATGCCCAGCCCCAGCTCCGGCGTATAGAACGGACCGGGCATCACGCCCCAGTCGATGCCTTTGCTGGCGTCGAACTTATCGCTGGCGCCGAGATGCTGCAGCCAGCCGTCGATTTTCTCGCGGCTGAGCGTCTCGGCCTGGCTGCCTGTCGGGTAGGCCATCAGCAGCAGAAAAAGGATAAACGGTCGGCTCAAAAGCGATACTCACCGGCGATAAAAAAACTGTTACGTTCGGCAAAGCCAAACTCGGTAGTAATATTGAAATGCTGCGTCAGCTCGTACTGCGCGCCCACCAGTACGTTCCACGGCGACTGTAAATGCTGTTTCACATCGAAGCGGCCGTTATTGTCCTGATTGGCCAGATTGACCATATTTTGCAGCATCGGCGACGGCATTGAGAGATCGTTGAGACTGCCCTTAAACTCCTGCTGTACGTCCTGATACATGCTGCCGACCCACAGGTTCAGCTTTCCGGCGGGGAGATGCAGCGTATCGACCGATGGCGTATTAAAACGATAGCCTACGCGCGGCGAAAAGGTAAACGCGTCGATACTGCCGTCGAGGATATCAAAGCGCGTTTGCGTGTAGTTGGCGTCCAGCACGGTAAACCAGTTGCCGACGCCGCCCACCAGGGTGGTGCCCATCCCGTAGGTGGTGCCTTTAAAATCGAGACGAAAGTCGAGATCCTGCATCCCCGGCAGGGGCACTACTTTACCGTTTGGCCCCTTCAGACCAACGGCAATCTGCGAAATCGAATGCCCTTCGGTGTGTCCGACGAGGCCATAAACGTTCATAAATGGCAGCAGCCAGGCATCCAGCTTAAGCGTCTCGGTTTTGCTGCTTTCCCGCGTATTACCGACGCCAATCTGGAAGGCGTTATCCAGCGAGACCGGCCCATTAGCGAAAATGTTATTCACGGCGTGTTTGCAGACAGGATCCTTACCGCAATCGATGTTACGGCCATCCAGCGACAGCCCGGTGAAGTTAATGCTGTCGACATTAATATTCTGCCGCATATCCATATAGTTCATGCTGACGCCAAACGGCAGCGGCAGGACGTAGCCGCGCTTTCTGGCCTCATCGCCTAAAAAAGGCAATATCGCGGTTGGTTCCGCTACTGCGGTCTCGGTTTTGACCGGCGCAGGCAGATCCGCCGGTTCTGCGCCGTGATAGGCGTATACCGGCTCAAGCGGCGCCGTTGATTCCGCGGCCACGCAAATCTGTACAGAGGCGAATGGCAGCGCAACCAACATCAAACGGTGGTATATATTCATGAAAATTATGATGTTAGTGAAGCATGGCGAAAAAGAGGGCGGGTAGCTTATAGAATCCCCTGTACGGAATAAGGGATTTAAATGCGGATTAACATCTGTTCATGAAAAAAGAGAAGATCGGCCCGGACAACGCCGGGCCTGAAGAACGCTTACGCTAAAACGTATTTTTCAATGGCGAAGGCGACGCCATCTTCGAGGTTAGATTTTGTGATGAAGTTCGCCGCTTCTTTGACCGCGGGAATGGCGTTATCCATCGCCACGCCGACGCCGGCAAACTCAATCATCGCGATATCATTTTCCTGATCGCCAATCGCCATAATCTCTTCCGGTTTGATACCCAGCGCATCGGCCAGGGACTTCACGCCAGTGCCTTTATTGACGCGTTTATCCAGAATTTCGAGGAAGTACGGCGCACTTTTCAGCACGGTGTACTTCTCTTTCACTTCCGCCGGGATACGGGCGATGGCCTTATCCAGGATCGCCGGCTCATCGATCATCATCACCTTCAGCAGCTGGATCTCAGGGTCCATTTTTTCCGCTTCACAGAACACCAGTGGGATGGTCGCCACGTAGGATTCGTGGACGGTGTAGTAGCTGATATCGCGGTTCGCGGTGTAGAGCGTGTTGCGATCGAGCGCGTGGAAGTGAGAGCCAACCTCGCGGGAGAGCTGCTCGAGGAAACGATAGTCGTCATAGCTTAGCGCGGTTTGCGCAACGGTACTGCCGTCACCGGCCTTCTGCACCAGCGCGCCATTGTAGGTAATGCAGTAATCACCCGGCTGCTCCATATGCAGCTCTTTCAGATAGCTGTGGACGCCAGCGTAAGGGCGACCAGTGGTCAGCACCACGTTGACACCCCGCTCGCGCGCCGCAGCGATGGCGGCTTTCACCGCAGGAGAGATGGTATGGTCTGGCAGCAGCAGCGTGCCGTCCATATCGATTGCAATCAGTTTAATAGCCATAGGATCCCCGGGTAAGATGAGTCTTCCCTCATGCTAACGCGATTCCGCTCAAAAAACAGTAAAAGTGTCGGGCAGAAAGGGGGATGGAAGCGGGAGCGAAGAATCCCCTTTTAGCAGCAAAAAAAAGCCCGGTCACGCAATGCGACCGGGCTTACACATCCTGTTGCCCCGGTAAAACGCGTTACCGGGAAATACGCGGCTTAAATATCGATATTCGCCGCTTTCAGGGCGTTCTCTTCGATAAAGGCGCGACGCGGCTCAACGGCATCGCCCATCAGGGTGGTGAACAGCTGGTCGGCAGCGATCGCATCCTTAACGGTTACGCGCAGCATGCGGCGGCTGTCCGGATCCATGGTGGTTTCCCACAGCTGATCCGGGTTCATCTCGCCCAGACCTTTATAGCGCTGGATGGAGAGACCGCGACGGGACTCCTTCACCAGCCAGTCGAGGGCCTGCTCGAAGCTGGCTACCGGCTGACGGCGTTCGCCGCGCTCGATGTAGGCATCTTCTTCCATCAGGCCGCGCAGTTTCTCGCCCAGGGTGCAGATACGGCGATATTCCGGCCCCATGATGAACTCGTTATCCAGCGGATAGTCGGTATCCACCCCGTGGGTACGGACGCGGATAATCGGCTCAAACTGCTGCAATTCACTGTTCTCGCGGACATCAAATTTCCACTGGCTGCCGTGCTGCTCTTTCTCATTCAGCTCGGAAATCAGGGTGTTCACCCAGCGGGTTACCTTCTGCTCGTCAGCCAGATCGGCCTCGGTCAGGGTCGGCTGATAGATAAGCTCTTTCAGCATCGCTTTCGGGAAGCGGCGCTCCATGCGGCCAATCATTTTCTGGGTGGCGTTGAACTCGGCAACCAGTTTTTCCAGCGGTTCGCCCGCCAGCGCCGGCGCATTGGCGTTGGTATGCAGGGTCGCACCGTCAAGAGCGATAGCGATCTGATACTGATCCATCGCTTCGTCGTCTTTAATGTACTGTTCCTGCTTGCCTTTCTTCACTTTGTACAGCGGCGGCTGGGCAATGTAGACATGGCCGCGTTCGACGATTTCCGGCATCTGACGGTAGAAGAAGGTCAACAGCAGGGTACGAATGTGCGAGCCGTCGACGTCCGCATCGGTCATGATGATGATGCTGTGATAGCGCAGTTTATCCGGGTTGTACTCATCGCGGCCGATGCCGCAGCCAAGGGCGGTGATCAGCGTCGCCACTTCCTGGGAAGAGAGCATTTTATCGAAGCGGGCTTTCTCAACGTTGAGGATTTTACCCTTCAGCGGCAGGATCGCCTGGTTCTTACGGTTACGACCCTGTTTAGCAGAGCCGCCCGCGGAGTCCCCTTCCACGAGGTACAGTTCAGACAGCGCCGGGTCGCGTTCCTGGCAATCCGCCAGTTTGCCCGGCAGGCCTGCTAGATCCAGCGCGCCTTTACGGCGGGTCATTTCACGGGCGCGACGTGCGGCCTCACGGGCGCGCGCGGCGTCAATAATTTTGCCGACCACGATTTTGGCATCGGATGGGTTTTCCAGCAGGTATTCGCTCAGCAGTTCGTTCATCTGCTGTTCTACCGCAGACTTCACCTCAGAGGAGACCAGCTTGTCTTTGGTCTGTGAGGAGAATTTCGGATCCGGCACCTTCACGGATACCACGGCAATCAGGCCTTCACGCGCATCGTCGCCGGTGGCGCTGACTTTCGCTTTTTTGCTGTAGCCCTCTTTGTCCATATAGGCGTTAAGAGTACGGGTCATCGCCGCGCGGAAGCCGGCGAGGTGAGTACCGCCGTCACGCTGCGGAATGTTGTTGGTAAAGCAGTAGATGTTTTCCTGGAAGCCGTCGTTCCACTGCAGGGCCACTTCAACGCCGATACCGTCTTTTTCGGTGGAGAAATAGAAAATATTCGGGTGGATCGGCGTTTTGTTCTTGTTGAGATACTCAACGAACGCCTTGATGCCGCCTTCGTAGTGGAAATGATCTTCTTTGCCGTCGCGCTTATCGCGCAGGCGGATAGAGACCCCTGAGTTCAGGAACGACAGCTCGCGCAGACGTTTCGCCAGGATGTCATATTCGAATTCAGTAACGTTGGTGAAGGTTTCCAGGCTTGGCCAGAAACGCACCATGGTGCCGGTTTTGTCGGTTTCGCCAGTCACGGCCAGCGGTGCCTGCGGCACACCGTGTTCGTACATCTGCTTGTGAACTTTGTTATCGCGCTGGATAACCAGCTCCAGCTTCTGCGACAGGGCGTTAACCACCGAGACGCCTACGCCGTGCAGACCGCCGGACACTTTATAGGAGTTATCATCAAATTTACCGCCGGCGTGCAGGACGGTCATGATAACTTCCGCTGCGGAGACGCCCTCTTCCGGGTGAATGCCGGTTGGGATGCCGCGACCGTCATCCTGTACGGAGACGGAGTTATCGCTGTGGATGGTGACAACGATATCTTTGCAGTAACCCGCGAGCGCTTCGTCGATAGCGTTATCCACAACCTCGAATACCATGTGGTGCAGACCGGTGCCGTCATCCGTGTCGCCGATATACATACCCGGGCGCTTACGCACCGCATCCAGCCCTTTCAGGACTTTGATACTGGAGGAGTCATAAGAATTCGACATCAACGTTTCTCGCTCATTTAATCTTGGGTTAATCCGTTATTTTACCTTTTTCCACGCGGAACATCTTCGAATTTTTGTCCGACATGTCCATAACGTGTTCAGCGCTGATCGCGCTGACGAAAACCTGCGACTGCGTCGCTTTCAGGCGGCTGGATAACAGACCGCGGCGGGCATCATCAAGTTCCGAGGCAAAATCATCTATCAGGTACAGGCAGCGCCGCCCGCTGACGCGGGTGAGGAACTCACCTTGCGCCAGACGCAGGGCGCACATCAGCAGCTTAAGCTGCCCGCGCGACAAGGTATCTTCCACCGGCGCCCCGTCGGCGCGAATACGGAAATCCGCTTTATGCGGGCCGTGGGCGGTGTAGGTTAACATTCTGTCGCGCTCGAAATTCCGCTCCAGCACCTCCGCGTAGTCGGTCTCTTTTTCCCAACCGCGCTGGAAAGAGAAGGTGAGCGTGAATTCCGGTAAAAATTGCTGACAAGTATCCGCCATGTCTTCGACGATAGCGGCGCTGTATTCGGCACGCCAGCGGCTGATTTGTTCCGCCAGCGGAATGAGTTCCAGATCCCACGGTCGCAGCTGGGCATAGCGGCTGACCTGACGCAGCGCGGCGTTGCGCTGCTTGACCAGGCGCTTCAGGTTGCTCCAGGCGGTGAAGAATCCGGCTTCGTTATGAAAACATCCCCAATCGAGGAATGCTCTTCTGTATTTGGGGCCGCCATTGAGTAAAGTAAACCCCTCCGGCGTGATCAGCTGCATCGGCATCAGGTGCGCCAGCTCCGCCACTTTGTGGCCGTCAGTGCCGTCGATACGCACCTTGCTGTCACCCTGTTTGTCTTTGGTCAGGCCGATGGCGGTTTCCCGCTCTTCGCCCTGCAGGCGGCCGTGCAGGACAAAAGCCTCCTGCTCGTGGCGGATCACCCGGCCAATTTGCAAACTACGAAACGCCCGGCCATGACCGAGCGTATAGATAGCTTCCAGCACGCTGGTTTTGCCGCTGCCGTTCGCGCCAACCAGGAAGTTAAAGCCGGGAGATAAAGCGAGATCCGCGCTTTCAATATTGCGGAAGTCTTTGATGAGCAAGCGCGTCAGTGACATATCAGCGTTCTTTGGGCCAGGGCGTTATCGGCGCAGCCAGTTTCAACGCGGACTGCGCGCAGACCCTGGAGCGTACACGAAGTACGTGACAGGGGCGAGCACAGCCCAGGTTGAAAATGGCAAGTAAGATAGCCTGATATTTTCCACTACAATCTCATAGGCATGACGACATAGGCGGCGGATTGTGAAGCCGCATCCTCAATCTGCACGCTCGACACCGAATCCGTCAGCAGAATGCGCACATTCTCGCATTTCAGCGCATTGAGCACATCCAGCACGTAGCTAACGTTGAAGCCAATCTCCATCTCCGTTCCGGCGTAGGTCACGTCAAGGATCTCTTCCGCCTCTTCCTGCTCCGGGTTGTTAGCGGTGATTTTCAGCTGATTTTCGCTGACGTACAGCCGCACGCCGCGGAATTTCTCGTTCGAGAGGATTGCCGCGCGGGC
This sequence comes from Klebsiella sp. HMSC16C06, assembly GCF_001808325.1. Taxonomy (NCBI): domain Bacteria; kingdom Pseudomonadati; phylum Pseudomonadota; class Gammaproteobacteria; order Enterobacterales; family Enterobacteriaceae; genus Klebsiella; species Klebsiella sp. HMSC16C06. The sequence goes on from NZ_KV792995.1 coordinate 36,639, forward strand.
GAAGGCCTGCTTGAGAATGTCACAGCCAGCATCGAGATGTTTATCCGGATTTTTCGGCAATACGCGGCGATAATCCGGGAAACGGCCATCAACCAGCTTCGACGTAAAGATAAAATCGCCCACATGAGCGCGGATATTGTTGCTGCCAATCTGCACGCGCAGCGGGGTATCGCCGCCGTCGAGCATCCGCATCAACTCAATCACCCCTTTACGCGGCACGATCACCGAATGGTTCGGCAGCGACGCTTCCAGCGGCATCGAACAGACCGCCAGGCGGTGACCATCGGTGGCCACCGTGCGCAGTTCGCTGCCTTCGGTTTCAAACAGCATGCCGTTTAAGTAGTAACGCACATCCTGGTGCGCCATCGAGAACTGAGTGGCTTCGATCAGACGCTTCATGGTCGCCTGCGGCAGGGTAAATTCCACTTCGCTCTGCCAGTCATCCAGATTCGGGAAATCGGCAGCAGGCAGCGTCGACAGCGAGAAGCGGCTGCGGCCGGAACGCACCAGCATCCGATCGCCTTCCAGCTGAACCGCGATCTCCGCGCCTTCCGGCAGGCCGCGGCAGATATCAAAGAATTTACGCGCCGGAACGGTCGTTGCGCCCGCTTCGTGCGGCTGAACCAGCGCCACGCGCGCCACCATCTCCATTTCAAGATCGGTACCGGTCAGCGACAGTGCGCCGTCCGCGACCTGAAGCAGCAGGTTACCGAGAATGGGCAGCGTCGGACGACCACCTAACGGACCGCTCACCTGTTGCAGCGGTTTTAATAAATGTTCACGTTCTACGGTAAATTTCATAGCGTCACGAGGATAATGTTCTGATTAAATTGGAAAAATCTTCTTTAATGTCGTGGCTTTCTTCACGCAACTGCTCAATCTTACGGCAGGCGTGCAGCACGGTGGTATGGTCGCGGCCGCCAAACGCATCGCCGATTTCCGGCAGGCTGTGGTTGGTCAGCTCTTTGGCCAGCGCCATCGCCATCTGGCGAGGACGCGCCACCGAACGGGAGCGGCGCTTGGACAGCAGATCCGCTACCTTAATCTTGTAGTACTCCGCCACCGTCTTTTGAATATTGTCGATGGTGACCAGTTTTTCCTGCAGCGCCAACAGATCGCGCAGCGCTTCGCGCACGAAATCGATGGTGATCGCCCGGCCGGTGAAGTTGGCGTTGGCGATAACGCGGTTCAGCGCCCCCTCCAGCTCACGCACGTTTGAGCGCAGTCGCTTGGCAATAAAGAACGCCACTTCGCCCGGCAGGCGAATGTCGTTTTCATCGGCTTTTTTCATCAGGATCGCGACGCGGGTTTCCAGCTCCGGCGGCTCGATCGCCACCGTCAGACCCCAGCCGAAGCGGGATTTCAGACGATCTTCTACGCCGTTGATCTCTTTTGGATAACGATCCGACGTCAGGATGATCTGCTGATTACCTTCCAGCAGGGCATTGAAGGTGTGGAAAAACTCTTCCTGGGATCGCTCTTTATTAGCAAAGAACTGAATGTCATCGATCAGCAGGGCGTCAACGGATCGGTAGTAGCGTTTAAACTCTTCGATGGCGTTGTTTTGCAGCGCTTTGACCATGTCCTGGACGAAACGCTCGGAGTGCATATAGACCACTTTGGCGTTCGGCTTACGCGCCACAATGCCGTTACCCACCGCGTGCAACAGGTGGGTTTTCCCCAGACCGGTGCCGCCATAAAGGAACAGTGGGTTGTAGGCCCCGCCCGGGTTATCCGCCACCTGACGCGCCGCCGCGCGGGCCAGCTGGTTAGATTTACCTTCGACGAAGTTATCAAACGTGTGTTTCACGTTAACGTTAGAGCGGTAGGTCGGCTCCGCTGGCGCCGGGACATTATCCCAGCCTGGGCGCACGATCGTCGGCGCCACGCGCGCGGTCTGCACCTGCGCCGCCGGAATGGCCGCCGCAGCCGGGCTTACCGCTCCTTTCTGCAGCGAGCTGGCTGGCTTAGCACCCACCTCAAAACGCAGCTGCGGGGCATCAGCACCGCAAAAGTCATTGAGGAGTCCATTGATATTATTGAGGTATTTGTCCCTTACCCAGTCGAGCACAAAACGGTTTGGCGCATACAGTGCCAGCGTGTTATCGCTCAGTTCCGCCTGCAATGGGCGGATCCACATGCTGAATTCTGTGGCTGGTAACTCATCCTGCAATCGGGCAAGACACTGCTGCCAAAGCGAAAGTGACACGGCGGACTCCACTCGAACATAAAATCGATATCAAAGAAAAACAGAAACAATCATGATTGTTGGCACACGTCGACAAGACCCTGCATTAGCCGAAAAGCCCCTGCACAAAAGGGGTGACGTGCGAACCGCTATCTGCGGTTATTACCCGTTGCGGATCCGGGGATCGCGATCGGGACCGGGGATCATAGCCTAAACTGAGAAAGAGATCTTGTGTTTCTCAACAGATTCTTCCCGATTTATCCACAGGAAGGATCGAAACCGGGTAAGTGTAATCGATCCTGGGGAGAGTGAAGCACGATTTCCGCCGCATATTGGAAAAATTAATGAGCTATGCTGGTTTTGGGCGGAAACGATCTAACAAAGATCCTTCAGGATCCTTGCGCTTTACTGGCCAGGCCGTATAATCCCCCACCCGGCGCGTAATGCCCGTTTTCGTCACGCGTCTCAGCTTATTTTTTGTGCGACAAGGTGCGAGAAATAAGGAAAGAGAATTGACTCCGGAGTGTACAATTATTACAATCCGGCCTCTTTAATCACACACGCTGAGGCGTAAGTCGTTCGAAGTTCGTTCGGGTCTACGCAAAAGTCAGTGAATTTATTCAAGTTTAGGTAGAAATCGCCATGAAACGCACTTTTCAACCGTCTGTACTGAAGCGCAACCGTTCTCACGGCTTCCGTGCTCGTATGGCTACTAAAAATGGTCGTCAGGTTCTGGCACGTCGTCGTGCTAAAGGCCGCGCTCGTCTGACCGTTTCCAAGTAATAAAGCTAACCCTGCGTGGTTAAGCTCGCATTTCCCAGGGAGTTACGCTTGTTAACTCCCAGTCATTTCACTTTCGTCTTCCAGCAGCCACAACGGGCTGGCACGCCGCAAATCACCATCCTCGGCCGCCTGAATTCGCTGGGGCATCCCCGCATCGGTCTCACCGTCGCCAAGAAAAACGTGAAACGCGCACATGAACGCAATCGGATTAAACGTCTGACGCGTGAAAGTTTTCGTTTGCGTCAACATGAACTCCCGCCAATGGATTTCGTGGTGGTGGCGAAAAGAGGGGTTGCCGACCTCGATAACCGTGCTCTCTCGGAAGCGTTGGAAAAATTATGGCGCCGCCATTGTCGCCTGGCTCGCGGGTCCTGATCGGCCTGATTAGAGTTTATCAGCGCCTGATTAGTCCGCTACTCGGGCCGCATTGTCGTTTCACCCCAACCTGTTCTCAATACGGAATTGAGGCCTTACGCAGGTTTGGTGTGATAAAAGGCAGTTGGTTGACAATGAAACGCGTATTAAAATGCCACCCTTTACACCCTGGTGGTGACGATCCCGTCCCGCCTGGACCATTTGATACCAGAGAACACTAACGATGGATTCGCAACGCAATCTTCTTATCATCGCTTTGTTGTTCGTGTCTTTCATGATCTGGCAAGCCTGGGAGCAGGACAAAAATCCGCAGCCCCAGCAGCAGACCACGCAGACTACGACCACAGCAGCGGGTAGCGCCGCCGACCAGGGCGTACCGGCCAGTGGCCAGGGGAAACTGATTACGGTTAAAACCGACGTGCTTGAACTGACTATCAACACCAACGGTGGCGATATTGAGCAGGCGCTGCTTCTGGCGTATCCAAAAACGCTGAAGTCGACCGAACCGTTCCAGTTACTGGAAACCACGCCGCAGTTTGTCTACCAGGCGCAGAGCGGCTTAACCGGTCGTGATGGTCCGGATAACCCGGCGAATGGCCCGCGTCCGCTGTACAACGTCGATAAAGAGGCGTTTGTGCTGGCAGATGGCCAGGATGAAATCGTCATTCCGCTGACCTACACCGACAAAGCCGGCAACGTCTTCACCAAAACCTTCACCCTGAAACGTGGCGGCTATGCGGTGAACGTGGGTTATAGCGTGCAGAACGCCAGCGAGAAGCCTCTGGAAGTCTCGACCTTCGGTCAGTTGAAGCAGACCGCGGCGCTGCCGACCAGTCGCGATACGCAGACCGGCGGCCTGTCCACGATGCATACTTTCCGTGGCGCAGCGTTCTCGACTTCAGATACGAAATACGAAAAATATAAATTCGATACCATTCTGGACAACGAAAACCTGAACGTCAGCACCAAGAACGGTTGGGTTGCCATGCTGCAGCAGTACTTCACCACCGCGTGGGTGCCGCAGAATAATGGAACGAATAACTTCTACACCGCTAACCTCGGCAACGGCATTGTGGCTATTGGCTACAAATCGCAGCCGGTACTGGTGCAGCCAGGTCAAACCGACAAACTGCAGAGCGTGCTGTGGGTCGGCCCGGCTATTCAGGACAAAATGGCTGCCGTTGCGCCGCACCTGGATCTGACCGTCGACTACGGCTGGCTGTGGTTCATCTCCCAACCGCTGTTTAAGCTGCTGAAATTCATCCACAGCTTCCTCGGCAACTGGGGCTTCTCGATCATCGTTATCACCTTTATCGTTCGTGGCATCATGTACCCGCTGACCAAAGCGCAGTACACCTCCATGGCGAAGATGCGTATGCTGCAGCCGAAGATTCAGGCCATGCGTGAGCGTCTGGGCGACGATAAACAACGTCAAAGCCAGGAGATGATGGCGCTGTATAAAGCGGAAAAAGTGAACCCACTGGGTGGCTGCTTCCCGCTGATTATTCAGATGCCGATCTTCCTTGCGCTGTACTACATGCTGAGCGCCTCGGTTGAACTGCGTCATGCGCCGTTTATCCTGTGGATCCACGACCTGTCTGCACAAGACCCGTACTACATCCTGCCGATCATCATGGGCGCGACCATGTTCTTCATCCAGAAGATGTCGCCAACCACCGTGACCGACCCGATGCAGCAGAAGATCATGACCTTTATGCCGGTCATCTTCACGGTGTTCTTCCTGTGGTTCCCGTCTGGCCTGGTGGTGTACTACATCGTCAGCAACCTGGTGACCATTATTCAGCAGCAGCTGATTTACCGTGGTCTGGAGAAGCGTGGCCTGCATAGCCGCGAGAAGAAGAAATCCTGATACTCTTCATTCTTCAAGCCAACGCATCTGCGACTTGGATAATTTAGAGTAGTTACGGTAACGTTAATGCCAGAGAAGGCGGTCAATGGACCGCCTTTTTTACATCTACATAGAGAGTCACCATGAGCCATAACGACACTATCGTCGCCCAGGCAACCCCTCCGGGACGCGGTGGGGTGGGCATCCTGCGTATCTCCGGCCTTAAGGCGCGCGATGTCGCGCAGGCGGTACTCGGCAAGCTGCCGAAGCCGCGCTATGCCGACTATCTGCCGTTCAACGACGTTGACGGTACGCCGCTGGATCAGGGGATTGCGCTGTGGTTCCCCGGGCCGAACTCCTTTACCGGCGAAGATGTGCTTGAGCTGCAGGGCCACGGCGGCCCGGTCATTCTCGATCTGCTGCTCAAACGTATTCTGACGTTGCCCGGCGTACGCATCGCCAGGCCGGGCGAGTTTTCCGAGCGCGCGTTCCTCAACGACAAGCTCGACCTGGCGCAGGCAGAAGCCATCGCCGACCTCATCGACGCCAGTTCAGAACAGGCGGCGCGCTCGGCGTTGAACTCCTTGCAAGGGGCCTTCTCCGCGCGGGTTAACCACCTCGTGGAAGCGCTCACTCACCTGCGCATCTACGTGGAAGCGGCGATCGATTTCCCGGATGAAGAAATTGATTTCCTCTCCGACGGCAAAATTGAAGCCCAGCTGAACGGCGTGATGGCCGACCTCGACGCCGTCCGCGCGGAAGCTCGCCAGGGCAGTCTGCTGCGCGAAGGGATGAAAGTGGTGATCGCCGGGCGACCTAATGCCGGTAAATCGAGCCTGCTCAACGCCCTGGCGGGCCGCGAAGCGGCGATCGTCACCGACATTGCGGGCACCACCCGCGACGTGCTGCGCGAGCATATCCATATCGACGGCATGCCGCTGCATATCATCGATACCGCGGGCCTGCGCGACGCCAGTGACGAAGTGGAGCGTATCGGCATCGAGCGCGCCTGGCAGGAGATTGAGCAGGCGGATCGGGTGCTGTTTATGGTCGACGGCACCACCACCAGCGCCGTTGATCCGGCGGAGATCTGGCCAGACTTTATCGAGCGCCTGCCCGCTAAACTGCCGATTACCGTGGTGCGCAATAAAGCCGACGTCACTGGCGAAGCGCTGGGTCTCAGCGAAGTCAATGGCCACTCACTGATCCGCCTGTCGGCGCGAACCGGCGAAGGCGTGGAGGTGCTGCGGAACCACCTTAAGCAGAGCATGGGCTTCGATACCAGCATGGAAGGCGGCTTCCTCGCCCGCCGCCGTCACCTGCAGGCGCTGGAAGAGGCGGCGAACCATCTGCAGCAGGGCAAAGCCCAGCTGCTGGGCGCCTGGGCCGGGGAGCTGCTGGCGGAAGAGCTGCGCCTCGCGCAGCAGGCGCTGAGCGAGATCACCGGGGAGTTCACCTCCGACGACCTGCTGGGCCGCATCTTCTCCAGCTTCTGTATCGGCAAATAACGTTTAGTCCGTAAACGTTCACTCACCCGCATTAACGCCGCGTTAATGCGGGTTTTTTCTTGCCCTTTGCGGCGCAACGTTCTCTACTTTTATCTCCCCTTTTACCACGAGACTAAAGCATGACCGTTGAATATACCGTGATCGAGAAGGTGCCCTCCGCCGAAGCGTTTTGCCACCTGCGGGTGGCGGCAGGCATGTCGCCGCGCCCCCTGGAAGGCGCCAGAGCCGGACTGCCGCGTAGCTGTTACGGCGTACATATCCTCTGGCAGGAGACGCCGATCGCGATGGGACGTATCGTCGGCGACGGCGCGATTAATTTCGATATTGTCGACGTCGCCGTCGATCCGGCTCACCAGGGAAAAGGCCTTGGCCGGCTGGTGATGGAGAAGCTGATCGCCTGGCTGGACGCTAACGCCTTTGACGGGGCCTACGTTACGCTGGTGGCGGATGTGCCGGAGCTGTATGCGAAGTTCGGCTTTGAAAGCGTTCGGCCGGAAAGCGAAGGGATGGCCCGCGTCTGGCGTACCCGGAGTCGTTAACTCGCGTTTCCTGCCAGGAAAAGAGCGTTGTCCAAATGGCAACTCGTCTTGTGCCGCGTTCCTCACTATGCTGAACGCCATTCACATCGCGAGGATCCCATGACACGCTTTCTTCTCTGCAGTTTCGCCCTGGTTCTGCTCTATCCCTCCGGCATCGATATGTATCTGGTCGGCCTGCCGCGTATTGCTCAGGACCTGGGGGCCAGCGAGGCGCAATTACATATCGCCTTTTCAGTCTATCTGGCCGGTATGGCCTCCGCGATGCTGTTTGCTGGTCGCATCGCCGACCGGTCAGGACGTAAGCCTGTCGCCATTGTGGGCGCGGTGATCTTTGTTGTCGCCTCCCTGCTCTGCGCCCAGGCGCACGCCAGCAGCCACTTCCTCGCCGGACGCTTTATCCAGGGGATCGGCGCCGGCAGCTGCTACGTGGTGGCTTTCGCTATCCTGCGCGATACGCTGGACGATCGCCGCCGCGCCAAGGTGCTGTCGTTGCTCAACGGCATTACCTGCATTATCCCCGTCCTGGCGCCGGTGCTTGGCCACCTGATTATGCTGAAATATCCGTGGCAGAGCCTGTTCTACACCATGACCGGCATGGGCGTCATGGTCGGTTTGCTGTCGGTCTTTATCCTGCGCGAGACGCGCCCGACGGCACACCCGCAGACTGCGACACCGCAGCATGGCGGCAGTGAGTCGCTGCTGAACCGCTTTTTTCTCAGCCGCATTCTCATTACCACCCTCAGCGTGACGGCGATCCTGACCTACGTGAACGTCTCTCCGGTTCTGATGATGGAAGAGATGGGGTTCGACCGGGGAACTTACTCAATGGCGATGGCCCTGATGGCGATGATCAGCATGGCGGTCTCCTTCTCGACGCCGTTCGCCCTGTCGCTGTTTACCCCCCGCACCTTAATGCTGACTTCGCAGGTACTGTTCCTGGCGGCAGGCCTGGCGCTGAGCCTCGCCACCCGCCAGACCCTCACCCTGATCGGGTTGGGCATGATTTGCGCCGGCTTCTCCGTTGGATTCGGCGTCGCAATGAGCCAGGCGCTGGGGCCGTTCACGCTGCGCGCGGGCGTCGCCAGTTCGGTCCTCGGCATCGCGCAGGTGTGCGGTTCATCGCTGTGGATTTGGCTCGCCGCCATCATCGGACTCAGCGCAATGAATATGCTGATCGGGATACTCATTGCCTGTAGCATAGTGAGCCTTGTTTTATTACTGGTCGTCACCCCGCCGCGGGTTGCGCAATACGATGAAGAAGCCGCTGTCGAGTCTTGATCTTAATTTACTCCTCTGCCTGCAGCTCCTGACCCAGGAGCTCAGCGTTACCCGTACGGCGAAGCGGATGAACGTTTCGCCGTCAGCGGTGAGCAAGTCGCTGGCCAAACTGCGCGCCTGGTTTGACGACCCGCTGTTTGTGAAAACCCCGCTGGGTCTGGCGCCTACGCCGCTGGTCAGCAGCATGGAGCAGGATCTGGCGGACTGGATGCAGATGGGCAACCAGATCCTCGATAAACCACACCACACCATGCCCAGCGGCCTCAAATTCGAGCTGGCGGCGGAAACGCCGCTGCTGATGATCCTGTTTAATACCCTCTCCCAGCGCATCTATCAGCGCTATCCGCAGGCATTGATTCGTTTGCGCAACTGGGACTACGACTCGCTGGACGCCATCATTCGCGGCGAGGTGGATATCGGCTTCTGCGGGCGTGAAAGCCATCCACAGTCGCGGGAGCTGCTGAGCCTGCTGCCGTGGTATATCGATTTTGAGGTACTGTTCACCGACCTGCCGCAGGTCTGGCTGCGCGCCGATCATCCAGCGCTCAGGGAAGAGTGGGATCTGGCGGCATTCTTACGCTATCCGCATATCACTATCTGCTGGGAACAACGCGATACCTGGGCGCTGGACGATGTGCTGCAGGAGCTGGGGTATAAGCGTAACGTGGCGCTGACCGTGCCAGGGTTTGAACAATCGCTTTTTATGGCCGCTCAACCGCAACACACCATGCTGGCTACCGCGCCGCGCTACTGCCAGCACTATAATCAGCAGCACCAGCTGCCGCTAGTCTCCCGGCCGCTACCGCTGGAGGCGCAGCATCTGGAAAAGCTGCGCGTTCCCTTCACCCTGCTATGGCATAAGCGCAACAGCTACAACCCGAAGCTCGTCTGGCTTAGAGATACGCTGAAAGCACTCTATTCCGGTACGCTGTAAGCCTTGTTTCGTGTCTATCGCCCCTTATTTGCGCAAGAATTTGTAAAATTCAAACAAATTCCCTTTTCAAGGGGGGATTTCGGCATTAAAACCTGTTAATACCAGGCGATAATAGCGCCCGCAATTTTATCCAGACCATTACTCACGGAGCGACGTATGGCAACGCATTTTGCAAGAGGGATACTTAGTACCGGGGAGCCGCTATCGACACGTTTGTCAGCGGCCTGTCATCAATCCGCACGCCTACTCCCTGAATACCGCCAGGCTCGCTTTCGCGCTTCGCGTTCGCTACTCGCCGAACTGCTGTTTATGCTTTACGGTATCAGCGAGCTGCCTGAAATCATCAATGAAGCCAATGGCCGACCGGTTTTTAGCGATCGTCATCTTCCTCGCTTCTCTATCTCTTATACTGGCAATATTGTTGGCGTCGCGCTGACCACCGAGGGGGATTGTGGCCTCGACATGGAACTGCAGCGCACGGTGCGTGGTCACGACGCCGACCGGCACAATTTCAGTAACAATGAAAATCTGTGGATTAACATTCAGCATGACCCGGATGAAGCGCGTAGCCAGCTGGTGGCCCTGCGGCGAAGCGTGTTGAAACTGACCGGCGAAGCATCAACGCAGCTGCTGCCGGGTTCTGGCCGCCTGCGCACCGCCGGTAGCCAGCCGATCGAAGCCGTCTGTGATGCCGAATCGCTGCTGGTGTGGTCGATTGCCGCCAGCCCAAATATCGGCTCGCTGAAGGTCTGGGAATATGATGCTAAGGGGGGCGAATGGCGCAGCCTGCCGGATGCTCAGCAGCGCGCACGCGAACCGTCGGCCCGTCTGATGCGTTTTACCAGCTTACCGATGGAAAAAACCTTATCCCTCAATTGACCGGTTTTGCCGGCATCATGATACAAAGGAGCAATCATGTCAGATACCTTAAAAGTGGTTACGTTACTCGGCAGCCTGCGCAAAGGGTCGTTTAATGGAATGGTCGCGCGCACCCTGCCCGGCATCGCGCCAGCGGGCATGGATATCTCCGCGCTGCCGTCGATCGGTGATATCCCGCTGTACGATGCTGATATGCAGGAGGAAGAGGGGTTCCCACAGCGCGTGCAGGATATTGCGCAACAGATCCGCGAAGCGGATGGCGTGGTGATCGTCACTCCCGAGTATAACTATTCCGTGCCTGGCGGCCTGAAAAACGCCATCGACTGGCTGTCACGCCTGCCCGAGCAGCCGCTGTCCGGCAAACCGGTACTGATTCAGACCAGCTCAATGGGCGCCATCGGCGGTGCGCGCTGCCAGTATCATTTGCGCCAGATTCTGGTCTTCCTTGATGCGATGGTAATGAATAAACCGGAATTTATGGGCGGCGTCATCCAGAACAAAGTGGATCCGCAGTCGGGTGAAGTAGTCGATCAGAGCACCCTCGACCATCTGCGTGGCCAGCTGACCGCCTTTGGCGACTATATTCGGCGGGTTAAAGCATAAAAAAAGCCCGGCAGCGATGCCGGGCTTTTTCATCATGCGTGCGGATTAATGTGCATCGATAAAGACAATTTTCAGCACGAACAGCAGCGAGACGATAATCACGCACGGGCTGAGCTCGCGCAGACGGCCGGTACCGATCTTCATCACGCAGTAAGAGATAAAGCCTAAGGCGATACCTTCGGTGATTGAGAAGCTAAACGGCATCATCACCGCGGTGATAAACGCCGGTACCGCTTCCGTCAGGTCATCCCACTTCACGCGCGCGAGGCTGGAGGTCATCAGCACGCCAACGTAAATCAGCGCGCCGGCGGCCGCATAGGCCGGAACCATCCCTGCCAACGGAGACAGGAAGATAACCAGCAGGAACAGGATCCCAACGACAACGGCGGTCAGGCCGGTGCGCCCGCCCACGGAAACGCCGGAGGAGGATTCGATATAGGCCGTCACCGACGAAGTACCGATGAAGGAACCCGCCACCGACGAGACGCTGTCGACAAACAGCGCTTGCTTCATGCGCGGGAATTTACCCTGTGCATCAGCCAGACCCGCTTTATCGGTGACGCCAATCAGCGTCCCGGAGGAGTCAAACAGGTTGACCAGCATAAACGAGAAGATCACACCGGCCAGGCCCAGGTTCAGGGAGCCCGCCAGATCGACATGACCAATCACCGACGTCACGCTCGGCGGCGCGGAGACGATGCCGGTGTAGTGCACATCGCCCAGCATCCAGCCCAGCAGGGTGGTGACCACAATAGACACCAGGACCGCGGCATGAATGTTACGTGATGCCAGAATCGCGATGATAAAGAAGCCCAGAATGCCCAGCAGCACACTGTGGGAGGTCAGATGACCAATGCTGACCAGCGTTTCCGGGTTAGCGACGATAACCCCGGCATTTTTCAGACCCATCATGCCGATAAACAGGCCGATACCGCTGGTGATACCGACGCGCAGGCTCACCGGAATATTGGCGATCATCCAGTAGCGTACACGGAAAATCGTCAGCAGCAGCAGACCGACGGCGCCCCAGAAAATCGCGCCCATGCCTACCTGCCACGGCAGGCCCATCGCCTGCACCACCACGAAGGCGAAGAAGGCGTTCAGACCCATCGCCGGCGCAAGAGCCACCGGCAGGTTCGCGAACAGACCCATCAGGATACTGCCGAACGCAGCAATCAGACAGGTGGTCACAAACACGGCGCTGGTATCCATGCCCGCTACGCCAAGAATTTGTGGGTTAACAAAAACGATATACACCATCGTCAGGAACGTGGTGAAACCGGCGATCGCTTCCGTGCGCACTGTGGTGCCGTGCTCGCGCAGTTTAAATACGCGCTCCAGCAGACCCTGGCCAGAAGACTGGCTGGTTTGTTGTTGACTCATTATCGGTTTCCGAACGTAAAGGAGGGAAAATTCGAGGCTATCCTATACCAAAACAGGGCACCCGGCGCAGTTGTATGGTAATTTTTTTCATTTATTTTGCTTATACGGCAACGATTGCGTCGCGGCATTGGGCATGACGAAAACGTTAAACTTGTTAATACGGAAAGACTATGACTCAACCAGAAGCAGTATTTTTTGACTGTGACGGCACACTGGTCGACAGTGAGGTGATTTGCTCCCGCGCCTACGTTCACATGTTCCAGGAATTCGGCATTACGCTGGACCTTGCCGAGATTTTTAAGCGCTTCAAAGGGGTGAAGCTGTACGAAATTATCGACACCATCAACGCTGAGCATGGCGTTAACCTGCAAAAAGCGACGCTGGAGCCAATTTACCGTGCGGAGGTCGCTCGCCTGTTTGATAGCGAACTGGAGGTGATTGCCGGAGCCCAGGCGCTGCTGGATGCGGTAAGCGTCCCGATGTGCGTGGTTTCCAATGGCCCGGTCAGTAAAATGCAGCACTCTCTTGGCCGCACCGGCCTGCTGCACCATTTCGCTGACCGCTTGTACAGCGGCTATGATATTCAGCGCTGGAAGCCTGACCCGGCGCTGATGTTTCATGCGGCAGAGGCCATGCAGGTAAAAGCCGAAAACTGTATCCTGGTGGATGACTCCAGCGCCGGTGCTCAGTCGGGGATTGCCGCCGGCATGGAGGTGTTTTATTTCTGCGCCGATCCGCATAACCAGCCGATCGATCATCCCAAAGTGACGACCTTTACCGATCTGGCAGAGCTGCCGGCATTGTGGCAAGCGCGCGGCTGGGATATCACGCGTTAAGGGCCTGGTGAGCGGCACGTTGGCATCGATGTAGCCCCGCTAAGCGTCTGTGCAAGCGGGGAATAGAATCAGCGACTGGTTATGGCTGCAATTCAGTGACTGCCGCTTTATCGGCAATAATCACCAGTGAAGGGTGTAATTTGAGCACCGACGCCGGCACCTGCTCGCTGACCGGGCCTTCAACCACCTGCTTAAGGGCTTGCGCCTTCGCCGCGCCGCTCACGATCAACAGCAGATTTTTTGCCGCCATCACGCTTCTCGGCCCCATGGTGACATAGCTATCGGGCACGACGGAAAAATCCCCGCCCATCTCGCCGTTAGCGACAATACCAATCATTTCCCCATGAATCGGCACTTCGACCGTCTGATCATGAAAGCGGGTGGTATTCGGCAGGTTGCCGCAAAAATGGCCGTCAGCCCCCAGCCCCAGCACCATCAGATCAAGGCCGCCAGCCTCTTCCAGCTGGCGATCGTGCTGAGCGGCGTTGTCCAGCGTCAGCTTGTGAATGTTCTCTTCTTTGATCTGCGCCGGGGTAAAAAACAGCTGGCGCAGATTAGATATCGTGACGCCTTCTCGCGACTGGCCGCGAAAGGGGATCTCATCGAAGTTGTAATAGTGCACCCGATCATAGAATGCTTTGCCTTTCACGGCGGCGGTTAGATGCTCATACATCCGCTTTGGCGTGCTGCCGGCCGTCACGGCGAGATTCACCCGCCGCGGTGCCGTGATATAGCCCAGAACATGATGGCTGGCGACCAGGCTCATCTCTTCATAATCTTCGGTCACAATCATTTTCATCTTGTCGTCCTTCACAAGCACAAAACGGGGGCTGAAGGCCCCCCTAACGGTTATTTAAACAGTTTCTGCACAAACTCGGCGTAGGCCGGGCGCCAGACGTCCATTTCATGGTTCAGGCCAGGATACGAGTGATAGTCGAAGTTGATCTTCTGTTTTTCCAGCTCGCGTTTCAGACCCGCGATATCGTTGCCGGTGACGGAATCTTTTTCCCCGACGACCACGGTAAAGTTGCGCAGCTGCTTATTGATCGCGTCAGGCTGCTTCAGCTGCGCTTCCACGCCGGCATTCGGCACTGTCGTGGTCGTGACGCCGCTAAAGGTGGCGAGCCAGCCAAAGCTATCCAGATGGTTCATTCCGGAAACCAGCGCCTGATAACCGCCCTGTGACAGGCCAGCCAGCGCCCGGCCGTCGGCATCTTTACGCACGTTAAACCGGGTATCGATCAGCGGAATGATATCCTGCATCAACTCGTTATCCGCCGCCTGCGCATTGAGCGGATAGAAGTTTTTGCGCCGCTCCTGCGGCGGAAAGTTTTCCGCTATCGCTTCCGGGGTATCGGTTTCGGTATCCGGGACCACCACCAGCATCGGCTTGATTTTGCCCTCCGCCAGCAGGTTATCCATGATCTGCGGGATACGCCCCTGATCGATGGCCGACAGACCGCTGTCGCCAAAGCCATGATAGAAATAGAGCACCGGCAGCGGATCGCCGGTTCCGCTATAGCCCGGCGGCGTCCAGACATAGAGACGACGTTCGGCGTTCAGTGCCTTCGAGTGATAGGTGAGGGTGCGCAGATCGCCATGCGCGACCGCCCGATCGTCGAGAATACTACCAGGTACCAGAATCAAACTGGTATTCACCTGGCGCTGCGGCTTCTGATAGCGGCTGCCGGTATCCACCGAGCGGAAGCCATCCACATCGAAATAGTATTCATAGAGATTGGGTTTCATCGGCTCACTTTTCCATGTCCACACCCCCTGAGCCTCTTTGGTCATGTCGTGTGAGACAAAGGAGTCCGGCGTGGCGCCGGTCACTACCGACACCCGCCGGGCATCAGGAGCAAACAGGCGATAAGTGATACTCTTATCCGCGTTAACCTGGGTAATAAAGTGGCTCACCGGCAGGGTGGGATCCGGCATCGCGGGTAATGGCGCCGCCTGGAGGGTAAATGCCGCGCCCGCCAGCGCCAGTGCGAAATACATTGCATGTCGTTTCATCGTTAGTCCTCTTCCGTTGTGTCCGTTCTGTTATCGTCTTACCACCAGATTTCCGCCTGCGCCCCCACGGCAAACTGATCGTTTTTACCGTCTTCAAAAATGCTGGTGGTATTATTCGCTGCCTTATCCAGGTCGATATCCTTCGCTTTAATATAGGTGGCATAGAAGCGAATTTCCGGGCGCGAGGTCAGCATACTGGTATTGACTTTGAAGGTATGGAACAGCGTGGTCTTGTAGCCGGACTCGTTATATTTCTTGCCGGTAACATCTTTGTTTTGCTGTTTGAAGTATCCCAGCTCAACGCCGGTCTGGTTATATTTATCCCAGATATAAGCCGGTC
Organism: Klebsiella sp. HMSC16C06; assembly: GCF_001808325.1. Classification (NCBI taxonomy): domain Bacteria; kingdom Pseudomonadati; phylum Pseudomonadota; class Gammaproteobacteria; order Enterobacterales; family Enterobacteriaceae; genus Klebsiella; species Klebsiella sp. HMSC16C06. The sequence continues at coordinate 52,150 of NZ_KV792995.1, forward strand.
GCAGGACCGTGCGAATGGATTCAAAATCGGAGTGGGCCCCGGTTTCGTAGCTATAGACATCGTTACCAAAGGAGTAGACGATGGCATTCGCCATAATAACGTCATCGCGTAAATAGGTTTCCCCCTGCGAGGTTAAGCGCACGGCGGTGCCATTGGTATGATCGCCATAATAGCGGCCGTTAAAGGTGGTATAGGGGCTGGATCCGGCATAGCGCGAGAAGCTGCTGGCAATAGAATTATTCGCCAGTAAGAAAGAGAATTCATTAAAGCCGCCGTTTGCCCATTTCTGTGTTAACGAAGTGCCTGCCATCCAGGTATCTTTCCACGGATAATAACCTTCATTGCCCTCTTTATATTTCTCTGAGGAACTTTGATTCGCGGCGACATAGCGTCCGCTGACCATCAGGCTGGCTTTATCCCACAGCGGAATCTCTTTGTAGCGAACGTCCAGAGTATTGGTGTTAATTTGCTGCTTATTGCTCAAAGAACGATCGTAATCATCGACATCTTCGCGGACCAATGCGATATCGAATTTCCCGGCGCCCACCTGCCAGTTTTCCAGCCCCACGCCGGCCGCCGCATCGGTTCTCTGCGTTTTCCAGTCCAGCATCTGGATTTCGATTTTTGGCGCCCCGTGTTTGCCGACCCAGAAATCGGCTTCCGGGGCAAACGGCAGGAACCCTTTGGTGTTAACGTACATATCCGAGAACTGGATGTAGTTTTCGCCGCCGGCATTGTCACCAAACCAGCCTGAGGAGTACTGCTGGCCGACGTTCCCGTCGAGCATCACGATGGCATCAACGCGTTTATCACCTTCCTGAAACACCCGCTGCTTCAGCTGCAGATCGAACCAGCCGGAATATTCATTGCCCAGGCGGCCAAGCGAACCGATCGCCCACGATTTTGGCGAGCCGTGCGAGGCGGTGCCCCAGCCGGAACGGAAGTAGCCGTTATAGCTGAAGCCAATTTCATCTTTCACGAACGTGCTAAAATCTTTCAGCGTCATCGCGCTGTAGGCTGGCGCGCCATCCGTGGCAGGTTGTTGATTTTTAACCAGCACCGCATCCGGTTTAACCGCCGTTTTCGGACCGGCGGCCGCCACCCCTGTCTTACGCTTCTGACCTTCCGCAGGAGGAGACCATGAGGCCCAAATCTGGTCTCTTTTTCTCTCCTGGTCCTGATATTTTTTGAGCTCTTTTTGCGTGTCTTTGAGCGCTTTCTCCAGCAGCTCAAGTCGTTGCTCCACCGTCAACGGGCTTGCTATCAGAGTGGTGGAATAACAAAGAGGCGCCAGCAAGACTATCGCCGAAGCGATCCTGTTTTTTCTCATCATAATATTCCTTTATATAAGCATTGGCGTAAATAAAACACGACAGCAACAACCATCCCGCGCAGGTTCTAATAGCCCTATCCATACCGTTTGAGGTCGCGGCGGCTGTTATTTTTGCAGTTAGACAAAAGCAAAAAAAAACCTGAAGAAGACCATCTGCCTTAACAGATAATCCTCTTCAGGTTTTGCCCGCACATCGCGGTAGCAACCCTCATTCAGCCATTATCGGCCCGCATAAAACAAAAAAACCTGATACCGCCGCCGTAGGGGCAATATCAGGTTTTGCCTGCTGTCGCAGTCACAATCCGTTTAAACCACCCTGAGCGTTTAAGCTCAGGAGTGGGCGTTGATTGTTACGCGATAAAATGAATAACTCAAACGGGCAGATTGTTAATTGTGACGATAATCTCAGCAATCTCGCTGCCACGAGATAAATCATATCTAATTCTGATAAAGCCATTTACCAGAATTAGACAGAATGATTATTACTCTTTCGGATCTTTGCCGGCGAGCAGTTTATCCAGCTCATCGCCGCCAACGTGACGGAAATCCTGACCTTTGACGAAGTAGAAAATATATTCGCAGATATTCTGGCAGCGGTCGCCAATACGCTCGATGGAGCGCGCGCAGAACAGCGCGGTCAGGACGCTGGGGATAGTGCGCGAGTCTTCCATCATGTAGGTCATCAGCTGGCGCACAATGCCTTCATACTCCTGGTCGACTTTTTTATCTTCGCGATAGATACGTACCGCTTCGTCGAGATCCATACGCGCAAACGCATCCAGTACGTCATGCAGCATCTGCACCGTGTGACGGCCCAGCGATTCGAGGCTCACCAGCAGCGGCTGGTGCTGCTGGGAAAACTTCTCCAGCGCGGTGCGGCAGATTTTATCCGCCACGTCGCCGATGCGTTCCAGCTCAGCGATAGTCTTGATGATCGCCATCACCAGGCGCAGGTCGCTGGCGGTCGGCTGGCGCTTGGCGATGATGCGCACGCAGGCCTCGTCGATCGCCACTTCCATCATGTTGACCTGCTTGTCGCCGTCGATGACGCGTTTCGCCAGATCGCTGTCCTGGTTATGCATGGCGGTGATCGCATCAGAAAGCTGTTGCTCCACCAGCCCACCCATGGTCATCACCTGGGTGCGGATATACTCCAGTTCAGCGTTGAACTGGCCGGAAATATGTTTGTTAAGATTTAGGTTGTCCATGGTGTCTCCTGATTGCCCAACTGGTGAGAGCCTGAAAGCACAAGGGCAAATCAACCGTAGCGGCCAGTAATATAATCTTCAGTTTGTTTCTTCGCGGGCTTGGTGAACAGGTCGTCCGTGTTGCTGAACTCAATCAGCTCGCCAAGATACATAAATGCCGTATGGTCGGAGCAACGCGCAGCCTGCTGCATGTTGTGAGTCACGATAACGACGGTGTAGTCCTGTTTCAGCTCGGTGATCAGCTCTTCGATACGCCCGGTGGAGATCGGGTCCAGCGCGGAGCACGGCTCATCAAGCAGCAGCACTTCCGGGCGGATCGCGATACCGCGGGCAATACACAGACGCTGCTGCTGACCCCCGGAGAGAGAATACCCGCTCTGGTGCAGTTTATCTTTGGTTTCGTTCCATAATGCGGCTTTGGTCAGCGCCCACTGCACGCGCTCGTCCATATCGGCACGGGACAGCTTTTCAAACAGGCGCACGCCGAAGGCGATATTGTCATAAATGGACATCGGGAACGGCGTTGGTTTCTGGAACACCATGCCAACCTTAGCGCGCAGCAGGGCGATATCCTGGGTGTTGGTCAGAATGTTGTCGCCATCCAGCAGGATCTCGCCTTCCGCACGCTGCTCCGGATACAGTTCGAACATTTTGTTGAACGTGCGCAGCAGGGTGGATTTACCACAGCCTGACGGACCGATAAACGCCGTCACCTGGTTTTTGGTGATATCCAGGTTGATGTTCTTCAGGGCATGGAATTTGCCGTAGTAGAAGTTCAGGTTACGAACTGAAATCTTACCCGGAGCTGTATTCACCATACTCATCTCTATCTCTTCCTCATTCAGCGCAGCAGTCGCTGCGCCGCAAAAAATTAACCGTGTTTCTTCTTGGCGAAGATAACGCGCGCCAGGATGTTCAGCAGCAAGACGCACAGGGTGATAATCAATACCCCGGCCCATGCCAGTTGCTGCCACTCCGCAAACGGACTCATGGCAAATTTGAAAATGGTCACCGGCAGGTTAGCAATCGGCTGCATCATGTCGGTGCTCCAGAACTGGTTGGACAGCGCAGTGAACAGCAGCGGTGCCGTTTCCCCGGCGATACGGGCGATAGCCAGCAGGATCCCGGTCATAATCCCTGAGACGGACGCTTTCAGGGTGATCGCCGAGATCATCTTCCACTTCGGCGTCCCCAGCGCATAGGCCGCTTCACGCAGGCTATCCGGCACCAGCTTCAGCATGTTTTCGGTGGTACGAATAACGATAGGCACCTGCAGCAGCGCCAGTGCGATAACGCCCGCCCAGCCCGAGAAGTGCTGCATCTGCGCCACCACGATGGTGTAGACAAACAGGCCGACCACGATAGACGGCGCGGAAAGCAGAATATCGTTGATAAAACGGATGATTTCCGCCAGCACCGATTTGCGGCCATACTCCGCCAGATAAATTCCGGCAAGGATACCCAGCGGCGTACCAAAGACGGTTGCCCACAGGATCAGCAGGCCGCTGCCGGCGAGGGCGTTAGCCAGGCCACCGCCCGCCGTATTCGGCGGCGGCGTCATTTCGGTGAAGAGCGCCAGACTCATGCCATCGAAACCGCGGGTTATCGTCGCCATCAGGATCCAGATAAGCCAGAACAAACCAAACGCCATGGTCGCCATCGACAGCGCCAGAGCGATACGGTTCTTCATACGACGTTTGGCCTGCATCTTGCGACGGGACTCCGCCAGCTCGGTAGAGGTTTGCAATTCAATGGTCGCCATTAGCGTGCCCCCTCATTCTTCGCGAGGCGCATAATCATGAACTTAGACGCGGCCAGAACGATAAAGGTGATAACGAACAGGATCAGGCCCAGCTCCATCAGCGCCGCCACGTGCAGGCCGGTTTCCGCTTCGGCGAACTCATTAGCCAGCGCGGAGGTAATACTATTCCCTGGCATATACAACGAGATGCTGTCGAGCTGGTAGGTGTTGCCGATGATAAAAGTAACCGCCATGGTTTCACCCAGCGCGCGGCCCAGACCGAGCATCACCCCGCCGATCACCCCATTCTTGGTGAACGGTAAGACAATACGCCAGATCACCTCCCAGGTGGTACAGCCGATGCCATAGGCCGACTCTTTCATCATCACCGGCGTCTGTTCGAAAACATCACGCATGACCGCGGCGATATAAGGGATGATCATGATGGCCAGAATGACGCCAGCGGCGAGAATACCGATACCAAACGCCGGGCCGGCAAACAGCGCGCCGACGAACGGGATGGTCGACAGGACGTTACCGACCGGCTCCTGGAAGTAAGTCGCAAACAGCGGGGCGAAAATAAACAGGCCCCACATGCCGTACACGATACTCGGAATTGCCGCCAGCAGCTCAATCGCAATGCCCAGCGGACGCTTGAGCCAGGCGGGGGACAGTTCGGTCAGAAACAGCGCGATGCCAAAGCTCACCGGGACGGCGATCAGCAGCGCGATAAAGGAGGTCACCAGGGTTCCGTAAATCGGTACCAGCGCGCCGAAGATTTCGTTGGGCGCATCCCACTCTTTGGTCCACAAAAAAGCAAAGCCAAACTTTTGAATGCTCGGCCAGGAAGAGATGATCAGGGAAACGATGATGCCGCCCAGCATCAATAGCACAATCAGCGCAGCCAGTTTTACCAGCGCACTGAAAATCATGTCACCCTTTTTCCCCGGAGGGGTAAATGCAGGCTTGGTTGCAGCCATAGATTACTCTTTACGTATTAAAACTTGTTCGAATAAATGCCCGGTGGCGTTCGCTCCCGGGCCTACAGTCTGAACCGTAGGGCGGGCAGCGCCTGAACGCCCCCGCCATCTTCGTCAAAAATCTACTGTTAGTACAGCGCTTTACCGCTGCTGTCTTTGACGTTGGTTTTCCATGCCGCACGAACCTGCTCTACCACGCTTTCCGGCAGCGTCGCGTAATCCAGCGCATTCGCTTCTTTCCCGCCGTTTTTATACGCCCAGTCGAAGAACTTCAGCACTTCAGCGGTCTGTTCCGGCTTGTTGGTCGCCTTATGCACCAGGATGAAGGTGGTTGAGGTGATCGGCCATGCATTTTCGCCTTTCTGGTTGGTCAGGTCCTGAGCGAAAGACTTGCTCCAGTCAACGCCTTTTGCGGCGTTAGCGAAGTTGTCTTCAGTCGGGCTAACCGGCTTGCCGTCGGCAGAGACCAGCTTGGTATACGCGAGGTTGTTTTGCTTGGCGTAAGCGTATTCAACGTAACCAATCGAGCCCGGCAGACGCTGAACAAAGGCGGCGATACCGTCGTTGCCTTTACCGCCCAGGCCGGTTGGCCAGTTAACGGTAGAGCCGGCGCCGATTTTCGATTTCCACTCTTCATTCACTTTGGACAGGTAGCTGGTGAAGACGAAGGAGGTACCGGAACCATCGGCGCGGCGGACCACGGCGATGTTCTGCGACGGCAGCTTCAGGCCCGGGTTGAGTTTAGCGATCGCTGCGTCATCCCATTTTTTAATTTTACCCAGGTAGATATCACCGAGGGTTTTGCCATCCAGCACCAGTTCGCCGGATTTCACGCCAGGCAGGTTAACCGCCAGTACCACGCCGCCAATCACGGTCGGGAACTGGAACAGACCTTCCTGGGTCAGTTTGTCATCAGCCAGCGGAGCATCAGAAGCACCGAAATCAACGGTGTTGGCAATAATCTGCTTAACGCCACCAGAGGAACCAATACCCTGGTAGTTCACTTTATTGCCGGTTTCTTTCTGATAGGTGTCAGCCCATTTGGCATACACCGGCGCAGGGAAAGTTGCGCCTGCGCCAGTCAGGCTTGCTGCTGCGAAGGCAGAGAAAGCGCTCATCGATAAGGTCGCGGCGACAACTGTTGCGACGGTGGTACGCATAACGTTCATAATGTCTCCTGCTGGGATTCGTAAATCATTGTTTCGAGGCTATGGTGAGCAAAATAGGTCAAAGAGGTGACAGTAAAATGTACGAATTATGACAGTTTTATGACAGACCGAAAGAAGGGATTTTACAGCAAATAATAAATATATAACTCAGATAGTTATCTGTAATCATGACCGTGCAATGACAGAATAATTTTCTTTTTATGACAGCGAAATCGGACCGCAAAACGTTCGTTTGTCACCTACCGCCAGCCAAAATATTTCGCGCAAGTTCGGTAATAAACAGCAGGTGAAAATAAAAAGGGCCGCCGCCGGCAGCCCTTTGCAAGTAATGATGGTTTTACTCAACCGTTACCGATTTCGCCAGGTTACGCGGCTGGTCAACGTCAGTGCCTTTGATCAGCGCGACGTGATAAGCCAACAGCTGCAGCGGTACCGTATAGAAGATAGGGGCGATCGTCTCTTCGACATGCGGCATCTCGATGATGTGCATGTTGTCGCTACCGTTGAAGCCGGCTTCACCGTCGGCGAAGACATACAGCTCACCGCCGCGGGCACGAACCTCTTCGATGTTGGATTTCAGTTTTTCCAGCAGCTCGTTGTTCGGCGCCACCACAATCACCGGCATTTCCGCATCAATCAGCGCCAGCGGGCCGTGCTTAAGCTCGCCCGCCGCATAGGCTTCCGCGTGAATGTAGGAGATCTCTTTCAGCTTCAGCGCCCCTTCCATGGCGATCGGGTACTGATCGCCGCGGCCAAGGAACAGCGCATGGTGCTTATCAGAGAAACGCTCCGCCAGCTGCTCAATACGCTTGTCCTGGGAGAGCATCTGCTCGATACGGTTCGGCAGGGCCTGAAGGCCGTGCACGATATCATGCTCGATAGACGCATCCTGACCTTTCAGTCGCGCCAGCTTCGCCACCAGCATCAACAGCACGGTTAGCTGAGTGGTAAAGGCTTTGGTCGAGGCCACGCCGATTTCCGTTCCGGCTTTGGTCATCAGCGCCAGATCGGACTCACGCACCAGTGACGAGCCCGGTACGTTGCAGATAGCCAGCGAGCCGAGATAGCCCAGCTCTTTCGACAGACGCAGCGCCGCCAGGGTATCGGCGGTTTCACCCGACTGGGAGAGGGTGATCATCAGGCTATTGCGACGCACCGCGGACTTGCGATAGCGGAATTCCGAGGCGATTTCCACATCGCACGGGACGCCGGCTAACGCTTCGAACCAGTAACGGGAGACCATCCCGGAGTTATAGGAAGTCCCGCAGGCAACAATCTGAATATGTTCAACCTGAGCCAGCATTTCATTGGCGTTCGGCCCCAGCTCGCTGAGATCCACTTCGCCATGGCTGATGCGCCCGGTCAGGGTGTTTTTAATCGCGTTCGGCTGCTCGAAAATCTCTTTCTGCATATAGTGGCGGTAGATACCTTTATCGCCAGCGTCATACTGCAGATTGGATTCGATCTCCTGGCGTTTCACTTCCGCGCCAGATTTATCGAAAATCACCACCGAGCGGCGAGTGACTTCGGCAATATCGCCCTCTTCGAGGAAGATAAAGCGGCGGGTCACTGGCAGCAATGCCAGCTGGTCGGAAGCGATAAAGTTTTCGCCCATTCCCAGGCCAATCACCAGCGGGCTACCGGAGCGAGCCGCCAGCAGGGTTCCCGGGTCACGGGTATCCATGATCACCGTACCGTAGGCGCCGCGCAGCTGCGGAATAGCGCGCAGCACGGCTTCACGCAAGGTACCACCTTGTTCCAGCTCCCAGTGCACCAGATGGGCGATAACTTCGGTATCGGTCTCGGTGACGAAGACATAGCCGCGAGACTGCAGCAGGGCACGCAGCGGCTCATGGTTCTCAATGATCCCGTTATGGACCACCACAATGTGTTCAGAAACATGCGGATGCGCATTGCTCTCGGACGGTTCGCCGTGCGTCGCCCAGCGAGTATGGGCGATCCCGGTACCACCATGTAACGGCTGCTCTTCTACCGCCTGAGCCAGCATCTGAACTTTACCCAGGCGACGCACGCGGGTCATATGACCTTCGCTGTCGACCACCGCCAGACCGGCAGAGTCATACCCACGGTATTCCAGACGACGTAAACCTTCGAGAAGGATTTCAGCAATATCACGCTGCGCGACTGCGCCAACAATTCCACACATAGTTAAATTTCCTGATAATGGCGATATGCCATGCGTTGTCGCTGACCTGTATTTGCCCGTTTTCCGGGCGCCCCGAGCCTTGTAGAGAGTGGGGTTATTGTTATGGTACTGCCTGCGGACGGGGGTCTATATTGACCCTCTCATCCTGGTTCGCCGGGCATATTTCCCCGGCGACAATCCAAATTATTTCTTCTTCACCGGACGCTGCCAGCCCTGTTTGTGGACCTGCGGTACGCGGCTCAACACCAGTTCGTTATCGGCGATATTGCGCGTGACGGTGGTCCCGGCGGCGATAGTGACGCCGTTGCCTACCGTGACGGGCGCCACCAGCTGGGTATCCGAGCCGACAAAGACATCATCGCCAATAATCGTTTTATGCTTGTTCGCACCATCGTAGTTGCAGGTGATGGTGCCCGCGCCGATATTGACGTTATCACCGATCTCCGCATCGCCCAGATAGGTCAGATGACCTGCCTTGGAGCCTTTCCCGAGACGCGCTTTTTTCATTTCCACGAAGTTGCCAACGTGGGCGCCTTCCAGCAGTTCGGCGCCCGGGCGCAGACGGGCAAATGGGCCGATGGTGCAGGCAGCCTGCAGCTGGGCATCTTCCACCACGCTATAGGGGCTAATTTCGCAGTCATCGCCGATGGTGCTGTTTTTGATCACGCAGCCGGCGCCGATTTTCACACGATCGCCCAACACCACATTGCCTTCCAGAATAACGTTAGTATCGATCTCCACATCGCGCCCGTGCTGCAGCGTACCGCGCAGATCGAAACGCGCCGGATCGCGCAGCATCACGCCCGCCAGCAGTAATTTTTCTGCCTGCTCAGCCTGGTAGACGCGCTCCAGGCGCGCAAGCTGCAGGCGATTGTTGACGCCTTCGACTTCGCTCAGGCGCTGCGGATGCACCGCGACGATCTCGCGCCCTTCCTGATACGCCATGGCGATGATATCGGTGATGTAGTATTCGCCCTGAGCGTTGTTATTGGTGAGCTTCGCCAGCCAGCGCTTGAGGTCTGCTCCGCCGGCGATCAGGATCCCGGTGTTGATTTCCTGGATCTGGCGCTGCGCCTCGCTGGCATCTTTGTGCTCAATGATTCCCGTCACCTGGCCATTTTCACGGGTAATGCGGCCGTAGCCCGTTGGGTCATCCAGCTTCACCGTCAGCAGACCAATGCCACCCAGTGGTTTCGCGGCGCGCAGGCGCTGTAGCGTCTCAACCGAGATCAGCGGCACGTCGCCATAGAGCATCAGAATGTCTTCATCATCATTGAAGAAGGGTGCCGCCTGCTGCATAGCGTGTCCGGTTCCGAGCTGCTCAGCCTGCAGCACCCAGTTCAGGTTGTCTTCATGGAGGGTCTGACGCAGCAGATCGCCACCGTGACCGTACACCAGATGCACCGCACATGCGCCTAAATCGTTAGCGGCATCAATGACATGCTGCACCATTGGCTTCCCGGCCAGGGTATGCAGCACCTTAGGAAGATCGGAATACATGCGGGTCCCTTTGCCTGCGGCAAGGATAACCACGCTCATCGCACTATTTGACATACTCATCCTGACGGTAGTTAGAACGGAAAGTAAAAGCCTTTCACGTTGAAATTTCTACATATTTTTCATCATAAAACGAGACGTGGAGAAAACGCCCAAGCCCGCGGTTATACACCATTTTATGACGCTATTTTTAACCACTGCAAATCAGTTTAACGCTGAAAAAGGGGGGTGGGGAGGGTAATCATTGACTATCTCACTGCTTTTGCTGTTTTTTCGCCACCTGAATAAAGCGGCAGAGCGCGGCCCTATTGGCGGAGATCAACAGGAGATGAGCCGACTGAGTGTAAATCAGCCGCAGGCAGGGAAGAGCTGAAGTGATTGGTGGCATCAATAAAATACAAAAGGCCACCGTCAGGTGACCTTCATTTACCGGTTGCACATCGCCAGTGTTGTCGTTTTGATGGGCGATACGTCGTGCAAGCCGGGGAATAGCGCGTGGCTTAGAAGCTCAGTACGCTGAATTTGGCGATGATTTTATGGAACAGTTTCATGATGATTTCCTGACGCAGGTGCAGTTTGATAACGCTCTTTTATGTGACATACATCACAAAAATAGAGTCTACGCCTCATCATTTAACTAATCAATAACAATTAAGGGTGGATCCTGTTTTCACTTTATCCGCTCGCCAGCCGCTGGCCATAAAAAAAGCCAGCCTGGAAACCAGACTGGCCTTTTACGTTCAAGCCGGTGTTACATCGCTTTTTTGGTCAACTCGATAACGCGCAGTTTAGCGATCGCTTTGGCCAGTTCCGCAGACGCCTGAGCGTAATCCACATCGCCATGGGAGCTCTTAATGTGCTCTTCGGCTTTGCGTTTCGCTTCCAGCGCTCGCGCTTCGTCGAGGTCCTGACCGCGAATTGCGGTATCCGCCAGAACGGTCACGCTGCCAGGCTGCACTTCAAGAATGCCGCCAGACAGATAGATAAACTCTTCATGACCGTGCTGTTTAACGATGCGAATCATACCAGGCTTAATGGCGGTGAGCAGCGGCGCGTGTCCCGGGTAAATACCCAGTTCACCTTCGCTACCCGTTACCTGGATTTTTTCGACCAGACCAGAGAACATTTGTAACTCTGCGCTGACGACGTCCAGGTGGTAAGTCATTGCCATATCACCCTCCGATTAAGGCGTTAAAGTTTTTTGGCTTTTTCCACGGCTTCGTCGATGGAACCGACCATGTAGAACGCCTGCTCTGGCAGGTGATCGTATTCGCCTTCCATGATGCCTTTAAAGCCACGGATAGTGTCTTTCAGCGCCACGTATTTGCCCGGAGAACCGGTAAAGACTTCTGCTACGAAGAACGGCTGGGACAGGAAGCGCTGGATCTTACGTGCGCGAGCTACCACCAGTTTGTCTTCTTCAGACAGTTCGTCCATACCGAGGATGGCGATGATATCTTTCAGTTCCTGATAACGCTGCAGGATGGACTGAACGCCACGCGCGGTGTCGTAGTGTTCCTGACCAACAACCAGCGGATCCAGCTGACGGCTGGTGGAGTCCAGCGGGTCAACGGCCGGGTAAATACCCAGGGAAGCGATCTGACGGCTCAGTACTACGGTTGCATCTAAGTGAGCAAAGGTAGTGGCTGGGGATGGGTCAGTTAAGTCATCCGCCGGTACATATACCGCCTGTACGGAGGTGATAGAACCGGTTTTGGTGGAGGTGATACGTTCCTGGAGAACGCCCATCTCTTCCGCCAGAGTCGGCTGATAACCTACCGCTGAAGGCATACGACCCAGCAGTGCGGATACTTCAGTACCGGCCAGGGTGTAACGATAGATGTTATCGACGAACAGCAGAACGTCACGACCTTCGTCACGGAATTTCTCAGCCATGGTCAGGCCGGTCAGCGCAACGCGCAGACGGTTTCCCGGCGGCTCGTTCATCTGGCCGTACACCAGGGATACTTTATCGATAACGTTGGAGTCGGTCATTTCGTGGTAGAAGTCGTTACCCTCACGAGTACGCTCACCGACGCCCGCAAACACAGAGTAACCGGAGTGCTCGATCGCGATGTTACGGATCAGCTCCATCATGTTTACGGTTTTACCTACACCCGCACCACCGAACAGACCAACTTTACCGCCCTTGGCGAACGGACACATCAGGTCGATAACTTTGATACCGGTTTCCAGCAGTTCCTGAGAGCTGGACAGCTCTTCATAGGAAGGTGCTGCGCGGTGGATAGCCCAACGCTCTTCTTCACCGATGTCGCCTTTCATGTCGACCGGCTGACCCAGTACGTTCATGATACGACCCAGTGTTGCTTTACCTACCGGGACTTCGATTGGGTGCTCGAGGTCTTTTACTTCCAGACCGCGGCGAAGACCATCGGAAGAACCCATGGCGATGGTACGAACGATACCGCCGCCGAGCTGCTGCTGAACTTCCAGCACCAGAACTTCTTTACCATTCTGCACCTCAAGAGCTTCGTACACGCGCGGTACGGCATCCTGAGGGAATTCGACGTCAACTACGGCGCCGATTACCTGGACAATTTTTCCAGTAGCCATCTTGAATCCTCTACGAATTAACCTGGTTATACCGCGGATGCACCACCGACGATCTCGGTGAGTTCCTGAGTAATGCTGGCCTGTCGAGCTTTGTTGTATACCAACTGCAGCTCTTTAATCAGGCTGCCGCCATTGTCGGTCGCGGCTTTCATCGCCACCATACGTGCGGCCTGCTCGCTGGCCAGGTTTTCTACCACGCCCTGATAGACCTGAGATTCGACATAACGACGCAGGAGGGTATCCAGCAGCGCTTTCGGATCGGGTTCGTACAGGTAATCCCAGGATTTACGTTTCAGATCAGCGTCTTCTGATGCCGGTAACGGCAGCAGCTGAGTGATCGTCGGAACCTGAGACATGGTGTTAATAAATTTGTTGCTGACAACGTACAGCTTGTCCAGACGGCCTTCATCATAGGCCTGCAACATCACTTTTACCGGGCCGATCAGTTCGGACAGGGAGGGGTTATCCCCCATACCGGTCACCTGTGCAACCACGTTACCGCCAACGGCGTTAAAGAAAGAGACGCCCTTAGAGCCGATCATTGCGAGGTCGCACTGAACGCCTTTATCGGACCATGCTTTCATTTCCGCCAGCAGTTTCTTGAACAGGTTAATGTTCAAGCCGCCGCACAGACCACGGTCGGTCGACACCACCAGGTAGCCCACGCGCTTAACGTCGCGTTCTTCCAGGTAAGGGTGCTTATATTCCAGATTACCGTTCGCAAGGTGACCAATCACTTTGCGCATAGTATCTGCGTAAGGACGGCTGGCCGCCATACGCTCCTGCGATTTACGCATTTTGGAAGCGGCGACCATCTCCATCGCTTTAGTGATCTTTTGCGTGTTCTGGACGCTTGCGATCTTACTACGTATCTCTTTTGCGCCGGCCATGAGCTTCTCCTCAATGCCTTGCGGCCTGCCCTAAGACAGACCGCCAGACGTTACCAGGACTGGGTTGCTTTGAAGGAATCGAGGATGCCTTTCAGCTTGCCTTCGATTTCGTCGTTATAGCCACCGGACTGGTTAATCTCTTGCATCAGCGGAGCGTGATCACGGTCGACGTAAGCCAGCAGAGCGGCTTCGAAGCTACCGATTTTCGCCAGTTCTACATCAGCCAGGTAACCACGTTCTGCTGCGAACAGAACCAGAGACTGCTGCGCGACGGACATCGGCGCATACTGTTTCTGTTTCAGCAGCTCGGTCACTTTCTGACCGTGGTCCAGCTGTTTGCGGGTTGCATCGTCAAGGTCGGATGCAAACTGGGAGAACGCTGCCAGTTCACGATACTGCGCCAGTGCGGTACGGATACCACCGGACAGTTTCTTCATGATCTTGGTCTGCGCTGCACCACCAACACGGGATACGGAGATACCCGGGTTAACCGCAGGACGAATACCGGCGTTAAACAGGTTGGTTTCCAGGAAGATCTGACCATCGGTAATGGAGATTACGTTGGTCGGAACGAATGCGGAAACGTCACCCGCCTGCGTTTCGATAATCGGCAGTGCGGTCAGAGAACCGGTTTTCCCTTTCACTTCACCTTTGGTGAAAGCTTCAACGTATTCGGCGTTAACACGCGCAGCACGCTCCAGCAGACGAGAGTGGAGGTAGAATACGTCGCCCGGGAAGGCTTCACGTCCTGGCGGACGACGGAGCAGCAGGGAGATCTGACGATAAGCAACAGCCTGTTTAGACAGGTCATCGTAAATGATCAGCGCATCTTCACCGCGGTCGCGGAAGTATTCGCCCATTGCGCAACCCGCGTATGGCGCCAGGTATTGCAGTGCAGCAGATTCGGATGCAGTCGCTACCACCACAATGGTGTTAGCCAGCGCGCCGTGCTCTTCCAGTTTACGCACCACGTTAGAGATGGTGGACGCTTTCTGGCCGATAGCAACATAGACGCACTTGATACCGGAATCACGCTGGTTGATGATGGCATCGATAGCCAGCGCAGTTTTACCGGTCTGACGGTCGCCGATGATCAGTTCACGCTGACCACGACCGATTGGGATCATGGCGTCAACGGATTTATAACCGGTCTGTACCGGCTGATCGACGGACTGACGTTCGATGACGCCCGGTGCGATCGCTTCTACGGCGGAGAAACCGTCGTTTTCCAGCGGACCTTTACCATCAATTGGCGCGCCCAGGGTGTTAACCACACGGCCCAGCAGGCCACGGCCAACCGGAACTTCCAGGATACGGCCAGTACATTTAACCTTCATGCCTTCGGCGAGGTCAGCATACGGACCCATCACCACGGCACCAACGGAGTCACGCTCCAGGTTCAATGCGATAGCGTAACGGTTACCCGGCAGGGAGATCATCTCACCCTGCATACATTCGGCAAGGCCGTGGATGCGGATAACACCGTCACTTACAGAAACAATAGTACCTTCGTTATGAGCTTCGCTCACAACATTGAACTGAGCAATGCGCTGCTTGATCAGTTCGCTGATTTCGGTGGAATTCAGTTGCATGCTCCAGTCCCCTTAAGACTGCAAGACGTCTGCAAGGCGATCAAGACGGCCGCGTACGCTGCCATCAATGACCATATCACCCGCACGGATGATAATACCTGCCATAACAGACTTATCGATTTTGCAATTCAGCTTAACTTTGCGTGACAGACGTTTTTCCATCGCGCTGACGATCCTGGCAAGCTGTTCATCACTCAGTTGGTTGGCAGATATTACTTCTACCTCTGCGATGGCCTCACTGGCCGCGCGCAGGTGAATGAATTGCTCAAGAACGTCCGGGAGCACCTTCAGACGATTGTTTTCCGCCATCACCTTAATCAGGTTCTGGCCGTTTTCGTCGAGTTGCTCACCGCAGATAGCGATAAACGCTTCTGAGAGCGTTTCCGGCGCCAAAGCACCGGAGAGAAGCTCTGCCATTTGGTCGTTTTTGGTCACTTCGGCGGCAAACGCCAGCATATCCTGCCAGCGTTCAACACTGTTGTGTTCGACGGCAAAGTCAAAAGCTGCTTTGGCGTAGGGGCGAGCTACCGTTACAAATTCAGACATCAGCCCCTCCCTCCTTACAGTTCAGCGACAAGTTTATCCACGATGTCGCTGTTAGCAGCTTCATCCACGGAACGTTCGATGATCTTCTCGGCGCCAGCAACAGCCAGGATAGCGACCTGCTTACGCAGCTCCTCACGAGCACGTTTACGCTCAGCATCAATTTCAGCCTGCGCTTGTGCAACGATTTTGGTGCGTTCCTGTTCTGCTTCAGCTTTAGCTTCGTCCAGAATCTGAGAGCGACGCTTGTTCGCCTGCTCAATGATTACCTGGGCTTCCGCTTTCGCTTTTTTCAGCTGGTCGGTCGCGTTGGCCTGTGCAAGGTCCAAATCTTTCTTAGCGCGTTCTGCAGAAGCTAAACCGTCAGAAATCTCTTTCTGGCGTTTTTCGATGGCAGCCATTAAAGGCGGCCATACGTACTTCATGCAGAACCATACGAAGATAACAAACGCGATGGCCTGGCCGAGGATTGTTGCGTTCATGTTCACAGCACAATACCTCTTTAATTAACTCTGTGGCTTAGGTTTCTAACAACTTACTACGCGACGGCGAACATCACGTACAGACCCAGACCTACAGCGATCATCGGGATAGCATCCACCAGACCCATAACGATAAAGAACTGAGTACGCAGCAGAGGAATCAGATCCGGTTGACGCGCTGCGCCTTCCAGGAATTTACCTCCGAGGATGCCGATACCGATCGCAGCACCGATTGCCGCCAGACCCATCATCACAGCGGCAGCCATGTACAGCAGATCCATATTCAGGTTTTCCATGACAGTCTCCAGTTTGTTTCAGTTAAAACGTAGTAGTGTTGGTAAAAATCAATGCTCTTCGGACGCCATCGACAGATAGACAATCGTCAGAACCATGAAGATGAAGGCTTGCAGCGTAATAATCAGGATGTGGAAAATGGCCCAAGGCACATTCAGAACCCACTGTGACCACCACGGCAACAGACCAGCAATCAGAATGAAAATCAGCTCACCGGCATACATGTTGCCGAACAGTCGCAGACCGAGAGAAACCGGTTTGGACAGCAGGCTTACCCCTTCAAGGATTAAGTTGACAGGAATGAACGCCCAGTGATTGAACGGCTGCATGGTCAGTTCTTTAACGAACCCACCTACGCCTTTCATTTTGATGCTGTAGAAAATAATCAGGATGAACACGCCAAGCGCCATCGACAGGGTGATGTTCACGTCGGCAGACGGAACCACGCGCAGTGCAGGCAGGCCGAAAATGTGTTCGCCGATATAAGGAAGCAGGTCGATTGGCAGCAGGTCCATCAGGTTCATCAGGAAGACCCAGACGAACACGGTCAGCGCCAGCGGCGCGATAACCTTGCTCTTGCCATGGTACATGTCTTTGACGCTGCCATGGACGAAGCCGATGATCATTTCGATGAAGGTTTGGAATTTCCCTGGTACGCCGCTGGTCGCTTTCTTAGCAACGCTACGGAACATGGCAAGGAACAGCAGACCGAGAACCACCGAGAAGAACATGGAGTCAATGTTGAGCGTCCAGAAGGTGGCTGTGTGGTTGTGCGGATCCACCAGCGAGAATGTACGTAGGTCCAACTGAAGGTTGTTCAGATGGTGTCCTATGTAATCCTGCGGCGTCATATTTTCTGAAGCCATGATGCCTTTACCCTTTGTTGTTAATTACAGCTGGCGCCAGAACTTGTACCACCAGCACCAAAACCCACGTCACGATCAGCGGCATAAATACCACTCTTAAAACAGCCAGCGCCATCGCCAGAAGGGCGAAGGTTAGCAACACCTTGAAGGCTTCACCGAAGGCGAAGGTCCAGGCCACACGGCCTTTTGCTGGTGTATGCGCCTGATGACGCCAGGCAAAAATCATAAACATCAGATTTGGCAAAACCACTGCCAAACCGCCGCATACTGCGGAAATGCCCCAGAAGGGGTCTTTGAGGCTGAACAGCAGTCCACTTGCTATTACTGCCAGTAACTGAATAAACAGAAGCTTGCGAGCAACGTTTCGACTCAAGAGCGACACTGACATCACGTTTTTACTCCTGCTCCCTTTGAGGTATGTCGCGTGTCGTATAAAACGTCCTTTAAGACGAAGAGTCAAGCATCAAAAAGCGGACAAATTATACGGTGACGCCCCGTGATTTCAAACAATAAGTAGCAAAATAGTGAATAAATGTTTAATTATTTTCCAACGGACAACTTTCCGTGCATTTCAGCGTTCTGTGAGCAGTCATACAAAACTGCAAATAACGTGGAAACACGGCAATTAAAGCGTGCATTAGATCACATAATAAACATTTCAAGCGCCCTTTAATGAATCAAGGACATAAAACACTATTTTTCATGCTTTTGATATTCAAGATAAAAAGTGAGGACATTATCTAAAACAACCTCACATACAATAAAAACCTTTTATTGACATTTATAATAAAAATTTAACATCACTATGCTGTTCATCCGTGTCGATTTTTAGCACCCTGATATTTTCAAAGTTGACTATTTTGTCAGTGAATCACTTATGCTAAGTTAACCGCAGGAAAAGCCATAGTAAAAACATGGTTAAATGCAGCCCGATAATATCGCGGAGTGACCTTTATTTTTGTAACATCCGCGGGCGACATTTTTTCCACATTTTTTGATAAAAATTAACGCGATTTTGGTTGAATTACCACCAGGTGTCGCTCCCCTTCCAGCTGAGGAACATGCAGCTCAATCACCTCGGCAATACCATACCCTTCCGGCAGGTTTTCCATTTCGTCTTTTTGCGCTAACCCTTTGAGTGCATAGAAGTGACCGTTCGCCGCCGGCAGATGATGGCACCAGCTCACCATATCATTGAGCGATGCGAAGGCGCGGCTTATCACACCGTCAAACGGCGGTTCGGCCGGGAAGGCTTCCACGCGGCTCTGCACCGGGGTGACATTATCCAGCTTCAGCTCATGCTGCACCTGACGCAGGAAGCGCACGCGCTTGCCGAGACTGTCGAGCAGGGTGAAATGCGACTCCGGACGCACGATGGCCAGTGGAATGCCAGGGAGCCCCGGTCCGGTCCCGACATCGATAAAGCGCGAGCCCTGCAGATAAGGCGCCACGATGATGCTGTCGAGGATATGACGCACCAGCATCTCATTCGGATCGCGAACGGAGGTCAGGTTATAGGCTTTGTTCCACTTATCGAGCAGCCCGACGTAGGCCACCAGCTGGTTTTTCTGGTGATCGGTGAGCGAAATACCCGCTTCATCCAGCAGACGAGAAAGTTTGTTGAGCACAGTCTGTACCTTCAAAAAATAATGAGCCCGGAGGCGCTAACGCTTACCGGGCTATGAATGATAAAGGCGAACGCTGATTATGCAACAGTGAAATCAGCGCAGGCAGGCGGCCGCAATCAGGCGCTGCGGCGCAGCATCCCCTGCTTTTTCAGCCAAACCAACAAAATAGAGATCGCCGCCGGCGTGATCCCGGAAATGCGTGACGCCTGCCCTATCGACGACGGCTTATGGTCGTTCAGTTTGGCGATCACTTCGTTAGACAGCCCGGTGACCTGGCGGTAATCGAGCGTCGCCGGCAGCACGGTATTCTCATTACGCTGCTGTTTCTCGATCTCATCCTGCTGGCGAGCGATGTAACCTTCATACTTCACCTGGATCTCTACCTGCTCGGCCGCTTGTTGATCTTCCAGTCCCGGTGCGAACGGCGACAGCTGAATCAGTTGCTCGTAGGTCATTTCCGGACGACGCAGTAGATCTTCACCACTCGCTTCACGCGACAGCGGCGCCGTCAGGTGAGCATTCACTTCGGCGGCGCTCTCTGCCTGCGGGTTCACCCAGGTCGATTTCAGACGCTGACGTTCACGTTCAATGCTTTCCAGCTTTTCGTTGTACCGCGCCCAGCGTTCATCGTCCACCAGACCCAGCTCACGCCCCTGTTCGGTCAGGCGCAGGTCGGCGTTATCTTCGCGCAGCATCAGACGATATTCGGCACGGGAGGTAAACATGCGGTACGGTTCTTTGGTACCCAGAGTGCACAGGTCATCCACCAGCACGCCGAGGTAAGCCTGATCGCGACGCGGCGCCCAGCCCTCTTTTTCCGCAGAGAAGCGGGCAGCGTTAAGTCCAGCCAGCAGACCCTGAGCAGCGGCTTCTTCATAACCGGTGGTACCGTTGATCTGGCCGGCGAAGAACAGACCCTGAATAAATTTGCTCTCAAGCGTTGGCTTCAGATCGCGTGGGTCGAAGAAATCGTACTCAATGGCGTAGCCGGGACGGACGATCCGCGCGTTCTCCATCCCCTGCATTGAGCGGACGATTTGCATTTGTACATCAAACGGCAGGCTGGTGGAGATACCGTTCGGATAAATTTCGTTTGAGGTCAGGCCTTCCGGTTCAAGGAAAATCTGATGTTGGTTGCGATCGGCAAAGCGCATGACTTTGTCTTCGATCGACGGACAATAGCGTGGCCCGATCCCTTCGATCACCCCAGCGTACATTGGGCTGCGATCGAGGTTATTACGGATCACGTCATGGGTTTTCTCGTTGGTGTGGGTGATATAGCAGGGCACCTGACGCGGATGCTGATCCACGGATCCCATGAACGAGAAGACCGGCATCGGGTTATCGCCGTGCTGTTGCGCCAGCACGCTGAAATCGATGGTGCGGGCGTCAATACGTGGCGGGGTTCCGGTTTTCAGGCGGCTTACGCGCAGCGGCAGCTCACGCAGACGACGAGACAGCGGGATTGACGGCGGATCGCCGGCACGCCCGCCGCTGTAGTTGTCCAGACCAATATGAATTTTGCCATCGAGGAAGGTCCCGACGGTCAACACCACCGCTTTAGCGCGGAATTTGAGGCCCATCTGAGTGACGGCGCCCACGACGCGATCGTTTTCAACAATCAGATCTTCCACTGCCTGCTGGAAGATCATCAGGTTCGGCTGGTTCTCCAGCGCGGTGCGTACCGCCTGACGATACAGCACGCGGTCTGCCTGGGCGCGAGTGGCACGTACCGCGGGCCCTTTGCTGGCGTTTAGTATCCTAAACTGAATACCCGCCTGATCGATCGCGGTTGCCATCAATCCGCCGAGTGCGTCCACTTCTTTTACCAGGTGTCCTTTCCCAATGCCGCCAATCGCCGGGTTGCAGCTCATCTGCCCCAGCGTGTCGATATTGTGTGTCAAAAGCAGGGTTTGTTGGCCCATTCGCGCTGCGGCCATCGCGGCCTCAGTGCCTGCATGACCCCCGCCAATGATAATGACGTCAAAAGGATCCTGATAAAACATGGTGATCTGCCTCGCATAACGCGGTTTGAAAATGGATTGAAGCCCGGGCCGTGGATTCTACTCGGCTTTGGTCTTTTGAGAAAGACTCCGGGATCCTGAGTATTAAAAAGAAGATCTTTATATAGAGATCTGTTCTATTGTGATCTCTTATTAGGATCGACTCTCTTTGTGGATAAGTCGGATCCACGATGTAAGATCAAAAGCTTAAGAAGGATCACTATCTGTGAATGATCGGTGATCCTGGTCCGTATAAGCTGGGATCAAAATGAAGGGTTATACACAGCACAAAAACCATACGACGGTTATTCTTTGGATAACTACCGGTTGATCCAAGCTTTTAAGCATGGTTATCCACAGAAGATCCGACGATCTTTACAATTCTCAGAGCAAATTTTTCCAGGATCCCAGCCAGATTTCCGCTGGATCCTCCGGAATTTCATGTTCCAGCACGTTAATTTTCAGCGTTTCGCCGATCTGTTTTGCGCCGCTGGCCTTCAATGCTGCTTCTAATTTATCGATCGCCCCGCAGAAGGTGTCGTATTCGCGGCTGCCGATCCCGATGGCGCCAAAGCGCACGGCGGAAAGATCGGCCTTCTGCTCCAGCAATGCGTCATAGAAGGGAACCAGGTTGTCGGGAATGTCGCCGGCGCCATGCGTTGAAGAGATAACTAACCAGATCCCTTCTGCCTGCAGATCGTCCACCAGCGGACCGTGCTGGATTTCAGTGCTGTAGCCGGCTTCTTCCAGCTTTTCCGCCAGATGCTCTGCTACATATTCCGCACTGCCCAGGGTACTGCCGCTGATAAGTGTAATGTCTGCCATGATCGCCGATCGCCCGCTCAACTGTTCAGAGTGGCGTATTGTACGCTGTGAGCGAGCTGGGATCTACCTGTGGAAAAATGTGGGATTAAAAAAAGCGATCAGGGCTTGATGGTACGCATGATCGGGTTCTGCAGCACGATCAGCGTCTCGGTGGACTGAATTTCATCAATTGTTTGGATCTTGTTGATAAGTACCTGCTGCAGGGCATCGATGGATTTACACATCACCTTAATAAAGATGCTGTAGTGGCCGGTGGTGTAATAAGCCTCGGTGACCTCCTCAAGGCTTTCCAGGCGGGCAAGGGCGGAAGGGTAGTCTTTGGCGCTCTTAAGAATAATGCCGATAAAGCAGCCGACATCATAGCCCAGCTGCTTGGGGCTGACGTCAATGCGCGCACCGGTAATGATACCCGCCTGTTTCATCTTTTCGACGCGTACATGAATGGTGCCCGGGCTGACGCTGAACTGTTTAGCCAGTTCGGCATAGGCGGTACGGGCGTTGGCCATCAGCGCATCGAGAATGCCGCGGTCCAGATTGTCGATCTGATAATTTTCCATATCTTTTTCTTATGAAGTTTGAGGGTTCTTGCTATTTTAGCGCCATATTTTGATGAATTAAAAGTCGATGTGGCTTTTTATTGATTGATTATTGTATTGCGGCCCTATTTTGTTGCTTAATCAATGGCAACAGGACGCAGGAGTTATAAAAATGAAAACCGCATATATCGCAAAACAACGCCAGATCAGTTTCGTTAAATCCCACTTTTCCCGTCAGCTGGAAGAGAAGCTTGGCCTGATTGAAGTCCAGGCGCCAATCTTAAGCCGCGTGGGCGATGGGACGCAGGATAACTTGTCCGGCTGCGAGAAAGCGGTTCAGGTAAAAGTGAAAACACTACCCGACGCCCAGTTCGAAGTGGTTCATTCGCTGGCGAAGTGGAAGCGTCAAACCCTGGGACAACACGACTTCAGCGCGGGCGAAGGGCTGTACACGCACATGAAGGCCCTTCGCCCCGATGAAGACCGTCTGACGCCTATCCATTCCGTTTATGTTGACCAGTGGGACTGGGAGCGCGTGATGGGCGATGAAGAGCGTCACGTCGGCACTCTGAAGGCAACCGTCGAGGCGATCTACGCCGGGATCAAAGCTACCGAGCTGGCGGTCAGCCAGGAATTTGGCCTGAAGCCTTTTCTGCCGGAACAGATCCATTTTGTTCACAGCCAGGAGCTGCTGAGCCGCTATCCCGATCTCGATGCCAAAGGCCGTGAGCGAGCCATTGCCAAAGAGTTGGGGGCCGTCTTCTTAATTGGTATCGGCGGCAAACTGTCTGACGGTAAGCGCCACGACGTGCGTGCGCCGGATTATGATGACTGGAGCACAGAGATTTCTGAAGGCTTTGCCGGTCTGAACGGCGATATCCTGGTGTGGAACCCGGTGCTGGAAGATGCTTTCGAGATCTCCTCAATGGGGATCCGCGTTGACGCCGAAGCGCTGAAGCGCCAGCTGGCCGTGACTGGCGATGAAGATCGCCTACAGCTTGAATGGCACCAGGCGCTGCTGCGCGGCGAGATGCCGCAGACTATCGGCGGCGGCATTGGCCAGTCTCGTCTGACGATGCTGCTGCTGCAGCTTGACCATATCGGCCAGGTGCAGTGCGGCGTATGGCCGGCGCAGGTTCGCGAAAGCGTTTCCGCGCTGCTGTAATGAATTAGCGCCGCCAGCGTCGCAGCAGGCGGCTACGCAGCCCGGTATCAAAGCGCCAGATATGATCGAAGATGCGCATGATGCCGGGTTTGCCGTGTACCGACATCGCCACCGCGTGAAAACGGTGCTGGTGCTTACGCTGTAACTCCCCCACCTGAGCAATCACCTCATCCGGCAACCGCTGGGCGATAAAGTCAGAGATCACGACGGCATCCGCATCCACCCACTGGGGGTTTTGCAGACGTTCAATAATGGCGCGAAAACAGCTGGCCAGATCGGTACCGCCGCGAAAGCGCTGGCTTAAAAAGCGGATCGCCTGCTCCAGCCCGCGCTCGCTGGTCAGTTCGTAATGCACCACTTCGCTGGAGAACAGCATAATAAAGCAGCGACGGTTATCGGCCAGCGCGACGCGCATGAGGGCCAGACAAAAGGCCTTAGCGCACTGCTCGTTAAAACCGCCCATCGACCCTGACGTATCGACGCAGACAATGAACGGCCCGCGCGGTTGCTCATCAAAATCCTGCCGTGTTACCGGGCGTTCGGTGATTTTCTCACGCCAGGCGTCGCCATGCAGCCGGTAGGTGAGCAGCTGCTTCTCCACCAGCTTGCGATAAAATTCAAACTCCAGCTCCGTGATGCCGAGCGTCGCCAGCTCCGGCGGCAGCAGCCGCAGAATGTCGTCACTCTGCTGGAGGCCGTCGACTTGCTCCGGTACTGTCGCCGGCTCGCGCACCAGGCTGCGAAAGGTTTCCATCGGGGCGTCTTTCTTCGGCACCGATTTCGCTTCCCGTGAACGTCCGAGTTGTTCCGCCAGCTGCAGTAGCTCCGGTTGCTGGTTGAGAAAATCGCCATAGCGCACGATCAGCTGATAGTCGCCGCGTTTGAGTTCGCCAGCGCTCATATCCCACAGACGCCCGGCGGCAGTGTCATTTTCCGCCAGTACCGGATCGAGCTGACCGCTGAGCGTCATTCGTTCCTGGACCTCACTGAGTAACTGATCGCGTTCTTCATCCAGCAACTGCTGGTTAAGGCTGGTGGCTTGCACCACCAGGCTCAGGCGCCAGCGCTGTAAAAACAGCGTATGCAACGCCGGGGTAAAGGTGGCATTGTCATCCACCAGCTTCTGCGCCTGAGCGGCAAAAGGAGACTGTAGCTGGTGCAGTTTGCCGAGGATCTGCGGGAGCTGGACGATAAACTGCGAGGTAGAGAGTAGCTGAGCCTGCTGATAGGTTTGCACTTCGGCGTCCAGATCCGGCGGGACGTTAACTTCTTTCAAACGGGCGCGAACGGCTTCACGCCAGCGTGGAATATCCGCCGCGATGATGTTTTTCAGGCGGGGGAATTTCTCAAAGAACACCGCCAGCTGAGGAGAGGCCAGCAGCGCCAGCAGCATCTCCTCGATCATTCCCTCTTCGCTGACTGCCAGCATGACATTCAGCATATCGAGCGTCATGGCTGCTTCGCCTGTTTAATCTGCGCGCCGACGTCCTGCAGGCTGGCTTCGATTCTTCCCAGCCACTCGACCGGGATAAACAGACACTTTTGCTGCTCGCTGAAGCGGTTGTGTTGCTGGTGCCACTCATCATCGAGCGCCTCCAGCTGTTGGCGAATTTCTGCCGGCATGTTCTCCTGCGATGCGCTACCGGGCAGCGCGAGGCGTGAGCCCTGCAGGCTGACGTCGCGGACGACCAGGTGCTGGCTGGTGTCGACATCCATATTGAGCAGTTGGGCAAAGCCGATCCCGTTGAGCTTACCGCGGATCTCACCGCCCTTTTCCAGCCAGTTGGCTAACGCCTCGCGTTCAAAAGTAATGTGGATCACTTCCATATCGTGAAGTTTGAGCGGCTGCTGCAGCAGCAGCGTCAGGGTGGTCCCCTGGATCTCCGCCGGCAATTCATAATGCGGTTTGCGGCTAAACATCCCGCCAAGGCGGGTGACCTTCAACGCCGTTTTGTCGCTTTGCTGCTGTTGGATCTGAATGCGTCTCTGGACAATGGCCCCCAGCCGCGTCAGCATCGCCTGCTGTTGCCAGGCGTGACAGGTCATGAGCGTTTCCAGCTGCTGCGACATCAGGTTCATGCTCTCGACGTTGTGCCACAGACAATCTTTCAGCAGGATCAGATCTATCGGCGCGATGCTGTCGCGCCCGCTGAAGAAGGCGCTGGCCTGCAGCAGGCGAATGGCCTTTTTCCAGCGGCGATCCGAGACGTACGGCGCATTTGGCAGGGCATCCAGCTGCTGGCGGAGCTGGAATATCAGCTCAAACACCGCGTCTGGCAGTTTGATATTGCCGATCTGCTGCTGCCATTGGGTAAACTCTTCGTCGCTAACCTGCAGCGCGCTGGGCACTGGATTGATGTTTTCATCCTGCTGGCTGACCAGCATTGAACGGAAATTACCTTTATCCTGCACTTTATCAAGCCACAGACGGATCAGCATTCGGTCATACAGCGCTTCCAGACTGCTGTCGGCTTCGGGGAGTTCGTTCGACGCGGCCACCAGCAGGCGCATCGGGATTTTCTCTTCGTGCGCCCCATTGCGGAAGTGACGTTCGTTAATCGCCGTCAGCAGGGTGTTGAGGATCGCCGGACCCGCTTTCCATATTTCATCGAGAAAGACGATTTCGGCTTCCGGCAGGTAGCCGGCGGTTAAACGTTCGTAACGGCCTTCATCCTTCAGCGCCTGAATGGACAGTGGCCCAAAAACTTCTTCCGGGGTGGAGAAGCGGGTCATCAGGTATTCAAAAGCGCGCGCCTGCTGGAAGGCGAATTTGAGGCGGCGGGCAATCAGGCTTTTGGCGATCCCCGGTGGACCGAGCAAAAAAACGCTCTCGCCGCTGAGCGCCGCCAGCAGGCAGAGGCGTATCGCGTGGCTGCGTTCAAAGAGTCCTTTTTCGAGTGCCGCGCTGAGCCGGGAAATTCTTTCAGCCAGTAAATGTGTTTGAGCCATAATTGAGTTGCGTGCTTTGTCATGTATCGTTATTGGGTCGAGTATAGATGTTAGAGCAGGGGCGGTAATAGCCTGAAGAATCGATTTATTTTTTTTGAGCCAGGTTAATATGGTGTCTGTTAGGGGTACGATTTCGCAAATAATCGTGCATACTGTGCGCTTTTTGTGGGCCAAGGGACTAGGCACACATTTGTTTTATAAACGAAAAGACTAGTCTATGAGCACTGATAATAAACAATCGTTGCCGGCATTAACGTTGGCGGCCATCGGCGTGGTGTACGGCGATATCGGTACCAGTCCACTGTATACCTTGCGCGAATGCCTGTCAGGTCAGTTCGGCTTTGGCGTTGAGCGCGATGCCGTGTTTGGCTTTTTGTCGCTGATTTTCTGGCTGTTAATCTTTACCGTATCGATTAAATACATCACGTTCGTGATGCGGGCGGATAACGCCGGGGAAGGCGGGATCTTAACGCTGATGTCGCTGGCCGGACGTAATACCTCGGCCCGAATGACCTCCGTACTGGTGATCCTCGGCCTGATCGGCGGTAGCTTCTTCTATGGCGAAGTGGTGATTACGCCGGCGATTTCCGTTATGTCGGCGATAGAGGGGTTAGAAATTATCGCCCCGCAGCTTGATACCTGGATTGTCCCTATTTCCATTATCGTGCTGACTCTGCTGTTTGTGATCCAGAAGCACGGGACCGGCATGGTCGGTAAGCTGTTTGCGCCGATTATGCTGATCTGGTTCCTGTTGCTGGCGGTACTGGGCGCGCGAAGCATTTACGCTAACCCGGAAGTTCTTCAGGCGCTAAACCCCTACTGGGCGGTGCATTTCTTCCTGCAGTACAAAACGGTTTCCTTTATTGCGCTCGGCGCGGTGGTGCTGTCGATTACCGGGGTGGAAGCGCTGTACGCCGATATGGGTCACTTCGGCAAACTGCCGATCCGCGTGGCCTGGTTCTCCGTCGTGCTGCCCTCGCTGGTGCTGAACTATTTTGGCCAGGGCGCGCTGCTGCTGAAGCACCCGGAAGCGATTAAAAACCCGTTCTTCCTGCTGGCGCCGGAGTGGGCGCTGATCCCGATGCTGATTATCGCCACGCTGGCGACGGTTATCGCCTCGCAGGCGGTGATCTCCGGGGTCTTCTCCCTGACCCGTCAGGCAGTGCGTCTGGGCTATCTGTCGCCGATGCGCATTATCCACACCTCGGAAATGGAGTCCGGACAGATTTACATCCCGTTCATTAACTGGCTGCTGTACGTTTCTGTGGTCATCGTTATTGTCAGCTTTGAGCATTCGTCTAATCTGGCGGCGGCGTATGGTATCGCGGTCACGGGCACCATGGTGCTGACCTCCATTCTGTCGGCAACGGTGGCGCGCAAAAACTGGCACTGGAATAAGCTGTTTGTCGGCCTGATGCTGGTGGCCTTCCTGTGTATCGATATTCCGCTGTTTTCGGCGAACCTCGATAAGATTGTCTCCGGCGGTTGGCTGCCGTTGTCCCTGGGGCTGGTGATGTTCACGGTGATGACCACCTGGAAGAGCGAACGTTTCCGCCTGCTGCGCCGAATGCACGAGCATGGCAATTCGCTGGAAGCGATGATCTCTTCGCTGGAGAAGTCACCGCCGGTGCGTGTGCCGGGTACCGCGGTGTATATGTCCCGCGCCCTGAACGTGATCCCGTTTGCCCTGCTGCATAACCTGAAGCACAACAAGGTGCTGCATGAGCGAGTAATCCTTCTGACTCTGCGCACCGAAGACGCGCCTTACGTGCATAACGTTCGCCGGGTGCAGATTGAGCAGCTGTCGCCGTCGTTCTGGCGGGTGGTGGCCAGCTACGGTTGGCGGGAAACGCCGAACGTTGAAGAGGTGTTCCATCGCTGTGGCCTGGAAGGACTCAGCTGCCGAATGATGGAGACCTCGTTCTTCATGTCGCATGAGTCGCTGATTATCGGCAAACGACCGTGGTATCTGCGCCTGCGCGGCAAGCTTTATCTGCTGCTCCAGCGTAACGCCCTGCGGGCGCCGGATCAGTTTGAAATCCCGCCAAACCGGGTTATCGAACTCGGTACCCAGGTCGAAATCTGATGTCAAAAAAGCCCTTCCATTGCGAAGGGCTTTTTGTTTCTCACTCCGGCTGTCATCTCCTGTCGTTCCCTTGCGAAACGTTTCGATGGAGATCACATTTCTCTCTTCTGGTGATGGTTTTCTGCTCACACATTGATAATAATTATTTTAGCGAAACGTTTCGCTAGTGGAGCAAAAGAGAAAAATGAAAAAAGGCACCGTACTTAACGCTGATATTTCCGCGGTCATTTCCCGCCTGGGCCACACCGATACGCTGGTGGTCTGCGATGCCGGATTACCGGTTCCCCGCAGCAGCACGCGCATTGATATGGCGCTGACTCAGGGCGTACCTTCCTTTATGCAGGTGCTGGAAGTGGTGACGACGGAAATGCAGGTTGAAGCGGCTGTTATCGCGGAAGAGATTAAAACCCATAATCCGCAGCTCCACGCGACGTTGCTCACTCACCTCGAGCAGCTGCAGCAGCACCAGGGAAATACCATTGAAATTCGTTACACCAGCCATGAGCAGTTCAAAAAACAAACCGCAGACAGTCAGGCGGTAATTCGCAGCGGGGAGTGTTCCCCGTTTGCGAATATCATTCTCTGTGCCGGCGTCACGTTCTGAGGTCGCCGTCATGGAAGCCTTATTGCAACTGAAAGGGATCGATAAAGCGTTCCCTGGCGTCAAGGCGCTCTCCGGCGCGGCGCTGAATGTCTATGCCGGTCGGGTAATGGCGCTGGTAGGAGAAAATGGCGCCGGCAAGTCCACCATGATGAAGGTGCTGACCGGGATCTACACCCGTGATGCCGGCTCTTTGCTGTGGTTAGGCAAAGAGACGACCTTTAACGGCCCCAAATCCTCCCAGGAAGCCGGGATCGGTATCATCCACCAGGAACTGAACCTGATCCCGCAATTGACGATTGCCGAGAACATCTTCCTTGGTCGCGAATTTGTTAACCGTTTTGGCAAAATCGACTGGAAGCAGATGTATGCCGAAGCCGACAAGCTGCTGGCAAAGCTGAATCTCCGCTTTAACAGCCAGAAGCTGGTGGGCGATCTGTCGATTGGCGATCAGCAAATGGTGGAGATCGCCAAAGTGCTGAGCTTCGAATCGAAAGTCATCATTATGGATGAACCGACCGATGCGCTGACCGATACCGAAACCGAATCGCTGTTCCGCGTCATCCGCGAACTGAAGTCGCAGGGGCGCGGCATCGTCTATATCTCCCACCGTATGAAAGAGATCTTCGAGATTTGCGACGACGTGACCGTCTTTCGTGACGGGCAGTTTATCGCCGAGCGCGAAGTGGCTTCGCTGGATGAGGACCGACTGATCGAGATGATGGTCGGCCGTAAGCTGGAAGATCAATATCCACATCTCGATAAGGCGCCGGGCGCGGTGCGCCTGAAGGTCGATAATCTCTGCGGCCCGGGCGTGGAAAACGTGACCTTTACCTTGCGCCAGGGGGAAATCCTGGGTGTCGCCGGGCTGATGGGCGCCGGACGGACCGAACTGATGAAAGTGCTGTACGGCGCGCTGCCGCGCAGCAGCGGCTCCGTGACGCTGGATGGCCATGAAGTGGTGACCCGCTCGCCGCAGGACGGTCTGGCGAACGGCATTGTCTATATCTCCGAAGATCGTAAGCGCGATGGCCTGGTTCTCGGGATGTCGGTAAAAGAAAATATGTCCCTGACGGCGCTACGCTACTTCAGCCGGGCGGGCGGCAGCCTTAAGCATAAAGATGAACAGCAGGCGGTCAGTGATTTCATTCGGCTGTTTAACGTCAAAACGCCGTCCATGGAGCAGGCAATCGGCCTGCTTTCCGGCGGCAACCAGCAAAAGGTCGCCATTGCCCGCGGGCTGATGACCCGGCCAAAGGTGCTGATCCTTGATGAACCGACCCGCGGCGTCGACGTCGGGGCGAAGAAAGAGATCTACCAGCTCATCAATCAGTTCAAAGCCGATGGCCTGAGCATCATTCTGGTCTCCTCTGAGATGCCGGAGGTGTTGGGCATGAGCGATCGCATCATTGTGATGCATGAAGGGCATCTCGGCGGTGAATTCACACGCGAGCAGGCCACCCAGGAAGTATTGATGGCTGCCGCTGTGGGCAAGCTTAACCGTGTGAATCAGGAGTAAGAAAGATGACAACCCAGGCTGTTACTGGTCGCCGTTATTTCACGAAAGCGTGGCTGATGGAGCAAAAATCGCTGATTGCCCTGCTGGTGCTGATCGCGGTGGTATCGACCATGAGCCCCAACTTTTTTACCGTCAATAACCTGTTCAATATCCTGCAACAGACCTCCGTTAACGCCATCATGGCGGTAGGGATGACGCTGGTTATACTGACCTCGGGGATCGACCTGTCCGTCGGCTCCCTGTTGGCGCTCACCGGTGCGGTGGCAGCGTCGATTGTTGGCATTGAGGTTAATGCGCTGGTGGCGGTCGCTGCTGCCCTCGCATTGGGTGCCGCGATCGGCGCAGTCACCGGGGTGATTGTGGCGAAAGGCCGCGTGCAGGCCTTCATCGCTACCCTGGTGATGATGCTGCTGCTGCGCGGCGTGACCATGGTGTACACCAACGGCAGTCCGATCAACACCGGCTTTAGCGATAACGCCGATCTGTTTGGCTGGTTTGGCATCGGGCGTCCGCTGGGGATCCCGACGCCGGTATGGATCATGGCGATTGTCTTCCTGGCGGCCTGGTACATGCTGCACCATACTCGCCTGGGCCGTTATATTTACGCGCTGGGCGGTAATGAAGCGGCGACGCGTCTGTCCGGGATTAGCGTCAATAAAGTCAAAATTATCGTCTACGCCTTGTGCGGGATGCTGGCGTCGCTGGCCGGGATCATCGAAGTGGCGCGTCTCTCCTCCGCGCAGCCGACGGCGGGGACGGGCTATGAGCTGGACGCCATTGCGGCGGTGGTGCTCGGTGGCACCAGCCTCGCGGGCGGCAAAGGACGCATTGTCGGCACGCTGATTGGCGCGCTGATCCTTGGCTTCCTGAATAATGGTCTTAATCTTTTAGGCGTTTCTTCCTATTACCAGATGATCGTTAAAGCGGTGGTGATTTTGCTGGCGGTACTGGTAGATAACAAAAAGCAGTAACTGAGAACTCTACAGGACATCTTAACTATGAATATGAAAAAACTGGCGACCCTGGTCTCTGCTGTTGCGCTAAGTGCGACCGTCAGCGCAAACGCGATGGCCAAAGACACCATCGCTCTGGTTATCTCTACTCTCAACAACCCATTCTTCGTGTCGCTGAAAGACGGCGCGCAAAAAGAAGCCGACAAGCTGGGCTACAACCTGGTGGTGCTGGACTCTCAGAACAACCCGGCGAAAGAGCTGGCGAACGTCCAGGATTTAACGGTGCGCGGCGCCAAGCTGCTGCTGATCAACCCCACCGACTCTGATGCCGTCGGCAACGCCGTGAAGATGGCAAACCAGGCGAAAATCCCGGTCATCACCCTTGACCGTCAGGCCACAAAAGGCGATGTCGTGAGCCATATTGCGTCTGACAACGTGCAGGGCGGAAAAATGGCTGGCGATTACATCGCGAAAAAAGTGGGTGAAAGTGCGAAAGTCATTGAGCTGCAGGGCATTGCCGGGACTTCTGCGGCGCGCGAGCGCGGCGAAGGCTTTAAACAGGCCGTGGCGGCGCACAAGTTTAACGTCCTGGCCAGCCAACCAGCCGATTTCGACCGTACCAAAGGGCTGAACGTGATGCAGAACCTGCTGACCGCGCATCCTGACGTGCAGGCGGTATTCGCGCAAAATGATGAAATGGCGCTGGGCGCCCTGCGCGCGCTGCAGACCGCAGGCAAGTCCGATGTGATGGTGGTTGGATTTGACGGCACTCCGGATGGCGAAAAAGCAGTAAACAGTGGCAAACTGGCGGCGACCGTCGCACAGTTGCCGGAGCAGATCGGCGCGAAAGGCGTTGAGACGGCTGATAAGGTACTGAAGGGCGAAAAAGTGGAAGCTAACTACCCGGTTGAGCTGAAGCTGGTCGTTAAGCAGTAAAATGCGATTCGGACTGGCAACGGTCCGAGGGACAATATAAAAAAAGAAAAGCAGGGCATGCGCCACCGGATCCCGGTGGCGCGCTTTCCCGGGAACAGAAATGATGAAAACTGCAGGCAAACTTGTCGTCCTTGGCAGTATCAATGCCGATCACATTCTTAACCTTGACGCTTTCCCGACGCCGGGCGAAACCGTCACCGGCAACCATTATCAGGTGGCTTTCGGTGGTAAAGGGGCCAACCAGGCGGTCGCCGCCGGGCGCAGCGGAGCGGATATCGCGTTTATCGCCTGCACCGGCGATGACGACATCGGTGAACGCATCCGCCGCCAGCTGGCGAGCGATAAAATCGACGTGGCGCCTGTGCGCGCAGTCGCCGGGGAAGCGACCGGCGTGGCGTTAATCTTCGTTAACGCCGAAGGTGAGAATGTCATCGGTATTCATGCCGGCGCCAATGCGGCGCTTTCCGTCTCCCAGGTTGAGGCGGAAAAGGAACGTATCGCCAGCGCACAGGCGCTGTTAATGCAGCTGGAGTCGCCGCTGGAGAGCGTGTTGGCGGCGGCGAAAATCGCCCATCGCCATCAGACCACCGTGGTGCTTAATCCCGCGCCAGCGCGTGAACTGTCCGATGAACTGCTGGCGCTGGTGGATATCATTACCCCCAACGAAACCGAAGCGGAAAAGCTGACCGGTATTCGCGTTGAGAGCGACGAGGATGCGGCAAAAGCCGCCGACGTGCTGCATGCCAAAGGCATTGGTACGGTGATGATCACCCTCGGCAGCCGCGGCGTCTGGCTCAGTGCCGAAGGCGAAAGTCGTCGGATCCCGGGTTTTCGTGTGCAGGCCATTGATACTATCGCTGCCGGCGATACCTTTAACGGCGCGCTGGTAACCGCGTTGCTGGAAGGGACTTCCCTGCCGGAAGCGATCCGTTTTGCGCATGCCGCGGCGGCGATCGCCGTGACCCGCAAAGGCGCGCAGCCATCCGTGCCGTGGCGCACAGAGATTGATGAATTTTTAGCGCAACAGGGGTAATGCTTGGCTACGATGAAAGATGTGGCCCGCGTCGCGGGCGTTTCCACATCGACGGTGTCACACGTCATCAATAAGGACCGCTTTGTCAGTGAGGCGATTACCGCCAAAGTAGACGCTGCGATCAAAAGCCTCAACTACGCCCCCTCTGCGCTGGCGCGTAGCCTTAAGCTTAATCAAACCCGTACCATCGGCATGCTCATCACTGCCAGTACCAATCCGTTTTATTCGGAGCTGGTGCGGGGCGTGGAGCGCAGCTGTTTTGAGCGGGGTTATAGCCTCGTACTCTGTAATACGGAAGGTGATGAGCAGCGAATGAATCGTAATCTGGAGACGCTAATGCAAAAACGCGTCGATGGACTACTGCTGCTGTGCACGGAGACCCATCAGCCCTCTCCGGAAATTATGCAGCGCTATCCATCGGTACCGACGGTCATGATGGACTGGGCTCCCTTTGATGGCGATAGCGATCTGATTCAGGATAACTCGCTGCTTGGTGGCGATATGGCGACCCAGTATCTGATTGACCAGGGGCATTCGCGCATTGCCTGTATTGCCGGCCCGCTGGATAAAACCCCGGCGCGTCTGCGCCTTGAAGGTTACCATGCTGCGATGGCGCGCTGCGGCCTGCCGGTTGCCGACGGATACGTGGTGACCAGTGATTTTGAGTTTGGCGGCGGGTTTAGCGCGATGCAGCAGCTGCTGGCTTTGCCGCAGCGGCCGCAGGCGGTATTTATCGGCAACGATGCCATGGCGGTTGGCGCTTATCAGGCGTTGTACCAGGCCGGTTTGCACATTCCGCAGGACATGGCGCTGGTGGGCTACGATGATATTGAGCTCGCACGCTATATGACACCGCCGTTGACCACCATTCACCAGCCAAAAGATGAGCTGGGAGAACTGGCCATCGATGTGCTGATCCATCGAATGGCCGATCCGCAGCAAAAGCAGCAACGCGTTCAGTTAACGCCGGAGCTGGTGGTTCGTGGCTCCGCTTAGCGTTTGTGCCGCTCGCTAATCAGATTACGGCCATCTTTCGCTCTTAACAGCATAAACATCAGCGCCGACACGATGGTGATCACGCCCATGGTTATAAAGGTGTAGTGAAACTGCTGTACCGTGCTGGCATTGTCAAAACCTTCATAGAAGCGCAGCACCGCAGCGCTGATGGCCACCCCGAGACTGATTGAAAGCTGCTGGGTCACCGCCAGCAGGCTGTTACCGCTGCTGGCATTGTCATCCGTCAGATCGGCCAGCGTAATGGTATTCATCGAGGTGAACTGCGTGGACATCGCCATCCCCAGCACAAACAGTGGCAGAAGAAGCATCCACAGCGGCATCTCTGGCGACTGCAGCGAGAACTGGGCAATCATGAGGCCAATAAATACCGTGATCCCCACCAGGGTCTTACGATAGCCAAACCAGCGCAGCACCTGGGTAACGGTAGATTTCGCAATAATGGAGCCGATAGCGGTAGGGGCAATCATACAGCCGGCGATAATGGCCGGATAGCCGAAGCCAACCTGCAGCATCAGCGGCATCAGAAATGGCACACAGCCGGTACCCAAACGCGTGGCAAGGTTGCCAGCAATGCCGACTGAGAAAGTATGCGTCTTAAATAAAGAGAGCGAGATAAGCGGCGCCGGATGGCGGCGCGCGTGGCGAACATAGGCCACGAGCAGTAACAGACTGACGGCAATCACGGCCAGCGCCAGCCATGTCGCCACGATTTTTTCTCCAAACAGTTCAATACCGCTGGAAAACAGTACCAGGCTTAAGCCAAATAACAGAAAACCGGTTATATCGAAGCGCCTGCGCGGCGTCGTGAAATTTGGCATGAATTTGCGGGCATACAGAATGCCAATCACCCCGATGGGAATGTTTATCAGGAAAATCCAATGCCAGCTGGCCCAGGTGACAAACACCCCGCCGAGCACCGGGCCCAGTATCGGCCCCACCAGACCTGGCATGGTCACAAAGTTCAGCACCGGAAGCAGCTCGCTGCGGGGATAGGCGCGCAGCAGCGCCAGCCTCGCCACCGGCATCATCATCGCCCCGCCGATCCCCTGAATCACCCGAAAAATGACCAGTTCCATTAATGAGCTGGAGAGCGCGCAGGCGAGAGACCCCAAAGTGAACAAGCTAACAGCGATGATAAAGACCCGGCGCGTGCCGAAGCGATCGGCCAGCCAGCCGCTGACCGGGATCAGCATCGCTACCGTCAGCGTATAGCTGATAATGGCCGACTGCATCGCTAAGGGAGAACGATTAAGACTGTGGGCAATAGCCGGGAGGGCGGTGTTAAGAATGGTGGCATCCAGCGCCTGCATAAAGAAGGCCATCGCCGCGATCCACGGCAGGCCGGCCATGCTGCGCCCTTTTTTTCTGCTCATGCCAATTCCTTGTTATTGATTTACGGGGTGAGGGGCGTTCAACAACGCCTGGCAGGCGAGCAAGGCACCTGGCGCATCACTGTTGAGAATGGCATCGACAATCGCCTGGTGGAGATCCAGCTTCACTACTTCATTTTGCGTAATCGACGTGAAGTAGGTGTGGTAGACGGAATGAAATAAAGAAGCGAATGAGCTGAGGAAAGGATTACCGCTCATTTCATAGATATGTTCATGCCAGGCCATATCGACCTCTATCCAGCGATCGCGCTGAAAATGACGTTTCAAGGCAATCATCTCTTCCATTAAAGTATTGAGCTGCGCTTTTTGTTCTGCGGAGCCGTTAGCGGCAGCGAGAAAACAGGCTTGTGGCTCCAGGCTGCTGCGCATGACGAGAAAGTGGCTCACCACTTCTTCGAAGTTATCTTCTGTTAGCCACCAGGACAGGAGTTCCTTATCAAGGAAGTTCCAGCTGCTGCGCGGCATCACCCGGGTGCCAATGCGAGGGCGGGGCAGCAACATGCCTTTTGCCGTTAGCGTCTTCACCGCTTCACGGACGGCGGTACGGCTCACACCGAACTGCTCCCCCAACTCCATCTCGCCGGGAAGAATGCTTTCCGGCTGATATTCGCCAGTCAGTATTTTTTGGGCGAGCTTCTCGGCCAGTACCCAGGAGATGTTCTTTTGTGCCGCCAGTTGCTGTGCGCTTAAAGACATAAATGCCGTTCCTTTCTTTTCTTTACTCTAACAGTATGCCACCAGGCGTCCCGTTTCGTCGGTTAAAACAGCAAAACGGCGGTTTTTTGCGACATTCCTCGCCGCATTGTTGAAAAAAGAGACGGTTGAAAAGTTTTTTTGAATTTCCCCTTGTCACCTCA
>NZ_KV792996.1:0-42815 GCF_001808325.1 Klebsiella sp. HMSC16C06
CGGCTTTGGCGACGATGGCGTCGATCTGTTCCTGCGTAAATTCTTGCGCCATGACAGAAATTGGGCACAGCGCGGCGACAACCGCCATGGCTAAAGGCAGTTTTTTCACAGTATTCATGGTTATCTCGCTTTAATAATTAATATATTTCAGATAATAACCATCCCATTCTGGCTAAAATAAATAACCAAAATAAGCTGATTTGTTTTTTAGGGTACAGCGACGCCGGAGAATAATATTCTCGCTGACGTTATTCCATATTAATTAACGCTGGTACAGATGGATTAATTCTTCTGAGAACTCGCGGGCCAGCAGCGAATTCATCAGATGATCCTGGGCATGTACCATAATCAGCGTCATAGGCTGACGCGCTTCACCGGCATCCTGCCCGATGAGCTGGGTCTGCATCTGATGCGCCCGGCGGGCGTAGCCGTCGGCCTCATTTAAGAGTAAGCGCGCTTCGTCGATATTTCCGGTTCGGGCTGCATGCAGCGCTTCAAAACATAATGAGCGTGACTGTCCCGCATTAACGATAATTTCCATTACCGCATCTTCTAATTCAATCATGTGTATTCCTGAGGTATTTATTATTTAATAATGCAGTGAAAGTCCATTTTCTGCATTATTACGCTGTCATCTTATTATCTCTCCGGAAGGAGAGGGATTAGCTAACGGTTTCTGCCACTGGAACGCTATTTTTGGCTTTCTCAACTTCGGTTTTCATTAAGGAACGTTCATAGGCGCGCAGGAACGGCAGGTAAATGACCGCCGACATCACCATGCAGATGAGACACATCACCACCGGACTCAGGGTCCAGTTGGCCGCCCACGACGCGCCAATCGGTGCCGGCGTGGTCCACGGCGTCAGCGACACCACCTGGCTCAGCCAGCCAAGACGCGTCGCGCCGTAAGCCAGCACCGCGTTGACCATCGGCACGCAGACGAAGGGGATAAACATCATCGGGTTCATGATGATTGGCGCCCCGAACAGAATCGGCTCGTTGATATTAAAGAAGCTCGGCACAATGCCCATCTTGCCGATGGTGCGCAGATGCGTGGCCCGGCTACGCAGCAGCAGGAAAGCCAGCGGCAGGGTCGAACCGACGCCGCCAATCAGCAGATAGTGATCCCAGAAGCCCTGCAGATAGACGTGCGGCAGCACCGTACCCGCCGCCAGCGCCGCCTGGTTTGCCGACAGGTTGGCCATCCAGAACGGGTTCATAATGCCGGTAACAATCAGTGAGCCGTGGATCCCGGCGAACCAGAAAATCTGGCACATCAGAACGGAGAGCAAAATCGCCGGCAGCGAGTCGGAGGCGGAAACCAGCGGCTCCAGCAGATGCATGATCGCCTGCGGCAGGATCATCCCGGTCTGCGCTTCGATAAACAGGTTCAGCGGATGCAGAGTCGCAATGACCACCAGCACCGGGATCAGGATTTCAAACGAACGGGCGACGCCGGTGGGGACCTCTTTCGGCAGACGAATCGTAATGTTGTTTTGCTTCAGCCACGCATAAACGCGGGTGGAGTAGATGGCGGTGATCAGCGCGGTGAAAATGCCCTGACCGGACAGATACTGAGTGGAAATTTTGCCATCGGCATAGGGCGCGGCGACCAGCAGGAAGGCCATAAACGCCAGCAGACCGGACATTACCGGATCGAGCTGAAACTGACGACCGAGGCTGGCGCCAATGCCGACCGAGATAAAGAAGGTCATCACGCCCATGCTGAGGTTAAACGGCAGCATCAGCTGTTCGCGGTAGTGCTGGGAGAAATCAAGCCAGCCGCGGGCAAAGCCGTTGGTGGTATCGGGTGAAAACGGCGGAAAGATAAATACCAGCATGAAAGAGCCGATGATCATAAACGGCAAGGCGGCAGTGAAGCCATCGCGGATAGCGATAACGTATTTCTGCTGCCCAAGGCGTCCTGCCAGCGGAGTAATAGATTGCTCGATCACGGCAATCATGGACTGATACAGAGAACTCATTTCAACACCTCTCAGTGCGCCGCTGGGATCAGCGACAGAGCATAATTCAGGACGTTGTCTCCCCGCTGCATACCGTAGTCCATCGTATCGATGGGCTGAACAGGAATGTTCAGGGAAGCCGCTTTGTCAGACAGGGTTTTCAACATGTATTTCACCTGGGGGCCAAGCAACACCACCTGATACTGCGGAAACTGCATGTCAAATTCGGAAACGCCATAGGCATCAATCTGCACCGGCAGGTCACGTTCATTCGCCGCCTCCACCATCTTTCTGACCAGCAGACTGGTGGACATCCCGGCAGAGCAGCACAGCATAATCTTGTACATCGACGACCATCCTCAAAATGTAAAAAGTTATTGCGTGGGTGATTTGATATCAGACGGAAACCGGTTTCCATTTATAAAAAGCAGAACTGTGATAGTGGTCAAGATCTCCTGCTTATGGGGCGGATTTATTGGATTTCGCTCACATTATTCTGTCGATTTGGCGATGTTTTGCGCTGAAATGGAAAATCGGTTTCCAAACAAATGGTGAAATGGATATACTGCGCTGGTCACAATTGAAGCGATTCAGGTTTACAGGATTTTGGCGGGACGCGGCGCCCGCGCAGGGGAAAATGATGTCGACAATCAATGATGTTTCACGACTTGCCGGGGTTTCCAAAGCCACGGTGTCGCGAGTGTTGAGCGGCTCACGTGGCGTGAAGGAAGCCAGTCGTCAGGCGGTGCTGCAGGCGGCGGAAGCGCTCAATTACCGGCCAAACATGATAGCCCAGTCGTTGCTCAGCCAGTCCACCGGCTGTATCGGCGTCATCTGCGCCCAGGACAACATCAACCAAACCACCAGCTATCTCTACGCCCTGGAAAAACAGCTCAGCCAGCACCAGAAGCACCTGCTGCTGCGCTTCGCCAACACCAGCAACGGCGTGATGAGCTCGCTGGAGGAGTTGACCTGCGGGTTGTGCGATAACGTGCTGATCATCGGCGCGCGTTTTCCCCTGAATATTAACCGCCCGGACGTGGTGCTGGTGGACTGCCTCGACAGCGAGGGCGACAACAGCATTCAGTTCGATCATGCCTTCGCTGCCGAAACCGCCTGCCACTATCTGATTAGCCAGGGCAGACGGCAGATTGCGCTGATTCATCCGCAGAGCAGCGGCTTTGCCGATCAGGTGCTGCTGGGCTACAAGCACGCGCTGGAAAAAAACTTTTTGCCGTTTAATCGCAACCTGGTGTTTCTGGATAACACCTCGCCGTCGGTGGCGGTCCAGGAGCTGGTCAATAACGCCACGACGCTGAACTTTAACGCGCTGCTGGTGAGCGATGAACAGCAGGCGCAGCGCGTGGTGCCGCAGCTGCAGGCGTTTAACCGCGCCGTTCCGCAAAATGTGATGGTGTTTAGCCTCGCCGGATCGTTACAGCTGCCCGGTATCCCCACCATTCCGGCCATTGAATATTCCATGGACGCGATGGCGTCGCGGATCGTCAACTGGCTGACCGAGAAAACGGACAACCCGGGCGGCAGCCCGCTGCGCGGCGATTTAATTATTCCGAAGCACTGAACACCGCTCTTGCCCTGACCCGCCGCCGTTGGCTGCGGGTTTTTTGCTGGCTGGTTTTTGTCGTATCCCTCACATTATAAATAAAACTCATATCTGACGCCGGGTTTTCGAACCGGACAGCCTGCGTGACCTGCCTTAAGTTGAGTACGAAAGTTCCACTCAAAAAACACTAACCAGAACATTCGTACCGCCTGCTTAAGGAAGTGACCCTATGAATCACATGAACGTTGTCGATGTGAAAGCGTGGATAGATGCCCGTCCGGTCTCGCGCTTTCAATGGAACGTGCTGCTGCTCTGTTTCATCATCATTATGCTGGATGGGTATGACGCCGCGGTGATGGGCTTTGTCGCCCCGGCGCTCATCGAGGACTGGGGCATCAGCCGGGCTGAAATGGGGCCGATTCTTGGGGCGGCCATGTTCGGCGTCGCCATTGGCGCCCTGGTGGCGGGCCCGCTTTCTGACCGCTACGGCCGAAAACGCATTTTACTCTGGTCGGTGGCGCTGTTTGCGCTGTTCAGCCTGGCCGGCGCCGTGGCGCAAAGCCCATCGCAACTGGCGCTGATGCGTTTTCTTACTGGCCTTGGCCTTGGCGCGGTGATGCCCAACTGCGTCACGCTGGTGGCAGAATATATGCCGGAGCGGCGTAAAGGGGTGATGATCACCCTGATGTACAGCGGTTTTAACGTGGGTTCCGGCCTCGGCGGCTTTATCGCCGCCGGGTTGTTATCGCATTACAGCTGGCACTCGGCGCTGATTTTTGGCGGCGTGCTGCCGCTCGTGGTGCTCCCCTTTATGATCGTGATGTTGCCGGAGTCGGCGATGAACATGGTGGCGCGCCGGCTACCGGGCGAGCAGATCGCCAGGGCGCTTAACCGGCTTGGGGGCCAGTTTACGGCGGAAACCGTTTTTCAGTTGAATGCGCCGCCCATCACGCGGAGCAGCAAAGTGGCGCAGCTGTTTCGGCATGGCTATGCCCGCGGCACGATAGCGCTGTGGCTGACCTATTTTATGGGGCTGTTCGTGATATATCTGCTGAACGGCTGGCTGCCAACCATTCTCCGCTCCGGCGGGCTGTCGCTGCAGCAGGCGGCGATGATGACCGGCTTGTTCCAGCTCGGCGGCCCGCTGGGCGGGATCCTTGTCGGTATGCTGATGGATCGTGCTTCGGCGAAAGCCGTGATTGCGGCAACCTATTTCCTCGGCTGCCTGTGCCTGTTGTCCCAGGGGTTGATGGATTTCGGATCGGCGGCGCTGTCGGTGCTGATTTTTATCAGCGGGATGTGCATTAACGGCGCGCAGAACGGTCTGCAGGCCTATTCGCCAGCCTATTATCAAACCGAGATCCGTGCTACCGGCGTCAGCTGGATGCATGGTATCGGCCGTACCGGGGCTATTCTCAGCTCCACGCTGGGCGGGATGCTGATGCTGGCCGTACCGGGAAACTCGTCGATCTTTTTGGTGCTTGCGCTGCCGGCCTGCCTGGCGGGGATCTGTATTTTGTTGCACCGTATGAATCACGCTAAGCCTCGACTCACAGAGGCAGAACTGGACGCTTTGTCATCCCCCCTGGAACACCGATAAGTGGAGTTATCTGATGGCTAACATTCTCGGCGGTATCGCCGTCTCTCATACCCCGACTATCGGCTTCGCGGTCGATCATCATAAACAGCAGGACCCGGCGTGGTCGCCGATCTTCCAGAGCTTCGAACCGCTGCAGCGTTGGCTGGAGGAGAAAAAACCGGATGCGCTGGTGTACATCTTTAATGATCATGTGACCGCCTTTTTCTTCGATCACTATTCGACTTTTACGCTGGGAATCGACAGTCAATATGACGTTGCCGATGAAGGCGGCGGACCACGCTGTCTGCCGCCGGTCCAGGGCAATGCGGCGCTCTCAAGGCACATTGGCGCCAGCCTGATGGCCGATGAGTTTGATATGTCGTTCTTTATGGATAAAAAGCTCGACCACGGCCTTTTCTCGCCGCTTTCGGCGCTGCTGCCCTGGGATGAAGCGCAGGGGTGGCCGACGGCGGTGATCCCGTTACAGATCGGCGTGCTGCAATTTCCGGTACCGAGCGCGCGCCGTTGTTACAAACTCGGCCAGGCGCTGCGCCGGGCAATTGAAAGCTTCCCGGAAGATATCAATGTGGCGATTGTCGCGACCGGCGGGCTCTCGCATCAGGTTCATGGCGAGCGCTGCGGATTTAATAATCCCGACTGGGATGCCCAGTTTGTTGACATGCTGGTTAATGACCCGGAAAAGCTCACCGAAATGACCCTTGGCGAATATGCTGAGCTGGGGGGGATGGAGGGGTCCGAAGTGATCATGTGGCTGGTGATGCGCGGCGCGCTATCAGCCAATGTCACCGAAACCTGGCGCGACTATTACCTGCCGTCGATGACCGGTATCGCCACGCTGATCCTTGAGAACAATGCGCGCCTGCCCCCCGTCGATACCCTGACGCGCCATCGCCAGCATATGGCGCAGCAGCTGGCCGGGGTGGAGAAACTGCCGGGAACCTATCCTTTTACCCACGAGCGCAGCCTGAATGGCTTGCGGCTTAACCGTTTCCTGCATCGGCTGATTGAGCCTGCCTGGCGCGAACGTTTTCTGCAGTCGCCTCAGTCGCTTTATGCCGAAGCCGGACTGAGTGAGGAGGAACAGCAGTTGCTCAACGCACGCGACTGGCGGGGATTGATTCAGTATGGCGCCAGTTTCTTCCTGCTGGAGAAAATGGGCGCGGTGGTCGGCGTATCCAACCTGCATATTTACGCCGCGATGCGCGGGCAGACGCTGGAGGCGTTTCAGCAAACGCGCAACCAACAGGTAACCTATTCGGTGGCGGGTAAACGTTAAACGGTCCCGTCCTGAACCTGCTGATAGATAAAACGCAACAGCGCCTGCGTCGCCGGGGAGGGCAGGCTGCCGGCGCGAAACGTCAGCCCGATACGCCGGGTGGTATCGGGCAGGGGGACCGGCAACACGCTGAGCAGCCCATTGTCAGTTTCAAAACGCATCTGGCTGGCGGAGACCGCCGCCAGCATGTCGGAGTCCTGCAGCAATCCTCTCACCATCGCCGCATCCCCGGTCTCCACCGTCGGTTGGGGCAGCGGCAGCCCCAGGGTGATAAACGCCTTATCCAGCAAATGGCGCGCCGGCGCGTTGGCGCGCGGCAGCACCCATTGCGCGGTCGCCAGCTGGCTGCGCGGATCCGGATGGCGCAGCAGCGGGTGGTTATTACGCAGTAAAATCAACATATCCTCTTCAAATAACGCCTCGCTACAGAGGTCCGGAAGATCTTCATCCTGACGCAGGGCGCCGATAATAAAATCGATATTACCTGCCCGCATATCGGCGACCAGCGACTCATACGGGCTTTCATTGGTCATGAGGGTAATGCCCGGGTGCTGAGCCAGAAAGGCGGCGATGGCGGAGGGCAGTAGCCGGGTCCGGCTCAGCGGCAGGGCGCCAATGCGCACGGTGCCCTCCAGCACCCCGCGACGGGCGGCGATATCGCTCCAGATGTTTTCCAGCTCGTTGAGCGCTCTGCTTACCGGGGGATAGAGTAGCTCCGCGGCGGGCGTGGGGCGCACCCCTTCTGGCGTCCGGCGAAATAGCGCCGAATCCGCCCCTTTCTCCAGGACCTTCAGCGCGGCGCTGACCGCCGGCTGGGTGATCCCCAACTGTTGCGCGACGGTTTGGGTATGGTTGACGTGATAGAGCTGAATAAATATGGCTAACCGGCGGGTATTGAACAGCCAGCCGGCGTCCGCCAGCGGGCCGCTGGTGCGGGTATGGTGTTTCTGCAACAGCGCCGGAATGGCCTGCAGGTCGTCAATCGCCCGCCGGGCGCGCGGCAGGATGCACTTGCCATACTCGGTGGGCACCATGCCGCTGTAATGGCGTTCGAACAGCGTGACGTTCAAGGCGGATTCAAGGTCGCGGATCGCCCGGGTTATCGCTGACTGCGTGCGGAATAAGTCATCGGCCGCACGCGAGACACTGCCGCGCAGCGCGACCTGACAGAAAAAGCGCAGCTGCATGATATTTATGATTTTATCGTGCTTTTTCTTCAGCATGGTTCGTCAGGCCTGAAACAGTGAGTGAGTCGACAACATAAATAAAAATCATAGCCTTCGCAAGTTAACGAATTACCTCCCTGCGACGGGACATGACAAGCTGAAAAAAACAACAGAGGAAGCCATCATGTCTCATCCGGTTAGCGAAAAAAGTGCCCTTGTCGTCAGCGCCCACTCGGCCGATTTCGTCTGGCGTGCGGGCGGTGCGATAGCGCTGCATGCCCTGCAGGGCTATCAGGTCCACGTGGTCTGTTTATCCTTTGGCGAGCGCGGCGAGTCCGCCAAACTGTGGCGCAAAGGCAACATGACCGAGGAGGCGGTGAAGCAGGTGCGTCGCGAAGAGG
Source organism: Klebsiella sp. HMSC16C06 (assembly GCF_001808325.1). Taxonomy (NCBI): domain Bacteria; kingdom Pseudomonadati; phylum Pseudomonadota; class Gammaproteobacteria; order Enterobacterales; family Enterobacteriaceae; genus Klebsiella; species Klebsiella sp. HMSC16C06. The sequence continues at coordinate 7,972 of NZ_KV792996.1, forward strand.
CGCAGGCCGCCGCTGAGATCCTCGGCGCCAGCGTCGAATTTTTTGATATCGGCGACTATCCGCTGCGCGCCGATAAAGAGACGCTATTTCGTCTGGCGGATGTGTATCGCCGTATCCAGCCCCACTTTGTCCTGACGCACTCCCTGCACGATCCCTATAACTACGATCATCCGCTGGCCTCCCATCTGGCGCAGGAAGCACGGATTATCGCCCAGGCAGAGGGCTATCGCCCCGGCGAGAAAATTGTCGCTGCTCCCCCGGTTTACTGTTTCGAACCGCACCAGCCGGAGCAGTGCAACTGGAAACCCGATGTGTTACTGGACATCACCGCCGTCTGGGAGAAAAAGTATCAGGCCATTCAGTGCATGCAGGGTCAGGAGCATCTGTGGGAATACTACACCCGCGTGGCGCTGCAGCGCGGAGTGCAGGCCAAACGCAATATCGGCATCACGGCCGCGCGCGATATCGTTCACGGCGAAGCCTTCCAGAGCATCTTCCCCCGCGTAACGGAGAACCTGGCATGAACCTGTTAAATAAAAAAGGCCTTGTGATCCGCCACCTGCCGCGCCATGACGAGGCGGTTTTGCGCCGCTGTGAGGCGGCCGGGGTGGCGACGCTCCATGAAGCCTGGGAGCGCCAGGGGCTGATGGGGCCGGTAATCCGTCCGATTCAGCAGGGCGTCAGCCGGGCGGGCAACGCGGTAACCGTGCTGGTGACGCCAGGCGACAACTGGATGTTTCATGTCGCGGTCGAGCAGTGCCGCGCCGGCGATATTCTGGTGGTGGCCCCGACGTCGCCGTGCGGCGATGGCTTCTTCGGCGATCTGCTGGCGACGTCTCTCCAATCGCGCGGCGTGGTCGGTCTGGTGGGCGATATCGGCATTCGTGATTCGCAGACTTTGCGGGAGATGGGATTCGCCGTCTGGTCCCGTCAGGTTTATGCCCTGGGAACGGTGAAAGAGAGCCTCGGTTCGGTTAACGTCCCGGTGATTTGCGCAGGTCAGCTTGTGCAGCCGGGCGATGTCGTGGTGGCCGACGACGATGGCGTCGTGGTGCTGCCTCACGCGCAGGTCCGTGATGTGCTTGATAAAGCGGAAGCCCGCATGAGCAATGAGCTTGCGAAGCGTGAGCGGATGCGCCATGGCGAGCTGGGGCTGGATATTTACGCGATGCGCCCGCGTCTGGCGGAAAAGGGGCTGCGGTATTATGACCGCGCAGACGAGGTGGAGGAATAAATGGCGCAACGCGGAATCCCCTGTCTATGGATGCGCGGCGGCACCTCGAAGGCAGCCTGTTTTCTGGCCGACGATCTGCCTGCCGATCCGGTGCAACGTGATGCGGTGCTGCTGGCGGTGATGGGCTCGCCTGATCCCCGGCAAATTGACGGGATCGGCGGCGCCGATCCGCTGACCAGTAAAGTGGCGATTATCCGCCGCTCCGCACGGTCTGACGCCGATGTGGACTATCTGTTTGCCCAGGTGAACGTGGCGGCGGCCACCGTGGATTACGGCCAAAACTGCGGCAATATTCTTGCCGCCGTTGGCCCTTTCGCCATCGAGCGTGGTCTGGTTCGCCACGATGCGCCGCTCACTCGGGTGCGTATTTATATGGAGAACACGGGGCAACTGGCGGTGGCAGAGATCCCCTGCGATGCCGACGGGGTCGACTACGCCGGCGAGAGTCGTATCGATGGCGTGCCGGGCAGCGCCAGCCCGATCCTGCTCCATTTTCTTGATGTGGCGGGCTCCAGCTGCGGGGCGCTGCTGCCGACCGGCCGGGTTCGTGACCGTTTTGACGGCGTTGAGGTGACCTGCATCGATAACGGTATGCCGGTGATCCTGTTGCGCGCTTGCGACCTCGGTTGCACCGGCTATGAGACGCGCGAACAGCTGGATAATGACGATGCGCTTAAACGTCGCCTGGAGTCGATTCGCCTGCAGGCCGGGCCGCTGATGCAGCTTGGCGACGTCAGCCAGCGCACGGTGCCCAAGATGACCCTGATCGCCGAACCGCGACACGGCGGCGCCATCAGCAGCCGCACCTTTATCCCGCACCGCTGCCACGCGTCAATCGGCGTGTTTGGCGCGGTGAGCGTGGCCAGCGCTTGTCTGCTCCCCGGCTCTGTCGCGCAGGGCCTGGCGCAGGTAGCGCCAGGCGATACGCCGCTGCTCAGCGTTGAGCATCCGACAGGCGAATTTAGCGTAACGCTTCAGCTTGATGCTGACGGCGCCCTGGCTGGCTGCGGCCTGTTACGCACGGCGCGATTGCTGTTTGCTGGCGAGGTTTTTATTCCGGCCCGCGTCTGGCCGCGTGAGGAGTAATGATGACGATCGCGTTTATTGGTTTTGGCGAGGCGGGTGGCATTCTGGCGGCGGATCTGGCCCGTGAGAATACGGTGACCATGTGGGATTGCAAGCTCAATGGCCCGGCGCGAGAGGCGATGGGCAAAAAAGCCCGTGACTCGCGCGTTCAGGTGGGAAGTTCGCTGGCGCAGGCGCTGGAGGGGGCCACGCTGGTTTTTTCTACTGTGACCGCGGGTGAGGCGCTAAAGGTGGCGCAGCAGGCGGCCGCGCTGCTGCAGCCGGGGCAATACTTCCTCGATCTCAACTCCGTGGCGCCGGAGACGAAACGGCAGGCGGCTGAACATTTTCTGCCCGGCGCCTACATCGATGTCGCGGTGATGGCGCCGGTACCGCCGGCCCGATTGCAGACACCGTTATTGATCGGCGGGCCACAGGCGGAGGCGATCGCGCCGCGTCTGCAGGGGCTGGGGCTGAATGCCCGCTATGGCGCCAGTACGGTGGGCCAGGTGTCGGCGATAAAAATGTGCCGTAGCGTGATGATCAAAGGTCTTGAAGCGCTCACCACAGAATGCCTGTTCGCGGCCCGTGAATATGGCGTCGAGGAGGAGGTGCTTAGTTCCTTGCATCATAGTTTCCCCTCTCTGGGCTGGACAGGAGCGTTCCCCGACTATCTGATCAGCCGGGTGGCGGAACATGGCATTCGGCGCAGCGAAGAGATGGAAGAGGTGGTGAAAACCCTGCGTGACGTGGGGAGCGCCGGGATAATGAGCGAGGCGATCGCGAAAAGCCAGCGCCAGCTGCCGGAGCAGATGGCCGCCCGTAGCCTGAGCTACAGGCAGCTGACGCCGTTTGACTGGAAAACGCTGGTCGCCAGGCTGAAATAACCGCTATTTGGCCGGACAGACGATTTTGTCGATTGCGGCCTGGTAGCTTTTTTGGTTATTGCGCTCTTTCGCCAGCGTTGCTTCGCGGACCGCGTTCTTGTTACCGTCGGTCGCCAGCACTTTATTGGCAAAATCGTTATCGCTGAGGTGGCTTGCTGGCGCACATTTTTCCTTCACCGCTTTGAGCACCAGCTGTTTTTGCTGTTCGAACTGCAGGCTTTGCAGCGGTGATTCGGCCCACGCCGACGTGGCGCTCAGGGCGGTGACCAGGCATACCATCCAACATGCTTTCATCAGGCTTCTCCTTCCGTAATCGCTTCCGTCAACTATATGCGCAGGCGCGAAAACACGCAAATAGTGGTCAGTTTAACTTATTGAAAATGCAATTTTTATCGCCTGCTCAGGCGGCTCTCACCCGCCGCCGCGAGTCGATGGCGATCAGCACCACCGACGCGAGGATCAGCAGAGTGCCCAGCCAGTCCGGCAGCGTGAAGGTGATCCCCAGCAGCAGGAGCGACAGCAGGGCGCTGCTCAGCGGTTCGGCGCAGCTGAGGATCCCGGCCTTCGCGCCGCCAATTTTCTGCGCGCCGTTAAGATAAAGGCTGAAGGTCAGCGAAGTACCGATCACCACCAGGTAGAAAAAGGCTAACAGCAGGCTACCGTTCACCACAAAATCGGTGCCCTGGCCGCCGTAAAACGGCAGCAGCATCGCGCCGCCGAACAGCATGCTCCAGCCGACGATCGGCAGCGTCCCGTAGCGGGCAATCAACGTCGAGGGATAGGTGGTATAAAACGCGGCGGCAAACGCCGAGGCGATCCCCCAGAACAGCGCCGCCGGCGAAATCGACAGCGTCGTTGGGTTGCCGTGGGTCACCAGCAGAAAGGTGCCCGCCAGCGAGGTGCAGATAGCTCCCAGCACCAGCGGAGTGGGACGCGCTTTGCGGGCGAGGGCGAACCAGGCGACGATGATCGTAGGCGACAGAAACTGAAGCACCGTGGCCGTGGCGGCATTGGATTTTTCAATGGTCATCAGAAAGGTGAACTGCACGGTTAGCGCGCCAAACAGCGAGAAAAACAGCAGGCTGAGGGCGTCGCGGCGGTTTTGCAGCACGCGGAAAATGCGGTCGCCGTGAACAAAGCCGAGCATCAGCAGGATCAGCCCGGCGAACAGCAGACGCGTCATGGTCAGAAACGGCGACGACATCTGGCTTTCCTGCATAATAAACTGCGCACACACCCCGGAACTGCCCCACAGCACGGCGGCAATCAGTACGTTCAGCATCCCTTTTTTGCTGGAGCCCATCTTTTCCTCAAGCGAAATATGACAAAGGGGAATCATAGCATGCGCCAGCCCGGGCGGCGGGGCAGGAAATGGTAGTCGGGCGCGGCGGCGTAACGATGTTGCAGGCCCGGTAAGGCGAAGCCGCCACCGGGCACTACCCGACAGTCGCGTTCTAGCTTAAATCGACATTTTTACTGCCGAATAGCCAGGTGAGGACAAAGCCGCACAGGTAGGAGACCGCCAGCCCGCCGGCGTAGACCGCCATCCCGGCGTAAATTCCGCTGCCGGAGGTCATCAGCGGCAGCGCCACCAGCCCGGATGGGCCGAACACCGTGTTCAGGCCGACCGGCAGCCCCAGCCAGGCGATCAGTCCGACGAAGAACCCGCCGCAGGCGCCGCCGAGGCAGGCGGTGACAAACGGCTTCATCCGCGGCAGGGTGACGCCGTAGATCAGCGGCTCGCCAATCCCGAGGAAGCCCGGAATAATCGCCCCTTTAATCTGGGTTCGCAGCAGCGAATCGCGCTTCGCCCGCCAGAATAGCGCCAGCGCCGCCCCCACCTGCCCGGCCCCGGCCATCGCCAGGATCGGGAACAGCGAGTTAAAGCCCTGGGCGTCCACCAGCGCAAAATAGACCGGGACAAACCCCTGATGGACGCCGAACATCACCGCCAGCAGGAACAGGCCGGCCAGCACCGCCGAGCCAAACGGGTTGCCGTTAAGATGCAGGAACAGCCACGACATGCCGGTAAACAACCAGCCGCCAATCGGCATGATCACCGTAAAGGTCACCGCGCCCATGATCAGCAGGGTCACCGCCGAAGTGAGGATCATATCGAGGTTGGCCGGCATTACCCGCCGCACCTGGCGTTCAACCCACGCCCCAAGGATAGCGGCGATCAATACGCCGATGATATTGCCGCGCGGATCGATGCCGTGGCCGAAGAAGGTGGAAATGCCGGCGTAGAAGCCGCTGGTCGCCTCTGGGTTGTAGCCCAGCACGAACAGCGAGGCGATAATTGCGCCGTTCACGCCGGAGCCGCCGAACGCCTTCTGCGCGTTATAGCCAATCAGGATACTCAGGAAGGTGAACATCCCTTTGCTGAAGACCTTCATATAGCCAATCAGCGCTACCAGGCTGGCGTTCGGATGGGCGTTCTCCAGCACGAAAACCTGTTCCGCCAGGGTGGCGAAGCCCAGCAGCAGCCCGACGGCGATAAAGCCGGGGATCAGCGGCGTAAAGATGGTGGCGAATTTGGCGAGAAATTTCTGCACCGCGCTGGTCTGCTTGCCCTTCAGCGCCTGCTTTTTCTCTGCCGCGACGTCGGCCAGCGACGGCGCGGCGGGCGCCTCCTCCAGCAGGACGTTCATCATCTCGGCGGCGGTTTGCGCCTTGCCGGGGCCGAGCACCACCTGGAACTGCTCGTCGCTGACGATCACCCCCATTACGCCGTCAATCTGGCGGATGGCGGCGCTGTCGGCCAGACTTTCATCGCGCAGGGTCAAGCGCAGGCGCGTCATGCAGTTGCCCGCCTGCGCGACGTTTGCGGCGCCGCCTACGTGGGCGAGGATCCGCGCTATCATCTCTTTCGTTATTTTTGCCATTGCCCGTTACCTGTCTGTCGGCGCTCAGGTGTTGCTGAGCGCCTTGCGGATATAGCCGTTGTTTTTTGCCAGCAGCGACTGCGCGTCTTCGGCGCTTAAGTCCGCCAGCACCATCACGATCGCCGTTTTACAGTGGCGGCCGCAGGCCTCCAGCGCCTTCCGGGCAGTGGGGCGATCGCAGTCGGTCGCCTCCATCACGATAGAGACCTGGCGCTCAATCAGCTTGGCGTTGGTCGCTTCGACGTCGACCATCAGGTTGCTGTACACCTTGCCGACGCGGATCATCGCCCCGGTGGAGATCATGTTCAGCACCAGCTTCTGCGCGGTACCGGCTTTCAGACGGGTAGAGCCAGTGACCACTTCCGGGCCGACCACCGGGGTGATCGCCACATCCGCCAGCTGGGCCATTTCGCCATGCGGGTTACAGCTGACGATGGCGACAAAGGCATTCTGACTATGGGCGTATTCCATGGCGCCAATGACGTACGGCGTGCGTCCGCTGGCCGCCAGTCCCACCAGCACATCGCGGTGGCTGAAGTTCAGGTTCTGCAGATCCATCGCCCCCTGCGCTTTGTTGTCTTCCACGTTTTCCACGGCGCTGAGAATCGCTTTATGTCCGCCGGCGATGATCCCCACCACCTGCTCCGGGCGGGTGCCGAAGGTTGGCGGGCATTCGCTGGCATCGAGGATCCCCAGACGCCCTGAGGTACCCGCGCCGATATAAATCAAGCGGCCACCGGCCTGCAGCGCCGTCGCGACCTTATCCACCACCTCGGCAATCTGCGGCAGATAGGGCGTAATCGCCTGGGCTACCTGCTGGTCTTCCTGGTTTATCACCGTCAGCATGTCGAGGGTGGAGAGGGTGTCAATGTTGGCGCTGTTGGCGTTGCGTCGCTCGGTCAGCAGTTTGCTCAGGTCGATACTCATAGAAACCTCGTTATTCTCAGTGGCGCGCAGTATAAGGAATTATTTATTCCTTGCCTGTGAAGAGTATCACGATTAGTACGCGGAGAATAATAGGAGAATGGTAGGTATGGCGGGAAATAGTGCGGTAATAAATCTGGAATATTTTATTACCGCAGCAGGAGATTAGCGCGCGCTGCGCGGTTTGCTGAGGCCCAGCAGCAGCGCCAGCAGGTAGCAGATGGCCATCGCGAGGCTCATTTTCAGCATCGTTTCACCGCCGAGGCCTGCCAGCGGCGCGGCGATGCCGCCGAAGACAAACATCAGGGTGCCCATCAGCGCGGACGCGGTCCCGGACTGCGCGGCATCGACGGCGCTCATCGCCTCCGCGCCAGCGACGGTGCTGATGCCGCTCATCAGCGACACGGTAAAGAACAGGCCGACCAGCGCCAGCACCGGCAGCTGCAGCCAGGCAAACAGCAGCATGATCGCCGCACAGCTCACCGCCAGCGTCAGGCCGCCGCGCAGCAAGCTTTCGGCGCTAAAGCGGCGCGCCAGGCGGGAAAAGATCATCGCCGCGATAATCAGCCCGATACCGTTCAGACCGAACAGCAGGCTGAACTGCATGGCGCTCATGCCGTATTCGCTTTGCATCACGAAGGAAGAGGAGCCGATGTAAGAGAACAGCCCGGCCATCATAAAGGCCTGAATCAGGCAGAAGCGCAGAAAGCGGCGATTTTTCAGCACCGGCTGGCCGCGTTGCTGGCGGGCGGCATGCGTTGCTGTGGCCGGGCGCGTTTCCCGCAGGATCGTCAGGCTCATCACCAGCAGCACGCCGCCGATGGCGGCCATCGTCCAGAAGAGAATTCGCCAGTCGAAGGCGGTGATAACGTAGCCGCCCAGCACCGGGGACAGCACCGGCGCAATGCCGTTCACGGTCATCAGCAGGGCGAAAAATTGGGTCAGCAGGGTGCCCTGGTATTTATCGCGGGCGATGGATCGCGACAGCACCGAGCCGCCGGCGCCGGCGAAGCCCTGTAAAAAGCGCCAGACAATCAGCATGTTGATATCCCGGGTCAGGGCGCACATCGCCGAAGCAAAGATAAACAGCAGCAGAGACAGCGCCAGCGGTTTCAGGCGGCCAATGCGATCGCTCAGCGGGCCGAAAAACAGCTGACCCAGGCCGAGGCCAATCAGCGCGGCGGTCAGCGACAGCTGGGTCTGGGTGCTGGTGGCCTGCAGCTGCTGAGTGATCTCCGGCAGCGCCGGCAGATAAAAATCCGTGCACAGCGGGCCGATACCCGACAGCAGGCCGAGGATCAGCGCCCAGGAGAGGGAAACACGTGGCATAACGATTCCTTACAGAAGCCGGGCGCGGCCGCCCGGCGGGTGAAATTAACTGGCGCCGCCGCCCAGCGACTGCCAGAGGGTGATCCGGTTATTGAGGTCGGTCTGCTGCAGGGACAGCAGCGTCGTCTTCGCCGACCACAGCGTGCGCTGGGCCGTAAGCACCGACAGATAATCGCCGACTCCGGCCTGATAGCTCTTCATGGCGATATCCAGCGATGTCTGCTCGGCGGCGACGTACTGCCGCTGGGCATCGAGCTCTTCGCTCAGCGTTTCCCGGCGCGCCAGCGCATCGGCAACGTCCTTAAAGGCGCTCTGAATCGATTTCTCGTAGGTGGCGATCAGCCCCTTTTTCTCCGCTTCCGCATAGCGCAGCTGCGCCAGGTTGCTGCCGCCGGTGAACAGCGGCAGGCTGATGGAGGGGGCGAACGACCACACCTGCATCCCGTGGCTGAACAGCGACGACAGCGAGTCGCTGCCGACCCCGGCGCTGGCGGTCAGGGAAATCGACGGGAAGAAGTTCGCCCGCGCCGCGCCGATATCGGCATTGGCGCTCTTCAGATTGTGCTCCGCTTCCTGAATGTCCGGCCGGCGCAGCAGCACCGACGACGACACGCCCGCCGGCACCAGCGCGATGCTGTTATCCCCGAGACTCTCGAGGGTGCCGGGCAACAGGCTCTCCGGCACGGTTTCCCCCGCCAGCAGGTTAATGGCGTTTTTATCCTGCGCCACCAGCGTGCGATAGCTGGCGACGCTGGCGCGCGCCTGCTGATAGACGCTTTCCGCCGAGCTTACATCGCCGGCGGAAGCGGTACCCACCGCCATCTGGCGGGCGACGATGTTGCGCGAGTTTGCTGCGCTGTCCATGGTCTGCTGCGCCAGCGCCAGATTGCTGTTATCCGTCGCCAGCGTTACCCAGGCGGTGGTCAAATCGGCAATCATCGTCAGCCGGGTATTCTGCGCGGTGAATTCGCTGGCAAGCCAGGTTTCGCGCGCCGCGCGCGACAGGCTCTGGTTCTTGCCGAACAAGTCCAGCTCGAAGCTGGAGACCGCGCCGTCGGCCTGCGAAGCGGAGCTCAGGCCGCTGGCTACCGTTTTGCTGCGGGTATGGCTCAGCTCGGCATCGACGGTAGGAAACAGCGACGCCCGCGTCTCGCCGTACTGGGCGCGCGCGGCCTCGATATCGGCCAGCGCTTTTTGCACATCGCGGTTGCTGTTTAGCGCGATGCTGACCACTTTTTTCAGCCGCGCGTCATTGACCACTTTCTGCCAGTCGCCGACCACCGCCGTCGATTCGCCGTGCGCCCCGGGCAGGGTGGCCGGCACCGGCGCGGCCGGGCGATCATAATGCGGGTCAAGCGAGACGCAGCCCGCGGTCAGGAGCGCGATAAACATAAAACTCAAACGAAACATACCTTACTCCTGAGAAGGACGTTGGCGGGTGAAGAGACGTTTCACCAGCACGAAGAACAGCGGTACGAAGAACACCGCCAGCAGGGTGGCTGTCAGGGTGCCGCCGATGATGCCGGTGCCGATCGCCACGCGGCTGTTGGCTCCGGCGCCGGTGGCGATGGCCAGCGGCAGTACCCCGGCGATAAACGCCAGCGAGGTCATGACAATCGGGCGCAGACGAGTCTGCGCGGCGCGGATCGCCGCCCGGGAGAGCGAATACCCCTCATCCACGGCGGATTCAGCGAACTCCACGATCAGGATGGCGTTTTTCGACGACAGGCCGATGGTGGTCAGCAGCGCCACCTGGAAGTAGACGTCGTTGCTTAAACCGCGCAGCGTCGCCGCCAGCGCCGCGCCGAGCAGGCCGAGCGGGATAACCATGATCACCGAGAACGGCACCGACCAGCTCTCATACAGCGCCGCCAGGCACAGGAACACCACCAGAATCGAGATGGCGTAGAGGCTCATCGCCTGGCCGCTGGCGAGCTTTTCCTGCAGCGAAATGCCGCTCCACGCCCAGGTGGAGCCCGCCGGCAGGCTGTCGGCCAGCTTTTCCATCTTGTCCATCGCCGCGCCGGAGCTGAAGCCGGCGGCGTTTTCGCCCTGGATCTCAAAGGCGGCGGAGCCGTTGTAGCGCACCAGGCTTTCCGGGCCGTATTGCCAGTGGGTGGTGGCGAAGGCGGAGAACGGCGTCATGCTGTTATCGCTGCCGCGAACGAACCATTTGCCGAGGTCCGACGGCACCGCGCGCGCGTCGCTTTCGCCCTGGATATAGACCTTTTTCACCCGGCCGCGATCGATAAAGTCATTCACGTAGGTACCGCCCCAGGCGCTGGAGAGCGTATCGGTCACGTCGCTCAGCGACAGCCCCAGCGAGACGGCTTTGTTGTTATCGATATCCACCTGCAGCTGCGGCATCTGCGGCAGATCGTTAGCGCGCACCGACTGCAGCTCGCTGCTCTGGTTGGCCGCCGCCAGCAGCTGGCTGCGCAGCTTCATCAGACTGTCGCGGTCAGTACCGCCGCTGGCCATCAGCTCGAAGGTGAAGCCGTTGCTCTGTCCGAGGCCGTCCACCGACGGCGGGGTCATGGCGAACAGGGTGGCGTCGCGGATCGTCCCCAGCTCTTTGGTGGCGCGCAGGGCAATGGCCTGGGCGGTATTGTCGTCCCCTTTGCGCTGCGACCAGTTTTTCAGCGACACGAAGGCCATCCCGGCGTTCTGGCCGCTGCCGCTAAAGCTGAAGCCGTCGACGGTGAAAATGACGTCGGTATTGGCTTTCTCTTTGGTGAGGAACCAGTCGGTCACCTGGCGGCGCACCTCAGCGGTACGCACCGCGGTGGCCCCGGCGGGCAGGGTGTACTGGACCATGATCTCCCCCTGGTCCTCCACCGGCAGGAAGCTGCCCGGCAGCTTCCACATCGCCAGCGCCATCGCCCCGCAAATCAACGCGTAAGCGCCCATCATCACTGCGCCCCGGCGCAGGCCGCCGAGTACGCGGCGCTGGTAGCCTGCTTCCGTGCGCCCCCACAGGCGGTTAAAGGCGCCAAAGAACCCTTTGGTGTGTGGTTTGGAGTGGCTGAGCAGCGCGCCGCACAGCGCCGGGGTGAGGGTTAGCGCCACCACCACCGACAGCATCATTGCCGAAATAATGGTTACCGAGAATTGGCGATAGATGACCCCGGTCGATCCGCCGAAGAAGGCCATCGGCAGGAACACCGCCGACAGCACCAGGGCGATCGCCACCAGCGCGCCGGAGATTTCGCCCATCGATTTTTCGGTGGCTTCGCGGGCGGGGAGCCCTTCGTCGCGCATAATGCGCTCGACGTTTTCCACCACCACGATGGCGTCATCCACCAGCAGGCCGATCGCCAGCACCATGGCGAACAGCGTCAGGGTGTTAATCGAGTAGCCGAACAGCGCCAGCACCCCAAAGGTGCCAAGCAGCACCACCGGCACCGCCACCGCCGGAATGAGCGTCGCGCGGAAGTTCTGCAGGAACAGATACATCACGCAGACCACGAGAATGATCGCTTCGAACAGGGTCTGAATCACATCTTCGACCGAGATTTTGATGAACTCGGTGCTGTCCTTCGGATAGGCGATATCGTAGCCCTGCGGCATCTGACGCTGGAATTCGGCGATTTTGCTTTTCACCAGGGTCGCGGTGTCCAGCGCGTTGGCGCCGGGGGCCATCATCACCGCGATCCCGGCGGCCGGATGGCCGTTCAGATTAGCGGTAGCGGTGTAATCCTCGCTGCCCATCTCCACCCGCGCGACATCGCTCAGGCGCACCACCGAGCCGTCGGCCTGGCTTTTCACGATGATCGCTTTGAACTGGTCAGGGGTTTGCAGCCGGGATTGCGCGCGCACGGTGGCGGTCAATTGCTGGGCATTGGACGACGGTAGCGCGCCGATTTTACCGGCGGAAACCTGCACGTTCTGCGCCTCAATCGCCGACTGAACGTCGGAAGGCATCAGCGAGTAGGAGGCGAGTTTGGTCGGGTCCATCCAGACGCGCATCGCGTATTCGGCGCCGAACACCTGCAGGCTGCCGACGCCCTCCACGCGCGCCAGCGGGTCCTGCATATTGCTGACCAGCCAGTCGGAGATGTCGGAGCTGGTGGCGCGGTCGGTTTTGTCATATACCGCGAGGATCAGCAGGAAGCTGCTCTGCGATTTTTCCACCGTTACGCCGGACTGCTGGACTTCGCTCGGCAGCCGCGATTCCGCCTGCTGGACTTTGTTTTGCACCTGCACCTGGGCGGTGTCCGGGTCGGTCCCTTGCTCAAAGGTGACGGTGATGCTGACCGAGCCATCGGAGCTGCTGGTGGAGCTGAAGTAGAGCAGATGGTCGAGGCCGGTAAGCTGCTGCTCGATGACCTGGGTGACGCTGTTCTCCAGGGTTTCGGCAGAGGCGCCGGTATAGGTGGCGGAGATTTTCACCGCCGGCGGGGCGACGTCCGGGTACTGGCCTACCGGCAGGGTGCGGATCGCCAGCACCCCGGCGAGCATAATCAGAATGGCGATCACCCAGGCAAAGACCGGGCGACGCACGAAGAAACGGGAGAACATCAGGCATTGCCTCCGTTATTGTTGACGGCAACGGCCTTCACTGTCTGTCCGGGGGCCACTTTACTGGTGCCTTCGACAATCAGCTTATCGCCTGCTTTCAGGCCGCTCAGCACCAGCCATTTATCGCCATAGGTGTCGCCGGTTTCCACGGTACGCTGCTCAACTTTGTTGGCGGCATCGACCACCAGCGCCGTGGCGTCGCCTTTGGCATCGCGGGTGATCCCCTGCTGTGGGGCGAGGATCGCGTCGTTCATGATGCCTTCATCGATGCGCGCGCGGACGAACATCCCCGGCAGCAGGACGTGCTGCGGGTTGGGGAAGATAGCGCGCAGGGTCACCGAGCCGGTGGATTCATCGACGGCGACTTCGGTGAGCGCCAGACGCCCTTTTTCCTGGTAGGTACTGCCATCTTCCAGGGTTAACGTCACGCTGAGGGTGTCGCTGTTGCTGGCCAGGCTTTGTTTGCGTAAACGCAGGAGATCGACGCTGGATCGCGTCAGATCGACATACATGGTGTCGAGCCCGCGGATCGTCGCCAGCGCGGTATCCTGATCGGCGGAGACCAGCGCCCCCGGCGTAACCGACGAGATGCCGATGCGCCCGGCTATCGGTGCGGTGACGGTGGTCCAGTTCAGGTTGATGCGCGCGCTCTCCAGCGCCGCTTTCTTCGATTCCACGCTGGCCTTGTCCTGGGCGCAGGTGGAGGCGGCGTCGTCGGCATCCTGGCGGGAAACGCCGTTATCCCTGACCAGCGACGCGTAGCGCTGGGCCTTCTGGCAATCGGAGACCACCAGCGCCTGGGCCTGTTTCAGTGCGGCCGCCGCTTCGTTCCAGGTCGCGCGATAGCTGGAGGGATCGATCTGGTAAAGGGCCTGCCCGGCCTTCACCATATCGCCTTCGGTAAACAGGCGCTTCTGGATGATGCCGCCCACCTGGGGGCGTACTTCGGCGCTGAGCGAGGCGGTGGTGCGCCCGGTGAGCTGGCTAACTACCGGCACCGGCTGGCTTTGCAGGGTGACCACGCCCACTTCCGGCGTGGATTGCTGCGGGGCAGATGTCTGCGCATTATCGCATCCGCTAAGGAGAAATAATGCTGTCGCGATGGGAGCTATGATGTATTTCATTATATTTTCTCAAGATATAAGACGTCCGCCCCGTTTATTTAAAAACGAGGGAATAGGTTGGGCGCTGAGGCATTTTCGGGTGAGCGAAAATGACAAAAAAGGAACACAGATGTTCCTGAACGTGATTGTTATTGTGTCTCCGTTGAAGCCAACCTCTTCGGTCTTCAGGAGGTGAAAAGCGCATCTCCTCTGGTCTTTTGGTGAGAATGATCATTCTCATTTTTATCCATTATACGATCCGTCGCGATAATGGAAAGGTTTTTTTGCTTACTTTTAGAACGCAAAAAATTAAGGCAAATAATCATGGAGAAAATAAGAATATTTTGTGAAAGTGGAGAGGGAAAATAACCATTCGGCATCGCGATACTGGAGATAGTTAATGACGCTAATCATTACAAAAAGCATTAATCCCGACGATCAACAAGAATTGTTTGCCGGTCTGCGGCACTATAATCAGCAGTATCTCGATGCGGCGCAGTTTGGCGATCTGGGGGTTTACTCCCGCGATGGGCAAGGGGTGATGCAGGGCGGGCTGATTGCCAAACGCAAGGGCAACTGGCTGTGCATTGAGTATCTGTGGGTTAGCGAGGCGACGCGCGGGCGCGGGCTGGGGAGCGAGCTGATGCAGGAGGCGGAACAGCAGGCGCAGGCGCTAGGCTGCAGCCATCTGCTGGTGGATACCTTTAGCTTCCAGGCGCTGCCGTTTTATCAGAAATTAGGCTATCAGCTGCAGATGTCGCTGCCCGACTTCCCCCACGCAGGCATGCAGCGCCACTATTTGTCGAAGGCGCTGTAACGATCCTGGTATCCCCGGGCGGTCAGGTACCCTACCTGTGGTTGTGCCGGATGGCGGCATAAATGCCTTATCCGGCCTACACAGTCCTCCCGTCGTTTCGCCCCACCCAGGACAGGCAAGCGCAGCGCCGCCGGGCAGGATATCAGGCACGGCACCAGTATTCTTGCCGGGTGGCGCCTGTCGCCTTACCCGTCCTGGGGTTCGTGCGGCCTGTTATTGATATACCCACTTGCGCGACTGAAACTGCCGGTGCTGGCGGCCTCAAAATCGCGAGACGTTCCCGGAAGGCCGGGGCAGCCCGCATGGATGCGGGCTGAGGGCCGTGTTTTGCACGGACGCTGCCTCGGCCCGACCCGAAGCCTGCAGGGATAAGTCGAAGGCACCACGTAGCGGCGATGTTGCTGGCCGGAGCCCGGGGGTACAGGGGGCGGCGGCGACTGGCCGCCCCCTGTGCGCTCCCCGCGCCATAAGAGACATAACGCAGAAGATCAACCGGGAGCGCAATCTGCCGGGAATTAACATAGAAGTTGTAGCCCTGCTAAGCGCAGTGCGAGCAGGGAAACTCCCGGATGGCGGCGCGTGGCGCCTTATCCGGGCTACAAAAGCGTCAAAACCACGCCTTAACCTCCGACGCCGTGGCCCATTAACGCCAGCGCGTGGCTGATGATGATCTGGCGGTTGACCGCCTGTAAACGCGGATCGCTGTGAATGCGTGAAAATGGCACCAGCACCAGGCTAATCACCGTGGTAAACAGCAGCTCCGGCGACAGCGCCGGATTGATCTTGCCCTCCAGCTGCCAGCGACGCACCGTCTCCAGCATCACCTGAAAACGCTCCTCGCCGAAGCGGGCATCCATATGCTGACGCAGGATCGGCATCTCGCCGATGATCTCCTGCATCCACAGCGGCGCAAACCAGGCGTTTTTCTCCGCCATATGCGCCAGCGTCTCGACCATCATCGTCAGCGCCAGCACCGGATCCTGCGGATGATCGACAAAAATGCGGCTGATGTGATTGCGCAGCGGCATAAAGCGCTCCTCAATCAGCTGGGTCACCAGCGCATCCCGGGAACTGAAGTAGTAATGCAGCATCGCCGGCGTCACCCCGGCCTCTTTGGCGATGGCGTTCAACGATACGCGGCCCGCCCCGTCGCGGGCAAACAGCATCAGGGCAATGTCCATCAGCTGTTCGCGATTGGCAGTATCCGGTTTTTTACCGCGCGGCCGACCCGGGCGGCGGGGGGCATCCTGATCCTTTTGTGCTGTCATGGTATGGCGATCTCTTGACCCGACTCATTCTTTCACTAAATATTAATTATGCATTTAATTAATTTCAAGCGAGCGTTGTAATGACTTCTGAAGTCGCTAACCCACCGGTGCAGTCGATACGCCTGCTGTTCAGCGCATTGCTGTTGGTGATGTTGCTCTCGGCGTTGGATCAGACCATTGTCTCCACCGCGCTGCCGACGATTGTCGGCGAACTGGGCGGGCTGGACAAGCTTTCATGGGTGGTCACGGCCTATATTCTCAGCTCCACCATCGCGGTGCCGCTGTACGGGAAATTCGGCGATCTGTTCGGTCGCAAAATCGTGCTGCAGGTGGCGATTGGGCTGTTTCTCGTCGGCTCTGCGCTCTGCGGGCTGGCGCAGAACATGACCCAGCTGGTGCTGATGCGCGGCCTGCAGGGGCTCGGCGGCGGCGGCCTGATGGTGATCAGCATGGCGGCGGTCGCCGACGTCATCCCACCCGCCAATCGTGGCCGCTATCAGGGGCTGTTCGGCGGCGTTTTTGGCCTCGCGACGGTGATCGGCCCGCTGATCGGCGGTTTTCTGGTGCAGCACGCCTCCTGGCGCTGGATCTTCTATATCAACCTACCGCTCGGCCTGTTCGCGCTGCTGGTGATCGGCGCGGTATTCCACAGCAGCAATAAACGCAGCCAGCATCAGATTGACTGGCTGGGGGCGATTTACCTCAGCATGGCGCTGTTGTGCATCATTCTGTTTACCTCGGAAGGGGGCAGCGTCCACGCGTGGAATGACCCGCAGCTGTGGTGCATTCTGGCCTTCGGCATCGTGGGGATCATCGGCTTTATTTACGAAGAACGGATGGCCGCCGAGCCGATTATTCCGCTGGCGCTGTTCCGCAACCGCAGCTTCCTGCTGTGCAGCCTGATCGGCTTCGTCATCGGCATGTCGCTGTTCGGGTCAGTCACCTTCCTGCCGCTCTATCTGCAGGTGGTGAAGGAGGCGACGCCCACCGAGGCCGGGCTGCAGCTGCTCCCTCTGATGGGCGGCCTGCTGCTGACCTCGATTATCAGCGGGCGGATTATCAGCCGTACCGGTAAATATCGCCTGTTTCCGATCCTCGGCACCCTGCTCGGCGTGACCGGCATGGTACTGCTGACCCGCATCACCATTCACTCGCCGCTGTGGCAGCTGTACCTGTTTACCGGCGTGCTGGGGGCGGGTCTGGGGCTGGTAATGCAGGTGCTGGTCCTGGCGGTGCAGAATGCGATGCCGGCGCAGATGTACGGCGTCGCCACCTCCGGCGTGACCCTGTTCCGCTCGATTGGTGGCTCGATCGGCGTGGCGCTGTTTGGCGCGGTGTTCACGCACGTGCTGCAGAGCAACCTGCAAAAGCTGTTGCCGGAAGGCGCGGTGCTGCCGCCGGGAATGAATCCAGTGGCGGTTCAGCACCTGCCCGCGGATATCCGCCTCGACTACCTCGACGCCTTCGGCGCGGCGATCCACGCGGCGTTCCTGATGGCGGCCGGCATTATGGCGGTGGCGTTTGTCCTCTCCTGGCTGTTAAAGGAGGCACCGCTGAAGACCGCGACGCATTAAGCGGCCCCGGCGATGCGCAGCAGTGCCTGACGCAGCGCCGGCGCGGCAAAATCGATAAATTTCCGCAGCTTAAGCGGCGCCAGATCCCGCGCGGTATACAGCAAATGGACCGGCGCCGGATCCGGCTCGACGTTTTCCAGCAGCAGACGGAGCTCCCCGTGGCGCAGGCCATCCAGCGCCTGATAATGCAGTAAGCGGGCCACCCCCACCCCCAGCCGCGCGGCATCGGCGGCGCTCTCTGGCGTGGTGACGGATAGCACCGGCGGCAGGTTAATCAGCTGGTCCTCGCGCTCAGCGGCGCGAAAGCGCCAGCCGCGATAGGGCATCGGCGATTCAATGCGGATGATCGGCAGCGCCGCCAGATCGCGTGGCCGCTGCGGCTCGCCGTATTTCGCCAGCAGCGCCGGATGGGCGCAGGCCACAATCCGCATGGTGCCAAGGCGGGTGGCCACCATGCTGCTGTCCGCCAGGTCGCCAATCCGCACCGCCAGATCGACATGGTCGCTCACCAGGTCGGCATTGCGATCGCTGAGCAGCAAACGGACGCGAATTAGCGGGTAGCGGGCGATAAATTCACTGATTACCGGAAGAACGTGCTGGCGTCCAAACATCGTCGGCGCGGAGATCACCAGCTCACCCTTTGGCTCCTGATATTCGCCCGTCGCCTGGCGTTCGGCGTTTTCCACATCCTCAAGGATCCGCTGCGCGGCGGCAACATAATCGACCCCGGCGTCGGTGAGCGTCAGTTTGCGGGTGGTTCGCGCCAGCAGGCGCACGCCCAGCGCGCTCTCCAGTTCACCAATATGGCGGCTGACGGTGGTCAACGGCATATTCAGCGCCCGCGCCGCCGCCGACATGCTCCCCAGCTCGGTCACTTTCACCAGCAGCGCCATCGCGCTTAATCGATCCATTATTCTCCCGTTTTTCGGAAAGATGATTGCCACTTTACCCGTATTATCATTCTTCACAGTACAGTCCATGATGGCGCCAGACAACAGGAGGCGCTATGGCAGCAACCTTTCTCGATATCGCCATCACCCCGGACGTGATGGATGTGCAGCATGAAATGGGCAGCGACTCGCTGTGGCAAACGCCGCACAGTCGCCGCCAGGCCGACCGCTTCGGCGACAGCGAAGCGGGGATGATCGCCACCCGCGACAGCTTTTATCTGGCGACGGTGTCGCAGAGCGGCTGGCCCTACATTCAGCATCGCGGCGGCCCGCCGGGGTTTCTGCATCTGCTGGATGACACTACCCTGGCGATGGCCGATTTCGGCGGTAACCGCCAGTACATCACTACCGGCAATCTGCGCGGCAGCGACCGGGCCTGCCTGTTTTTGATGGATTATCCGCGCCGTGCCAGGCTGAAAATCTACGCCACCGTCGAGGTCCTGGCGGCAGAGGACCATCCGCAGCTGCTGGCGCAGGTGGCGCCGGCCAACTATCGCGCCCGCATTGAACGTCTGTTTCTTTTTCATTTGCAGGCGTTTGACTGGAACTGCCCGCAGCACATTACGCCGCGCTACAGCGCGCAGCAGGTGGCGGAGTACAGCCAGAACCTGCAGCAACGTATTCATGACCTGGAGCAGGAGAATCAGCGCCTGCAGCAGCAATTAGCCTCAAAAGGAGACTCCTGATGAATGAGCAACGTCCCCCATTCCCGCCGTTTACCCGCGACAGCGCTATCCAGAAGGTCCGCGCCGCGGAAGATGGCTGGAACAGTCGCGATGCCGAAAAAGTCGCTCTGGCCTACACCGTGGATAGCGAATGGCGCAACCGCAGCGAATTTGTCCACGGCAGGGGGCAAATTGTTGAGTTCCTGCAGCGAAAATGGCGCAAGGAGCAGCAATACCGGCTGATTAAGGAGCTGTGGGCATGGCAGGAGAATCGCATTGCCGTGCGCTTCGCCTATGAGTGGTGCGACGACAGCGGCAACTGGTTTCGCTCGTATGGCAATGAGAACTGGGAGTTTGATAAGCACGGGCTGATGCAGACGCGCTACGCCTGCATCAACGACCTGCCGATCGCCGAAAGCGAGCGCCTGTTCCACTGGCCCCAGGGGCGCCGCCCGGACGATCATCCGGGGCTAAGCGAATTGGGACTGTAAACAGGCGCGCGACGACGGGTTAATCGGCTTTCGGGAAGTCGACCACCGTGTCGTTAACCCGGTTCACCATGTTGGTGAACAGGATGGCGCTGACGGCGCTGATGATCTCAATCACCTGCTGGTCGCTAAAACCGGCGTTGCGCAGCGCGGCGACGTCGGCTTCCGGCAGCGTACCGGTGGTGGTCACCAGGGTCTGCGCGAATTTCACCAGCGCATCAAGCTGCGCCTCTTCCGCATACTCCCCGCGGCGCAGGGCGTGGATTTGTTCGCTGCTGAAGCCGGCTTTTTTCGCCATCAGGGTATGCGCGGCCAGACAGTAGTCACAGCCGGTGGCTTCGCTGACCGACAGGTTAATCGCTTCCAGCTGTTGGGCGCTGAGGCTGCCTTTATGGAGCATCGCATTGTGCGCCAGCGCCTGCTGCAGTGCTGCCGGCGAGTGGCCGCCGATGGTGAGATAGGCGTTCGGCACTTTGCCCATCGCTTTTTTGATCCCGGCGAAAATATCGGCGGCTTTGCCGGTGGCGTCTTGTTCACGGATATCTGCTAAACGGCTCATGGTTAACTCCTGTTGTTATCGAGGGTGTGTTGGCAATGGGGTCATCTTAGGCGCTTGCCGCATGCTAGACTGGCGGTCTTCGTCTCACCTTTTTGTCTTATCGTCTCAGGAGAAGCATGGACAGTCTCAGTCATCTGCTGGCGCTGCTGGCGCCGCGCTGCGAAGTGAACCTGCACTGTCGCTTCGGCGGTCGCTGGCAGGCCGGGCACCAGCAAATGCGCAGCGGCGTGGTGCCCTGGCACGTGGTGCTGCGCGGCGAGGGGCGGCTCAACGTCGGCGGCCAGACTCATCACCTGCGCGCGGGAGATGTGGTCCTCCTGCCGCACGGTTCGCCGCATCTGATGGAGAGCCTGGTGGAGTGGGGCCAGGTGCTGCCGGTAGCGCACCGGTTTAACGGCACGGTGACGGAAATGCGCGCCGGCCCGGCGGAGGGGGCGCTGGAGATGCTGTGCGGCGAATTCTATTTTGGTCCGCACGTCAGCTGGCTGTTCAGTGAAGCATCGACGCTGATCCATCTCCATACCGATGCGCGTGAAGACTGCCCGGAGCTGGACGCGCTGCTTAATATACTGGTGCGCGAGAGCCTGGCGCAGCGTCCCGGCGGCAGCGCTATCGTGCGCAGCCTCGGCGATACGCTGCTGGTGCTCCTGCTGCGCATGCTGCTTGGCGAGCAACAGCCGCCCGGCGGACTGCTGCGTCTGATGAGCGATGAACGCCTGATGCCGGCGGTGCTGGCGGTGATGGCGACCCCGGAGCAGCCGTGGACGCTGGAAACCATGGCCGCCCGTGCCTTTCTTTCGCGGGCCACCTTTGCCCGTCATTTTGCCCGCGTTTATCACCTGACGCCGCAGGCGTGGCTGTCGCAGCTGCGAATGGCGCTGGCCGCCCGGCTGCTGCGCCTGGAGCGTCAGACCAACCTCGAGGTCATTGCCGAACGCTGCGGCTTTCAGTCGCTGGCGTCCTTCTCGAAGCGCTTCAAAATGCGCTATGGCGTGACGCCGGGCGAGTGGCGACGGGGCTAGCGCCTCGCGTTTCGCGAAGATGATTTTATTTCCAGTTGCGTGGTTTGCTGTTTATTACCCGACCCGAAAGTCGCTATAGTTTTGCACGAAAAAAACAATGACAGTCAGGACAGACAGGGTGAAGAGGATGAGATTACGTTTACGGGCCGCCGCCGCAGTGATGCTGGCGGGTCTGGCGCTGGTCGGCTGCGACCAAAAGGGTAATGAAGCGAAGCACATTAAGGTCGGCGTGATTAACGGCGCCGAGCAGGATGTGGCGGAAGTGGCGAAGAAGGTGGCCAAAGAGAAGTACGGTCTGGACGTCGAACTGGTGGGATTCAGCGGCTCGCTGCTGCCTAACGAATCGACCAATGCCGGCGATCTGGACGCCAACGTCTTCCAGCATCGGCCTTTCCTTGAGCAGGACAACAAAGCGCATAACTATCATCTGGTGGCGGTCGGCAATACCTTCGTCTTCCCGATGGCCGGCTATTCGCGCAAGATCAAGTCAGTCGCCGAACTGAAAGACGACGCGACGATCGCCATTCCCAACGATCCGACCAATCTCGGGCGGGCGCTACTGCTGCTGCAAAAAGAGAAGCTGATTACCCTCAAAGCCGGGACCGGCCTGCTGCCGACGGCGGTGGATATCACCGACAACCCGCATAACCTGAAGATCATGGAGCTGGAAGGGGCGCAACTGCCGCGCGTACTCGACGATCCCAAAGTCGATGTGGCTATCATCAGCACCACCTACCTGCAGCAAACCGGGCTGTCGCCGGTTCGTGACGGCATCTTTATCGAAGATAAAAACTCGCCCTACGTGAACATCATCGTGACCCGGGAAGACAATAAAGACGCGGAAAACGTGAAGGAGTTTATGCAGTCGTACCAGTCGCCGGAGGTGGCGAAGGCGGCAGAGACTATCTTCAACGGCGGCGCGGTGCCGGGCTGGTAGGCCTACACACAGGGAGAGGCGCGTATGGTACGCCAACGGCAGGCTGACCTGCTGCTGATTGCCGCGACGGTGATTGCCGCCTGCGGCTGGATTTTTTCCCGCGAGGCGATCGCCGGCATGCCGGTATTCGCGTTCCTTGGGCTGCGCTTTTTCTTCGCCGCGCTGCTTCTGCTGCCGTTCTGCCGCGGTTTTCGCCCGCAAAAGCAGCACTGGCCAAAACTCATCATCAGCGGACTCTGGTTTGCGCTCAACCTCTGCCTGTGGATCTATTCGGTCTCCACGACGGCGTCGCTCGGCGAAGGGGCGTTTATCATGAGCCTGTCGATGATGTTCGTCCCGCTAACCGCGTGGGTGATGATGAAGGTGCGCCCGCCTCGCGCCTGGTGGGAGTGCCTGCCGATCGCGGTGGTAGGCCTGGGGCTGCTCAGTCTGCATATGCCGATAGCCTTCCACCCCAGCCAGGGCTGGTTTTTGCTGACGGCGCTGGTGCAGTCGATCTGGTTCTGTTACACCAGCCGCTGCGCGCGTGAAGTACCGCTGATCCCCCTGACCACCGTGCAGCTGGCGATCACCGGTATCGTCGGGTTGACCATCTCCGCTGCCGTTGAACGCTGGGACCAGCCGATGACCCTGCCGACTCTCGGCTGGCTGGTGGCCAGCATTGTCATCGCCACCAGCCTGCGCTTCGGTCTGCAGATGAAGGGGCAAAAGTACGCGGCGGTGGCCAGCGCCGCGATCATCATGGTGCTCGAACCGCTGCTGACGGTCATTGCCGCCGCGCTGTGGTACGGCGAACAGCTGCCGCTACAGAAGATTATCGGCGGCGTGCTGATCCTGGTGGCCCAGCTGTGGTTCCGCTGGCGGATGCTTAAGCCGTAAGCGGGCCGCTTCGCCGCTGCGCCATCAGCTGCAGCAGCGGCACCAGCGACAGCCCGTCCGGCATCTCGCCGCAGGCGATCAGCTGGTTTATCTCGTCGAAGGTAAACCAGCCGGTCTCCATCACCTCATCCTGATCTGCATCCATGCCCACCCAGCGTAAGTCGGTAGCCAGCCAGGTGATAAACAGCTGATCGCTGCTGCCGTAGGAGGGGTTGAAGCGAATGATCTCCTCGACGCGTTGCGCCTGCCAGCCGGTCTCTTCCCGCAGCTCGCGCAGCGCGGCGACCGCCGGATCTTCCCCTTCATCGACGCCGCCAGAGGGAATGGCCCACACCACCTGATCGATCAGATAGCGGTAGTGGCGAATCAGCAGTACTTTCTCATCCTGGATAGCCACAATCCCCACCGCCGGGCGCGGGTAATGAATGGAATAAAAGTCGCGGCGCTCGCCGGGGGCGACATCAATCCCCACCTTACGCATGCTGAACCATTGCGTCTCGGCGATGACCTGCGGGTCGTGCATATCGGCGGCGGTCAGTTTCTTTTTCATCCTGCCACTCCTGTCAAAAATTGAGCCTTAAGAACAACATAGCCGGAGGCGGATGGCAACCGCCGCAGGTTGGCCCGATTCCATCGATCATTGCCCAAATGCCCCTGTTGAGCCAGGTGCGGACTCAGTACGATGTTCGTCAGATGACCCCACTGAGGAACACCAACATGAACATCACCCACATCCGTAATGCGACCCAGAGGATTGACTACGCCGGGAAAAGATTTCTCATCGACCCGATGCTGGCTGACAAGGGCGCCTGGCCAGGTTTTCCTGGCACTGCGCGCAGCGAGCTGCGCAATCCGCTGGTTGAGCTGCCGTTTTCCCGCGATAAAATTATCGACGTTGATGCGGTGATCGTCACCCATACCCATGACGATCACTGGGACGCGGCGGCGATCGCCGCGATCCCGAAAACCCTGCCGGTGTTCGTCCAGCATGAGGCCGACGCCGCGCTGCTGCGCAGCCAGGGATTTCAGGATCTGCGCCTGCTGTCGGCAGACAGCGAATTTGCCGGCGTGCGCCTGCAGAAAACCACCTCCGGCCAACACGGCAGCGACCGGACCTACGCGGTGCCGGCGATGGCTGAGCGCCTGGGAGAAGCCTGCGGCGTGGTGTTTCGCCATCCGCAGGAGAAGACGCTGTGGCTGATGGGGGATACCATCTGGCGTGATGAAATTGAAGCTGATCTGCTGAAGCTGCGCCCGGACGTGGTGGTCCTCAACGCCGGCTACGCCCACGTCATCGGCTTTGGCCCGATAATCATGGGCAAGGAAGATCTTCTTAACGTGCACTTCGCCCTGCCGGAAGCGAAAATCATGGCTATCCACCTCGAGGCGGTCAACCACTGTCTGGTGAGCCGGGAAGAGATGCGCCAGTATGCGCTGGATAATCAGATTGCCGATGTGGTGAGTATCCCGCAGGATGGGGAAACCGTGGTTTATTAACATGCGAAAGGGGAAAGGACGATGAAACTCACCGACGTGGCGATTGTCGCTGTAGAGGGCTTTAGCCCGTTTCACTACGCCGTCCCCTGCATGCTGTTTGGCGATTCGGTTTCGGAAATCAAACGCTTTAACCTGCACATTTGCGCCGAGCGGCCGGGGCTGCTGCGCGCCCGCGATGGTTTTGCGCTGTACGCCACCGGCGATTTCGCCGCGCTGGAACAGGCGGATATCGTGGTGGTGCCTTACTGGGGCGAGGTCGATCGGCGTCCGCCGCAGGCGCTGCTTGATAGCCTGGTGCGGGCGCGGGATAACGGCGCGGAGATTGTCGGCCTGTGTCTCGGCGCGTTTGTCCTCGGCTACGCCGGGCTGCTGGACGGCAGGCGAGCGGCGACCCACTGGGAGTTCGAGCAGGATTTCCAGCGCCTGTTTCCGCAGGTGCAGCTGGATATCAATGCCCTGTATGTCGATGACCAACGGGTGATCACCTCGGCGGGCACCGCGGCGGCGCTGGACTGTTGCCTGTACCTCATCCGCCAGCGTTTCGGCAGCCTCGCGGCCAACCAGATCGCCCGGCGGATGATTGTTTCGCCGCACCGCGAAGGCGGCCAGGCGCAGTTTATCGCCCAGCCGGTGCCGAAAAACACCCGCGATGCGCGAATCAACTGCCTGCTGGATTATCTGCAGCAGCATATTGCCGAGCCGCACAGTCTCGATTCGCTGGCCCGGGTGGTGGCGATGAGCCGCCGTACCCTGACCCGCCACTTCGCCAGGGCGACCGGGATGAGCATTACCGACTGGCTGACCGCCGAACGTCTGCGCCGCAGCCAGACTCTGCTTGAGGCGGGCGATCTGCCGGTCGAACAGGTGGCGGAGGCGGTGGGCTATCTTTCAGCGGTCACCTGGCGCCAGCAGTTTAAGGCGCGCTTTGGCGTCAGCCCGACGGAGTGGCGGCGCACCTTTCGTCGCGGCGCTTAGCCGGCGAGGGTCGCACTGTCGATCACGAAGCGGTATTTCACGTCACCCTTGACCATTCTTTCCCAGGCTTCGTTGATCTCATCGCCGCGGATCAGCTCGATATCGGCGACGATGCCGTGTTCGGCGCAGAAGTCGAGCATCTCCTGAGTTTCCGGAATACCGCCGATCATCGAGCCGGCAATCGACCGGCGGCGGAAGATCAGATTGAACACTTCCGGCGACGGATGCGGCGTGGCCGGAGCGCCTACGAGGGTCATGGTGCCATCGCGTTTCAGCAGCGTGGTGAAGGCATCGAGATTATGCGGCGCCGCCACGGTATTAAGGATGAAGTCGAAGCTTTTGACGTGGGCCGCCATTTCGTCGTCGTTGCGCGACACCACTACGTCATCGGCGCCCAGCGCTCTGGCTGCATTACGCTTGGATTCGGAGGTGGTAAAGGCCACCACGTGGGCCCCCATGGCGTGGGCCAACTTGATCCCCATATGCCCAAGGCCGCCGATGCCGACCACGCCGACTTTTTTACCCGGCCCGACGTGCCAGTGGCGCAGCGGCGAGTATGTCGTGATCCCGGCGCACAGCAGTGGCGCGACGGCGGCCAGCTGCGCTTCGGGATGGGTTATCCGCAGCACGTAGTGTTCTTTGACCACGATCTGCTGGGAATAGCCGCCCAGAGTGTGGCCCGGCGCGTCCTGGGTCGGGCCGTTATAGGTCAGCACCATGTGGTCGCAGTAGTTTTCCAGCCCCTCAGCGCACTCTTCGCACTGTTGGCAGCTATCGACCATGCAGCCGACGCCCACCAGATCGCCGACGGCGTAGCGCGAGACGGCGTTGCCGACCGCGGTCACCCGACCCACAATTTCATGCCCCGGCACGCAGGGATAGAGCGTTCCCGCCCATTCCGAACGCGCCTGGTGGAGATCGGAGTGGCAGACGCCGCAGTAAGCGATGGCGATCTGTACATCCTGTGGCCCCGGCTCGCGGCGGGTGATGGCCATTGATTCCAGCGGCTGGCTGGCGGAGTAGGTACCAATAGCGTTGATCAGCATAGCGAAACCTCTTCTTGATGAATGGACTCAATAGAACGGGAGGGGAAAGCGGGTGGTCAGTGGCATCGATAAGCGTAGCCTGGACTGGTCGAGATGCGAGGGGGAAAGCGGTTGAGAAACCCTCAGGCGCGGCGTTAGCCAGCGCAGTAAATAATAAGGTGGCCTTATCTTTATAGCCGCTAAGCCTTATAGGTATTTACGGCAAATAGTATTATTTATTCCTGTAGAATAGAGATAAATAGTTATTGCAGATAATGATGCTTACACTCTTTTTATCCCCGTAACGTCTTGTCTTTTATTCGTTATTTCACCTGTTGATACTATGATTCTCAACGAATCACTTTTTCAACCTGACCGATGGCATAAAACCATGTCGATACCTGCAGCCAGCCTCTCTACCGACCAGGCGTTACCGTCTTTTTATTACGGAAGCCGGACAAAACCATTATTGGCGTTGGAGTCCTTATTCACGGCATTTCGTCCCGCCAGTGCGCCCTTTGAACTGGCGCGAGAGAGCAATTATGATTTTCGTCCAGATCAGGCCGAGCCTGGGGTCATTATGCTTGAAGAGGGGATTGCTTCAATTTGTCATGGGGAAAAACAGATGGTGGTAACCCCGCTTTTTTCTCCGTCGATATTAGGATTTATGGATGGTTATGGGCTATTTGATGATATCCCACAAAAACGGCACTACGTGCTGTTTGCCGAGACGGATTTGCGTGGGCGCTGGATATCACACCAGGCTGCTGTTGATATCCTGAATGAGCAAAACCTGTGGCGCCATGTCACGCATATCCTGGCGCAGCGGTTGATGGTGTTGAGCATACGTGAGCAAGAGCTGATGGGGGTGGATTCTTATCTGATGGTGCGAACCCTGCTAACAGAGCTGGCGGACTATCCGGAGGCATATCGTCGCCAAATCAACGTCCTGAGTTTTATTCAGCGCCGTACCAACTTGTCGCGTAGCCGCATTATGTCGATTCTGTCGGAGCTGCGTAAAGGTGACTATATTACGATCCATCGCGGTGTGCTGAGGACCATCGCTCACCCGCTTCCCGCCCAATTTTAAGCCCGTGCGGCGGAGGGGCGTGATTTTCCCACCCCTCGTGAATCGAACCTGCTAAGGCTCAATCGCCGTCAGGTAGTCCAGCCGCAGCGGCTCAGCCAGCAGGGACTCCATCTGCGTCATAAACGCCTGAAAATAGGGCATCGCGACATGCGCATCGAGGGCGTCCTGTCCCTGCCACGCCTCGCGCATATAGAAGGTGTCCGGCGCGTCGCGCAGCTGAAACAGGGCGTAGTCGAGGTTGCCCGGCTCCTGTCTTGTCGGCAGGAGCAGCGCCTGCAGGGCCTGGTGCAGGGCGTCCGTCTGGCCCGGTTTCGCCTTGAGCACGGCGATAAGCGATATCATCTTAAAACCCCTCGAGCACAATCTTGCCGACGGCACGCCCGGTTTCCAGCTGGCGATGCGCTTTCTGCAGATTGGCGGCGGTGATGGCGCCGTAGTGTTCGCCGAGGGTGGTTTTGATCGTGTGGCTGTCGATCAGCGCCGCCACGCGGGTGAGCAACTGATGCTGGGCGATCATATCATCCGTCTCAAACATTGAACGGGTGAACATAAATTCCCAGTGCAGGGACAGGCTTTTCGCTTTCAGCGGCACCACGTCCAGGGTCTCCGGGTCATCAATCAGCGCCAGCTTGCCCTGCGGGGCGAGGGCGTCGATCAGCGCGTTGAAGTGCTGCTCGGTGTTGGTCAGGCTGGCGACATGGGTCACCGCGCTGATGCCAATGCGCGCCAGCTCGTTGGCGAGCGGCTTGCTGTGATCGATCACATGGTGCGCGCCCGCCTCGCGGACCCACTGCTGGCTCTCCGGACGCGAGGCGGTGCCGATCACCGTCATGGCGGTCAGTTTGCTGGCCAGCTGGGTCAGGATTGACCCCACGCCGCCCGCCGCGCCGACGATCAGCAGCGTGTCGCCCGCATTGCCGCCTTCCTTAACGCCGAGACGGTGAAACAGCAGCTCCCAGGCGGTGATCGCCGTCAACGGCAGCGCAGCGGCAGCGGCGTTATCGAGGGTGCGCGGTTTGTGCGCCACCAGGCGCTCGTCCACCAGCTGATATTCACTGTTGCTGCCGGCCCGGCCCAGCGCGCCGGCGTACCAGACCTCATCACCCGGGGCGAACAACGTCACCTCCGCACCGACGGACTGCACCACGCCAACGGCGTCCCAACCCAGCACCCGCGGTGTGTCGCCCTGGAAGCCGGCGCGTACTTTGGTGTCTACCGGGTTGACCGAGATGGCTTTCACGGCGACCAGCAGGTCACGCCCGTGGGCGGTGGGGACCGGCAGGTCGATCTCAGTTAAAGAAGGGATGTTGTTGCCGTCAGCGGCGGCTTGAGTAATGGCGATAGCTTTCATAACTGCTCCGGTCTGTGATTCGGGTGAATGAAAAGATGACGCGATAGTAGACCGCTGCCGGGAGGGGAAAAATGGGCTAACGGCAATAACAGTTATATGCAGAAAGTGAAAATCAGCCCACCTGATAGAAATCGAGCATTACCCCATCCTGGGTCCGGCCACCGGCGCAGATAAACAGCGAGGTGGTTAGCCAGCTGAGCGCGGGGGTATCCACCTCGAAGGAGGGAACGGTGCGAAAATAGATGGCTTCTGGCGGAATATCGCTAAAAAAGCGCATATCGTCGGCGAACAGCTGGGCATGATACTGGGCCGGCACCCGGCGGATGCCGTTGTTTTCCACATAGACTGTCCCTTCCGCCACCTGCAGGGCATAGCGAGCGGACAGCCTGCAGGTGCCGTCGGGTTCGATTATCTGGCTGTCGACGCCGCCGGGTAATACGTGGCCGCGAAGTTGACCCGAGACGCTGCCGCCGATAATCGGGATCAACTGACGCTTACCGGTCTGCGGGCTGCGGGAGACAATTATCGGTTTATCAACCTGGATGGTAATGGAAAAACAGTGTCTGAGTTCGGGGGTCATTATGGCTCTCCTGTTTCGGTTGGTAACGGCACGCGGCCACCGCGCCAGTGTAACGGGTTCGCGAGAGACAAAATAACGCAGGGTTTGGATGAAAATGATTGGCTGGGATGATGAGTTTGGGGGTGCTCAGGTTGGTATGGCGTGGCTTTGGGGGAGCAGAGGCAAACTGGCGGAAGATCACAGGAGTTGAACCTGCCCGGGACCGCTGGCGGCCCCAACTGGATTTGAAGTCCAGCCACCTCACCGGAGATGACGATCTTCCGCGCCTCGATTGCTACATGGAGGCGGGGCGCATTATAGCTACTTTCAGCCGTTTACCACATACCTAAACGCACTTTTTTACTGTTAAAACTGGACTTTACAGAACAGTCCTGGACAAATCCTCACAAAATCCGTGAGTTACACTTTTTCACTCCCTGATTCCCTACCACGATCACAGAAAACAAGAAACGTAATCTGATAACGAGATATCGCAATTCATCTTACTGCGGCAAAGGTTTACAAAAATCGTAACCGGTACCAATCCGCGGTGCCGCTAAGGGAATAGTGCGCATATGAAAGATCATATTTTGTCCGTCAAAGAGAAAATTGGCTACGGCATGGGTGACGCCGCCAGCCACATCATTTTTGATAACGTCATGTTATACATGATGTTTTTCTACACCGATATTTTTGGTATCCCCGCCGGCTTTGTCGGCACCATGTTCCTGCTGGCGCGCGCGCTGGACGCGATTTCTGACCCGTGCATGGGCCTGCTTGCCGACCGTACCCGCAGCCGCTGGGGTAAGTTCCGCCCATGGATCCTCTTCGGCGCCATCCCGTTCGGCCTCGTCTGCGTGCTGGCCTACAGCTCGCCGGATTTAAGCCACAACGGCAAGCTGATCTACGCCGCCGTGACCTACACGCTGCTGACCCTGCTCTACACCGTGGTGAATATCCCCTACTGCGCGCTGGGCGGCGTGATCACCGACAACCCGACGCAGCGCATCTCGCTGCAGTCCTGGCGCTTCGTGCTGGCGACGGCGGGGGGCATGCTCTCCACCGTGCTGATGATGCCGCTGGTCAACTTTATCGGCGGCGAAGATAAAGCGCTCGGCTTCCAGGGCGGCATCGCGGTGCTGTCGGTGGTCGCCTTCCTGATGCTGGCCTTCTGTTTTTTCACCACCAAAGAGCGTGTCGAAGCGCCGCCGAGCAGCACCTCGATGCGTGAAGACCTGCGCGATATCTGGCGCAACGACCAGTGGCGCATCGTTGGCGTACTCACCATCCTCAATATCCTCGCGGTCTGCGTTCGCGGCGGCGCGATGATGTACTACACCACCTGGATCATGGGCTCGGCGGCGCTGTTCACCGTCTTCCTCACCACCTACTGCGTCGGCAACCTGATTGGCTCGGCGCTGGCGAAACCGCTGACCGACTGGAAATGCAAAGTCAGCGTCTTCTGGTGGACCAACGCCCTCCTGGCGGTGCTCAGCGTGGCGATGTTCTTCGTACCGATGGACGCCGAAATCACCATGTTCGTCTTTATCTTCATCATTGGCGTACTGCACCAGCTGGTGACGCCAATCCAGTGGGTGATGATGTCCGACACCGTCGACTACGGCGAATGGTGTAACGGCAAACGCCTGACCGGCATCAGCTTCGCCGGCACCCTGTTTGTGCTCAAGTTAGGGCTGGCGCTGGGCGGCGCGCTGATCGGCTGGATGCTGGCCGGCGGCGGCTATGACGCCGCCGCTAAAACCCAGAACAGCGCCACCCTCACCATCATTATCGCCTTGTTCACCCTCGTTCCGGCGGTGTGCTACCTGCTGAGCGCGGTGATCGCCAAACGCTACTACACGCTGAAAACGCCGTTCCTGAAAAAAATGATGGCCGAGCTGGCCGAGGGCGCGCGTCGCAACGAACAAGATTTCACCGCAGCCCCGATCGATAAAGAATGGCAAAACTAAGAGGACGTTTTAATGAAAATCAGTGATGGAAACTGGCTCATTCAACCAGGGCTCAGCCTGATCCAACCCGTACAGGTTTACGAGGTGGAGCGGCAGGGGAATGAAATGGTGGTCTATGCCGCGCCGCGCGATGTCCGCGAACGCGCCTGGCAGCTGGATACGCCATTGTTCACCCTGCGCTTTTTCTCGCCTCAGGAAGGGATAATCGGCGTGCGCATGGCGCACTTCCAGGGCGCGCTGGATAACGGCCCGCACTATCCGCTGAACGTGCAGAAAGACGTCCATGTCGAAATAGAAAATACGGCCGGGTTCGCCGAGCTGAAAAGCGGCAACCTCAGCGTGCGCGTCACTAAAGGTGAATTCTGGGCGCTGGATTTTCTGCGCGACGGCGTGCGCATCACCGGTAGCCAGCTGAAAAACAACGGCTACGTGCAGGATAGTAAGACCCAGCGCAACTACATGTTTGAGCGCCTCGACCTCGGCGTCGGCGAAACCGTCTACGGCCTCGGCGAGCGCTTTACCGCGCTGGTGCGCAACGGCCAGACGGTAGAAACCTGGAACGAAGACGGCGGCACCAGCACCGAGCAATCCTACAAAAATATCCCCTTCTATCTGACCAACCGCGGCTACGGCGTGCTGGTCAATCATCCTCAGCGCGTCTCCTTCGAGGTGGGCTCGGAGAAAGTCTCTAAAGTCCAGTTCAGCGTTGAAGGCGAATACCTTGAGTACTTAGTCATCGACGGCCCGACGCCGAAAGCGGTGCTTAACCGCTATACGCAGTTCACCGGCCGCCCTGCGCTGCCGCCGGCATGGTCGTTCGGTCTGTGGCTGACGACCTCGTTCACCACCAACTATGACGAAGCGACGGTGAATAGTTTTATCGACGGCATGGCTGAGCGCCATCTGCCGCTGCACGTCTTCCACTTCGACTGCTTCTGGATGAAGGCCTTCCAGTGGTGCGATTTTGAATGGGATCCGCTTACTTTCCCGGACCCGGAAGGGATGATCAAACGCCTGAAGGCGAAAGGGCTGAAGGTCTGCGTGTGGATCAACCCGTACATCGGCCAGCGCTCGCCGGTGTTCAAGGAGCTGAAAGAGAAGGGCTACCTGCTGAAGCGCCCGGACGGTTCGCTGTGGCAGTGGGATAAGTGGCAGCCGGGGCTGGCGATTTATGACTTTACCAACCCGGAAGCCTGCCAGTGGTACGCTGACAAACTAAAAGGCCTGGTGGCGATGGGGGTCGATTGCTTCAAGACCGACTTCGGCGAGCGTATCCCGACCGACGTCCAGTGGTTTGACGGTTCCGACCCGCAGAAAATGCACAACCACTACGCCTTCATCTATAACGAACTGGTGTGGAAAGTGCTGAAAGAGACCGTCGGCGAGCAGGAGGCGGTGCTGTTCGCCCGCTCCGCCTCGGTGGGCGCGCAGCAGTTCCCGGTGCACTGGGGCGGCGACTGCTACGCCAACTACGAATCGATGGCGGAAAGCCTGCGCGGCGGGCTGTCGATCGGCATGTCCGGCTTCGGTTTCTGGAGTCACGATATCGGCGGTTTCGAAAACACCGCGCCGGCCCACGTCTACAAGCGCTGGTGCGCCTTCGGCCTGCTCTCCAGCCATAGCCGGCTGCACGGCAGCAAATCCTATCGGGTGCCATGGGCTTACGACGAAGAGTCCTGCGACGTGGTGCGCCACTTCACGCAGCTGAAATGCCGCATGATGCCGTATCTCTATCGCCAGGCGGCGCTGGCCAACGAGTTCGGCACGCCGATGTTGCGTGCGATGATGCTCGAGTTTCAGGACGATCCGGCCTGCGACTATCTTGACCGCCAGTATATGCTCGGTGATTCGGTCCTGGTGGCGCCGGTGTTCTCCGAAGCGGGCGAGGTGCAATTTTATCTGCCGGATGGGCGCTGGACGCACCTGTGGCATAACGATGAATTACCGGGTAGCCGCTGGCATAAGCAGCATCACGATGCGCTGAGCCTGCCGGTCTACGTTCGCGACAACACCCTGCTGGCGCTGGGCAACAATGACCAGAAACCCGATTATGCCTGGCATGAGGGCACCGCCTTCCAGCTGTTCCACCTCGAGGATGGACGCGAGGCACGTTGTGACGTTCCGGCGGCAGACGGCTCGACGATTTTCACCCTGAAGGCCAGGCGCCAGGGCAACACCATCGCCGTGAGCGGCGAAGGCGAGGCCCGCGGCTGGACGTTGTGCCTGCGCAATATCCCGCAGGTCGCGGGCGTGCAGGGCGGGACTCAGGCCGGCAGCGAATGGGGTATGGTAGTGAGCGCCGAGGGCAATACGCTGACGATTACCCTGTAAAACACCATCTTAACGGCTGCAACCCTCTCCGCCAGCGGCGAGGGTTTTTTTATTTCATTTTTGTACAAAAAGTAACGTTCATTTCATAGTGGTGACTCAGGCCGCAGACGCTGTCGCCGAACGGTGTTAGCGTATTCTGCCGTTGAGAGGAGCCCGCCATGGACTTAGAAAATATCTTTCGTGACGTGAAGCTAAGCAAAACGGAAATGACCGTGCTGCGCTTTATTCAGAACGACCCGGAGCAGTGTATCCGCCAGGGAGTCCGCGCTGTGGCCGAACAGTGCTACAGCAACCCCTCTTCGCTGGTCCGGCTGGCGAAGAAACTGAAGTTCAGCGGCTGGCTGGAGCTGGTCTATTTCATCAAGTTCAATATCACCATGCCGAAGCTCGATGTCACCAACGATATCGACTACATGAGCGTTCAGCCGGAAGAAGCGCTGACGCCGCTGCTGGCAAGCCTTAAACAGCAGCGCATCCTGATCCACGGCAGCGGCTTTTCGCAGCTAATCGCCCAGTATATTTACAACAAGTTCCTCGTCACCGGCGTGAATGCCAGCCTGGCGCTGTGGCCCGATTATGAAATCCTCGAACAGAAAAACGCCGCCCGCTTCGACTCCATCTGGATCGTTTCTAAATCCGGGCGCAGCAGCTCGGCGCTTAACTGGGTGAAGGCCCTGGAGGGGAAGGAGATTAATCTGGTCTGCTTTACCGGCGACTATCAAAGCCCGCTGGCGCAGGCTGCGGATACGGCGTTTATTATTCACGACCCGCAGAAGTTCGACGATGATATTTACTGGAGCAACCCGTTTTTCGGCTACTGCATCTTAGGCTTTGAGCGACTGTTGAAGATGTGGTTTACCAGCCTACGTAGTAATAGTTAGCCCCCGCTAAGCGCGACGCGAGCGGGGGGAGTTCCCGGATGGCGGCTGGCGCCTTATC